>NZ_JBNYXR010000014.1:0-157392 GCF_051380805.1 Janthinobacterium paucivorans
CCTGGAGAAGACCTTGCTCAACTATTTAAAGCTTTACAACCACCACATTCCACAACGGGCCATCGGTGCCAAAACACCCATCCAGGCGCTCAAAGAATGGCAGCAAAAGAAGCCGGAGCTATTCGTCAAGCGCATTTATGATCAAACGGGACTGGACAGCTAACTTCACCTATCCTGCCCCACTTCGCCCAGCGACTGAACCACTAAAATTATCGGACGCAACGTCGACCGAACCCTTTTTTTGCAGGTACGAAAGCAGATTCAGCAGGAATGTATGCCGAAACTAGCACGGTAGATCAGCAGTAATAGGCAGCCTCAAAATGGGAACATTTGACATGCATATGTGCCGACCTTGATCAATGTCAGCAACAAATTTTCATAGTTTGCTGTGCGAGCACTACGCCGCAATACCGCGCTTCTCCTCCGATGGCCGTAGGGGTCAGGTCCGCCACTCGGACACAGACTGATGCATTGGACGCCGTAAAAACATGCTCAGTCAATACCTAATTAGAACCGCGACACGCGCCGCAGGCGCGCGGGGCTGCCGCACAGCCGCAGCAGTTGGACGATTCGGAGAGGGCCGGCAGGCCCTCCCCATTAGGTCTTACGAGGCGGGGCGCTTCTAATCCAGCCACTATTAACTCCCACTCAAGCGACTCCACGCCTAGCGTCAATACAGCGCTGCTGCCATTGAGCGATCTCCTCTGCGTCCCAAGCGATGGACTTGGGGCCGATGGGAATTGGTGCTGGCAACACGCCTGCCTTCACCTTGCGCCAGATTGTGGCGCGGGACCAGCCGGTGGCCTCGATGACCGCAGGCAAGCGGAGGAATTTTTTAGTCGTGGTCATACGATTCTCCTTCGATTGATGAACAGCAAACAATGGAGAGTCATGCCGACTCTCCGCGATCATTCCGGCAGCGCCAGGGCTGCACTCCTTTGCATCTCTTCTGTTCCATGCGCTACGGTCCTGATACAAGTGGGCGGTCATCTGCCTAGATAGATGGAGGTGACCTGTTCACGGCCATGTCCCATTTCCGCCGAAATCTTCAGCCGGGCAGCTTGATCTGCGAGTTTTTGTGAAGCATCCAGCTGTCTGGAGGTCGCCCCGCCACTGGCTGGACAAGGTCGGCCAGTCAACTCCGCATAGCGCCGCTGCGCGTACTCATGCCGCAGCCCATGCACGCCATGGATGTCAGCCTTGTCGCACTGCGCCCGAAAACGGTTCAACTGGTCCCGATACCGCAACTGCGCCGGAATCAAGCTGCCTTTTCCGGCCAGCGCCTTGGCCGCTTCCAGCACAGCGCGCTGCTGCATGGTGGCAATCGGCACCTCCCGGTACTTGCCACCCTTGGTCCAGCTATCCTTCAGCCGCAGGATGTTCCCGCCATCGGCCCATCCCGGCTTGATCTTGATGCTTTCCTCGCGCCGCAATCCAAACGCCGCCTGAAGCTGCAAGGACATGCGCGTATACGGGTCGTTCACGCGGGCCAGCGTGTCGGCGTCCAGCACCTTCGCCTTCGAAACATTGGTGACAAACACCCGCTCCGCGATGCCGTATTCACCGTTGGTGCGCGCAATGACGTTCTCCTTGCCAATCTTCTCGGCCCACCAGCGCAGGGCGCTCATGCGATTCTTGATCGTTCCGGTACTGACGCCATCCTGCTTCCACTTGTCGAGCAGCGCCGCCACATGTTTCGGTTTCAGACTGTCCACGCTCATATGCTGGAAGCCCCGATCCGCCAGGTCGTTGGCGCACAAGTTCAATAAGCGCTCGCGGTCGGCCTGCGTCGCAAAGCTGCCATCCCGGTTGCGGTGACACAGTTGCTTGAGCTGGTAGTTCAAGTCGCGCATGGCAAAGTCATCCTTTCGATCTTTGGTTTTCACATCGATGCCGCGTGGTGTAATCCTGTCTGGTAAGTGTTTCTGGCCACCCTCACTGCCTCGGCAGAAAAGGTTGAATCAAGGGCCTCGGGACACCACTCCCGTGTATGCGGTTGCTGTTAATGCCTGCCCGCGCCGCATGCGCGTGTGGCACCGCTGCGCGCTCCCGGAGGGAGCTGCCGCAGCGGGGACCAATCACCCAGGGTCCATGGAGTGCACATCGTGCACGGATCAACTTCAACTAATCAGCCCGTAGCGGGCGAAGGGCATCGCGGGGCTAGCCTGCGATGGAGAGGCATCTGGCCTCGTCACTGAGCACCGTCACGCGGACGCTCTGTGCTTGCCGCCTGGGCCTATGCCGTCGGCGGCGCGTCGTCACTGGCAGCACGCCGCCAGTAACGACGCGCGCACGTAGCCATGGCATGTGACGGCATACAAGCCAGCATCGCACTCGCGGTGATGATACTGGCGACTCTGAAGCACATGCGCTGGCGGCAGCCGCGATGGCATCGCATCGCTGGCATTTCTGCTGACGGTGCGGCTTGCGGCAAAGCCATGCTGTGCTTCATAGGGTGCGCTACCCCGCGGGGCATGCGAACCAATCAGGGCAGGAGTCTTGCTCCTGTTTGAAGAAGCGCCCACCGGGCGCAATCATCCAGGCAATCCGTCTTGCGGACTGTGGGATATGTAGGCGCTGAAGGCAGCGCTTTATCGTGCCGAGATGTGCATGCTTCTGCATGGCCCGGCGATATATCTAGCAGAAACTGCTATGTATCATGGTGACGGGTAACGACCGCAACGCCTATGCCGCTAAGCATAGGGACATGCTCGAAGCATGCCCTCGTGGGAGCGATTCCCACATAAGAGAGCTTCATTCTATGCCTGATATCGACGTTTGCAAGTGGTTCGTTTCGTCAAGTGCGCTTTTCGTAGTACGCAGATTTGCGACCGGCGCGGACTGGACTGGTGCCACCGGCATTGACCGGCAGCGTTGCAGCCCGGACAAAGGCTCCGATAGCTAGTTTATGTAATTTCTCCTTGGAAGCGGTCTGCTTGATAAGCGCATCCGTGAGGCGCAATACATACTTAGAAATGGTGCCCTCCTGTTCCGCCATCCCGGCTGAACTCACCGCTGACCAGCGTTAATCTGGGCGTCTGCGGCGGCTCTCCCTTGCCGCTGACGGCATCGATGTAGTCGGCCCAATCCTGCATCATCCGGCGCCGTTCCGCCAGGAACTGCGCCCGGTCATAGGCACTGGCCACCTTGTCCTTCGGCGCATGTGCCAGCTGCCGGTCCACGACTTCATGCCGGTAGCCCAGGCGCTCCTTGATAGTGCTCATGGCCAGCGCCCGGAAGCCATGGCCGGTCATCTTGCCCTTGTATCCCATGCGTCCAAGCGCCACCAGTATCGTGTTATTGCTGATTGGCTTTTCGTGGTCGCGCTGATTCGGGAACAGGTACTTGCTGCGGCCCGTGATCGCGTGCAGTTCGCGCAGCAGCTCCAGCGCCTGGCGCGACAGGCATACGTGATGGTTGGTCATATCCGGATTGACGGTCAGCTTGCCGCGCTTCATGCGCTGCCATGGAATGATCCACTCGCCGCGCTCCAGGTCAATTTCACTCCAGGGCGTCTCGATCAACTCGCTGGTACGCACAAAGCACAGCAGCATCAGCCGCAGCGCAATGCGGGTCGGCGCGAACATGCGTGCTTCGTTGCGGTCCAGAATGGCCAGGAACTGCGGTAGCTCGTCGGCGTTGATGGCGGCGAAGTGTCCGGCGCGGACGGTCTTCAGCACATCCTTCATATCGGTGACCAGATTACTCTCTGTGAATCCGCATTGAATCGCGTAGCTGAAAATTGACGCACATACGGATTTCTGGCGATGAGCGATTTCGCTTGCGCCGCGCTCCTCGATCTTGCGCAGTGCAGCGATTACCTCGAGGTGCTTGAGTTCATCGATGGGCCTGCGGCCAATGGCCGGGAAGATATCTGCCTCCAGCCGTTGCAGGACGTTCTTGGCGGTGCGCTCGCTCCAGGTCGGCACCTTGTTGGCGTGCCACTCACGGGCAATCTTTTCAAATGTGTTGGCGGCGCGCTCCTTCAATCGCCGCTTGGCGTCATCGCGGTGCTTGCCGGGATCGATCCCTTGCAGCATCAGGCGGCGGGTCTCCAGGCGCTTTTCGCGAGCATGCTGCAGCGTGATTTCCGGATATGGGCCGAAGGTCAGCAGGTTGTCCTTGCCGTTGGCCTGTCGGAACTTGAAGCGCCAGATGCGCGAACCGCTTGGCGTCACCTCGATATACAAGCCGTCGCCATCAAACAGTTTGTACAACTTCTCGCGTGGCTTGGCGTTCCTGATACGAGCGTCAGTCAGCGGAGCAATGATCTTGGGCATGATGCACCTCCACGTCAACGTGTTGAAAGAACACTATAGACAAGATGGTGCAAATTAAAAGAGTAGACGATCAAGGGTATGCCGCCGATCCCACATCACCTACCCTAAAAAAAGCGCGATGCATTGAAATGGGCTGACACGACCTGAGACGCCGAAAAACGAAAAAACCGCTTAGAATCAAGGCTCTAAGCGGTTTTTGAGGGACTTCCTGAGACGTCCTGATCTTACTTAATTACTATCCGTGGCGGAGAGAGGGGGATTCGAACCCCCGATAGAGTATTACCCTATACACGCTTTCCAGGCGTGCGCCTTCAGCCGCTCAGCCATCTCTCCTGAAGGCAATGCGTGCGTCTTGCTTGCTCACATTGTGTACTGCATATCGCTTGTCGCGAAGCCGTAGATTATAGCAAAGATTCTATAGACTGCCAAAGTTATTTGCCCGGGGGTAAAAGTAGGCCCATGCAGTACCCCGGTAAGGGCTGGGGTCGGACCCTTAGGGTCCGACCCCGGATGTTGGTTTGGGTTTCGACTACCCAAGCAACATTAGGACGTTTCTTTCAACTGATCCAGAATCGCCGGGTTTTCCAGGGTCGAGACGTCTTGCGTAATCGTCTCGCCCTTGGCCAGCACGCGCAGCAGGCGGCGCATGATTTTGCCGGAGCGGGTTTTTGGCAGGTTGTCGCCGAAACGGATTTCCTTCGGCTTGGCAATCGGGCCGATTTCCTTGCCGACCCAGTTGCGCAGCTCCAGCGCCAGCTTCTTCGCTTCTTCGCCGGTCGGGCGCGCTTGTTTCAGCACTACGAAGGCGCAGATCGATTCGCCGGTCGTGTCGTCCGGACGGCCGACTACCGCCGCTTCGGCCACCAGCGGGTTGGCCACCAGCGCCGATTCGATTTCCATCGTGCCCATGCGGTGGCCCGAGACGTTCAGCACGTCGTCGATGCGGCCCGTGATGGTGAAGTAGCCGGTGTCCTTATTGCGGATGGCGCCGTCGCCTGCCAGGTACATCTTGCCGCCCAGTTCTTCCGGGAAATAGCTGGACTTGAAACGCTCGGGGTTGTTCCAGATCGTGCGTATCATCGAAGGCCATGGGCGCTTCACCACCAAAATGCCGCCCTGGCCGTTTGGCACGTCCTGGCCCGCTTCGTCGACGATGGCGGCCATGATGCCCGGCAATGGCAGGGTGCAGGAACCGGGTACCATTGGCGTCGCGCCTGGCAACGGGGTGATCATGTGGCCACCCGTTTCGGTTTGCCAGAAGGTATCGACGATCGGGCATTTCTCGCCGCCGATGTGCTTGTAGTACCACATCCACGCTTCCGGGTTGATCGGCTCGCCGACCGTGCCCAGCAGGCGCAGGCTGCTCAGGTCGTAGTTGACTGGATGGACTTTCGGGTCCACGTCGGAGGCCTTGATCAGCGAACGGATGGCCGTCGGCGCCGTGTAGAAGATGCTGACGTTGTGCTTCTTGATGGTTTCCCAGAAGCGGCCCGCGTTAGGGTAGGTCGGGATGCCTTCGAACACCACTTGCGTGGCGCCCACGGCCATCGGGCCATACGCGATGTAGCTGTGGCCCGTCACCCAGCCGATGTCGGCCGTGCACCAGAACACATCGTCGGGCTTGATGTCGAAACTCCATTTCATCGTCAGCGCGGCCCACAGCAGATAGCCACCGCTCGAATGCTGCACGCCCTTGGGCGTACCGGTGGAACCGGAGGTGTAGAGAATAAACAGTGGATGCTCGGCATCGACCCATTCCGGCTCGCATTGCGCGCTCTGGCCTTCGACCAGGTCGTGCAGCCAGGTGTCGCGGCCAGCGTGCATCGGCAGGTCGCTGCCCGTGCGTTTGTAGACGATGACGTTTTTCACGCAATCGCAGCCGCCCAGCGCCAGCGCTTCGTCGACGATGGATTTCAATGGCAGCTTTTTGCCGCCGCGCAATTGCTCGTCGCCCGTGATGACGGCGACGGCACCGGCGTCGATGATGCGTTCCTGCAAGGATTTCGCCGAGAAGCCGCCAAATACCACGGAGTGGGTGGCGCCGATGCGCGCGCAGGCTTGCATTGCTGCAACGCCTTCGACGGACATCGACATATAGATGATCACGCGATCACCCTTGCTGATGCCCTTGGCTTTCAAGCCGTTGGCGAATTTGCAGACTTTTTCGTGCAACTCTTTATATGTTGCCTTGGTGACGCTGCCGTCATCCGCTTCGAAGATGATGGCGGTCTTGTCGCCCAGGCCATTTTCGATGTTGCGGTCGAGGCAGTTGTACGACACGTTCAGCTGGCCGTCTTCGAACCATTTGTAGAACGGGGCATTGTCTTCGTTCAGGGTGCGGGTGAACGGCTTTTTCCAGCTCAGGTTTTCACGCGCCAGCTTGGCCCAGAAGCCTTCGTAGTCGCGTTCGGCGTCCGCCACCATGGCGCGGTAGGCGTCCATGCCGGAAATGGTTGCCTGTGCGGCAAATGCTGCCGACGGTTCGAACACGCGCGACTCTTCCGGTCCCTGCTGCTCAGTGCCCTGCCCTTGGTTTTCTATAGCGGCCATATTCGTCTCCAGTGTAGTAATTGTTTGTTAACACCATATTCCTGCTGTCTTACGGACGCCTTACATGCAGCGTTTTCTTCGATCCATTCTATCCACACACACCATAATCGCCAGTGCTGAAGGGCGTCAAGCGCGCGCTGCGCGACCGACAAGATGAAAAAACGACAACAACGCAAGAACTTGCAGCCACTTTGTGTTTCAGCAAGGCCAAGAATCCAAACCGAGGGCATGCGCAGGGATCAGCTGCAAGTGTAAAATGTCGGGCATACCAAAAATTGGTATTTACCACCAGGAAACCCCAGATGATCGACCACTCACAAAAACCCAAACATAGCAAACTGCACCCCCTGGCCGCCTTCATCTTCATGTCGCGCTGGCTGCAACTGCCGCTGTACATGGGCCTGATCCTCGCTCAATGCGTGTACGTATTTCACTTCTGGGTGGAGCTGTCGGACTTGATCGGCGCCGTGTTCGGCAATGATGCGGCCCTGCAGCACGTCTTGACGGCCGTGGCCGTGCCGGGCGGCGCCCTGCCGACCAAGCTCAATGAAGCGACCATCATGCTGGTAGTACTGGGCCTGATCGACGTCGTCATGATCTCGAACCTGTTGATCATGGTCATCATTGGCGGCTACGAAACGTTTGTCTCGCGCATGCACTTAGACGACCATCCAGACCAGCCGGAATGGCTGTCGCATGTGAATGCGTCGGTGCTGAAAACGAAATTGGCGATGGCCATCATCGGCATCTCGTCGATCCACCTGCTGAAGACCTTCATCAACGCCAACTCGTACAAGATCGAAGTGATCATCGCGCAAACGTCCATCCACATCGTTTTCATCCTGTCAGCGATGGCGATTGCATACACGGACCGCATCATGACGGTAACCCAGAATCAAGCACGCCCTCATTGAAACAATCGCCCATGGCTGCCAGCGGCGGCCATGGGCTTTCAGCAAAGAGTCCTACCCTTCTTATCCACCGCGAGAACACCATGACTGTCATAAAGCAAGAAGACCTGATCGAATCCGTCGCCGCAGCGTTGCAGTACATTAGTTACTACCACCCTGCTGATTACATCGAGCACCTGGCGCGCGCCTACACGGCCGAGCAAAGCCCGGCGGCAAAAGATGCAATCGCGCAAATCCTGACCAACTCGCGCATGTGCGCCGAAGGCAAGCGTCCGATCTGCCAGGACACGGGTATCGTCAACGTCTTCCTGAAAATCGGCATGGGCGTGCGCTTCGAAGGTTTCAGCGGCACGGTCACCGACGCCGTCAACGAAGGCGTGCGTCGCGCGTACAACTTCGACGACAACAAGCTGCGCGCCTCCATCGTGGCCGACCCGCATTTCGACCGCAAGAACACCAAGGACAACACACCAGCCGTGGTGCACATGGAGCTGGTTGAAGGCAATACCGTCGACGTGAAAGTCGCTGCCAAGGGCGGCGGTTCGGAAAATAAATCGAAGATGATCATGATGAACCCGTCCGACTCGCTGGTGGACTGGGTCATGAAAACGGTGCCGACCATGGGCGCCGGCTGGTGCCCGCCTGGCATGCTGGGTATCGGCATCGGCGGCACGGCTGAAAAAGCCATGCTGATGGCAAAAGAGGTGTTGATGGAAGACATCGACATGTTTGAGCTGAAACAACGTGGTCCACAGAACAAACTGGAGGAATTGCGTATCGAGCTGTGCGACAAGATCAACTCGCTGGGCATCGGCGCGCAAGGCCTGGGCGGCCTGACGACCGTGCTCGACGTGAAAATCATGATGCACCCGACGCATGCGGCATCGAAGCCCGTCGCCATGATCCCGAACTGCGCCGCCACGCGCCACGGTCACTTCGTGCTCGACGGCTCGGGCCCGGCCTACATGACGCCGCCATCGCTGTCGTCGTGGCCGGAAGTGCACTGGACGCCAGACACGGAAAAATCCAAGCGCGTCGACCTGAACACGCTGACGAAAGAAGAAGTCGCTTCCTGGACGCCGGGCCAGACCTTGCTGCTGAACGGCAAGATGCTGACGGGCCGCGACGCCGCGCACAAGCGCATCCAGGACATGCTGGCCAAGGGCGAAGAGCTGCCGGTCGACTTCAAGAACCGCGTGATCTATTACGTCGGTCCGGTCGACCCGGTGCGCGACGAAGCCGTCGGCCCGGCTGGCCCGACGACGGCCACGCGCATGGACAAGTTCACCGACATGATGCTGGAAAAAACCGGCCTGATCGCCATGATCGGCAAGGCCGAACGTGGCCCGATCGCCATCGAATCGATCCAGAAGCACCAGTCGGCCTACCTGATGGCCGTGGGCGGCGCCGCCTACCTGGTGTCGAAAGCCATCAAGCACGCCAAGGTGCTGGGCTTTGCCGACATGGGCATGGAAGCGATCTACGAATTCGACGTCGTCGACATGCCAGTGACGGTGGCGGTGGATGCCAAAGGCACATCGGTGCACAACACCGGCCCGAAAGAATGGCAGGCGAAGATCGAGCAACTCACTAGCGTCAGCAAGATTGCCGTGACGGTCGCTTAAACAAGCACTAGCATCAACGCCGCGCGGCACATCAGCGCGGCGTTTTTTTATCTTCTTCGGTTTTATATGACTTTTACCTTACGTAATAGCGCAAATCTGGGGTCGGTCACGCTACCCATCGGCATCTTTGACTCCGGCGTGGGCGGCCTGTCGGTGCTGCGCCATGTCCGCGCGCAACTGCCGCAGGAAGACCTGATCTACTTTGCCGATTCCGCCCATGCGCCATACGGCGACAAGACAGAACAGCAAGTGGTCGAGCGCTCGCTGGCGATCACCGCCTTCTTATTACAGCAAGGCGCGAAAGCATTGGTAGTGGCGTGCAACACGGCCACCATCGCCGCCATCAAGGCACTACGCGCGCGCTACCCGGACCTGCCCATCGTCGGCGTCGAACCGGGCCTCAAACCGGCGGCCGCCATCAGCCGCAATGGCAAGATCGCCGTGCTGGCCACGGAGCGCGCCTTGCGCGGCGACAAGCTGCTGGCCCTGCGCGAGCAGGTGAGCACCGCCACGGGCGCGACATTCATCTTGCAGCCCTGCATCGGCCTGGCCGACCGCATCGAACAGTGCGAACTGGGCAACGACCCGCAGGACGCCACCAGCGCCATGCTGGAGCGCTACATCGCGCCCATGCTGGAGCAAGGCGTCGATACCCTGGTGCTGGGCTGCACCCACTACCCTTTCGTGCAAGACGCCATCGTCCGCACAGTGCGCGCGCATACGCAGGAACAGATCACCCTGGTCGACACGGGCGACGCCGTAGCGCGCCAGCTGGCCCGCTTGCTCGACGCGGCAAGTCTGCGCCGCAGCGACAACGGCGCCCCGCGACTGCAGGGCTACACGACGGCCAGCGTCGCAGCATTGGCGAAAGCCTTCGCCGGTTTGCTAGACTTGCAGCCGCCCGTCACCCACCTGTCCGTGTGAGCGCAAACGCGCATTTTCATGCGCGTTTTCAATTCTTTCAAAAAGACTGCATTTAGATTTGCCACTTTGCCGAGTTCTTTGTATAATTCGGCACCTGTTCAGCAAAACAGCTAAATAGGTAAGTAAGACAGTGGTGGCTGTAGCTCAGTTGGTAGAGTCCAGGATTGTGATTCCTGTTGTCGTGGGTTCGAGCCCCATCAGCCACCCCACAGAATGCGTAGGAAAATCAAAGGGTTACACGCTACGGCTTGTAACCCTTTTTTTTATTCCACGATTAGCTCCACGCAAGCGCTCCATGTAAGCGCGGCATGAGTCGATGCGGCGCGGATCATGCGGGCGCGGGTGCTGGCCCCTAAGATACTGCTCCCGAAATACCTTGCTTCCATACCATCAGTCAGTGTGCGGCATGATCCAAGCCATTCTGAACTCGGAAAATCATGCTCGAAGGGCCTGCCACAGCGCTAATGCCGTTCAGTTAGTGTGTTAGTGACGCTATTTTTAGCCCAAGAACTAGGACAGGGGTCGGACCCGGCGGGTCCGACCCCAGCTCTTTGCCTCTGGGGTTAGCGAATTTACTGGCGCTCATCAATCACGCCAAAACCCTTAACTGAACGGCATTACTGTCACAGCACCCACTTTTAGCCTGCCCAGACTTTACAATACTTTACACAAAGGAACCGTCTATGAAATTTACTACTGCCTTAGCTGCTGCGCTGCTGATGTCCGGGTGTGCCACCTCGGCCAAGTTCACCACGAAGATGGACGCCTTTGTTGGACAGTCGGAACGGGCATTGATAATGGCCTATGGCGTCCCGCAAGGCTCCTATCAACTACAGGATGGCTCCAAGGCTTTGCAGTACACGCAGTCGAGTAACATCGTGATACCGGGTGCGACGACGATGCAGCCTGTGACGACGCATACAACAGGGAACGTCACCCTGAATCAGGGCACGCTCCCATCTGCAGGCAACTACACCCAGCAATCGACTACTTACGTCCCGACACAAGGGCCAGCGACGAACATCGCTCTCGCATGCTCGATAACGTTCACTGTCGATTCTGGTGGCATCGTGCGGCAGTGGAGCGCTAACGGAAACCACTGCGTTTCCCGATGATGCTGAACACTTGACCGCCCCTACGCCGGGGCGGCAGTTGTGAAAGGATTAGCCCGCCAGCACCGACTGCACCGTCGTTGCCAGGTCTTCCAGGCGCACGGGTTTGACGAGGAAGTGACGAAAGCCTACGGCCAGCGCGTCGTCCATATACATGGGCAGGCTGTGGCCCGTGACGGCGATCAGCACGGCGCTGGCCGTCTCGGCATTGTGCTGCAGGCGGCGGCCGATTTCGATGCCGCTGACGCCGGGCATTTCGATGTCGAGGTAGACGGCGTCGGGCAGGCACAGCTTGACTTGCTCGACGGCCATCTGCCAATTGCGCACCACCACCACGTTGTGACCCAGCGCTTCGAGCAACATGGCCAGCGATTCGCCCACTTCCTGGTTATCGTCGACTACCAACAGATTCAATTTGCGCGCGGTACTTGTCGGCTGGTCGCCCTCGATGGGTTCCACGCAGGAGTTGCCTGATGTCGTTTCAGTTGTCGGGTTCATTGTGGGCTCACGTCTGACGGCTGCAAAAGCGGCAGTATACAAGCTGCACGTGAAATGCCGCCGCACCCGAGCACTGCTGCCAAGCGGCAATCCTGACCGCCCGCTGTAGCGCGCCAGTAACACGTCCCCGCCTTCGCGCGGGGCACGCCAACCCTACGCAGTTTGCGCAATTGACGGATTCAATGAGAATCATTATCATTATCATCCCCTTGCGCCGGATGTCCACGCCACACAGTTGTTGCGCTGCCAGATTGCCCGCGCAAACATTGTCACTACGGAGATTCATGCATGGCCGCCACACTAACCCCACTGTCCTTGTCGCTGCGCCCGTGCGCGCTGGCCATCGCCCTCGCCTGCCTGGGTGCCCCGCTTGCCGTGCAGGCGCAAGACGCCAACACGGCTACGGCCAGCACAGCCGATAGCGCCGAGCCCATCCTGGAATCCATCCGGATCAGCGGTAACCTGCTGGGCACCAGCATGGCCGCCAGCACGAAGCATTTTGCGGGCGCGCGCACGGTGGTGCAGAAGGACGACATCGAGAACTCGGGCGCATCGAGTATCAGCGACGTGATGCGCCGCATTCCCGGCGTGCAAATCAGCGACAACGCGGGCAGCGCCGGCAGCGCCATCTCGCTCAACATCGGCGTGCGGGGACTGACCGGGCGCTATTCGCCGCGCAGCACGGTGTTGCTCGACGGCATCCCGATGTCGGTCGCACCGTATGGCCAGCCGCAACTGTCGTTCGCGCCTGTCAGCCTGGCCAATGTCGAGACGGTCGACGTGGTGCGCGGCGGCGGCGCGGTGCGCTTCGGGCCGCAGAACGTGGGCGGCATCATCAACTTCAAGACGCGCCGCGTGCCCACCACGCCAGGCGTCACCGGTGACGCCAGCGTGCGCCATAATGCGTACAGCGAAGTGGGCCACAATACGCAGACCAGCGTCTTTGCCGGTACACAACTCGACAGCGGCCTGGGCCTGGCAGTGCTGTATTCCGGCATCCGTGGCAGCGACTGGCGCGTGGGCAGCGATGAAAAAGTCAACGATTTCGCCCTGAAATGGCGCTACGACGTAAGCCCGACGGCCGAGGTGTACGGCAAGCTGTCTTACTATGATGTAAGCTCGCGCACGCCAGGCGGCCTGACGGTGGCGCAATACAAGGCCGACCCGTTCCAGAACACGCGCCCGACCGACTTTTGGAGCGGCGAACGCAAGGCCTTCGACGTCGGCTACCTGAATGCGCTGTCCGGCACGCAGGAAGTGGAAGTGCGCGCCTATTACAACAAGAGCTCGCGCGAAAGCACCCTGATCAGCGCCAACCTGAAAGGCCTGGGCCACCAGCCGCGCAACTATGCAACGACGGCCATCGAACCGCGCTACACACAGCGTTTCAGCACGGGCAAGGTCTCGCAAGACGTCACCGTGGGCTACCGCTACCTGGCCGAGCGGGCCGATGAAACCATCTACAACGTGGTAGTCGCCAGCGGCGTGCAACAAGCACCGACGCGCTTTGCCAACAATGCCACCGATGCCCAAGCCGTGTATATCGACGACAAGATCGCCATCGGCGCCTGGCGCGTCACGCCGGGCGTACGCTACGAACACATCAAGACGGTGCGCTACAACCACTTGCCGACCGAGCAGAAGATCGAGTTGCTCAACAACAAGGCCCTGCCCTCGCTGAACGTGGCCTATTTGCTCGACAACAACGTGACCCTGTTTGGCAACTACAACAGCTCGTTTGGCGCCGTGCAAAATACGCAGCTCAACGCGCAGTCAAGCAAGAATCCGCTGCAACCGGAACTGGCGAAAACAGCCGAGCTGGGCGCGCGCTGGAAAAGCAGCCAGCTGTCAGCCGAGGCGACCTTGTTCAATATCAAGTTCGACAACCAGATCCAATCCGTGGGCAGCGGCGAGAACGCCATTTTCTACAACGTCGGCGCCACGCATCACCGCGGCCTGGAAACGGCCCTCGGCTACCATTTCGACCGCTCCGGCCCGCTGGCTGGCTTGAACGCCTATGCCACCTACAGCTATACCAAGGCGACCTTGCAAGATGGCGTGCACGCGGGCAATGACGTGCCCTTCTATTCGCGCAACACGGACACCTTGGGCGCCCACTACCAGCTGGGCACCTGGGGCTTCGACCTGTCGAGCAGCCACCAGAGCCGCCAGTTTGCCGACGAGGCCAACACCCTGGCAGAAAATGCCGCCGGCAACCTGGGCGTCATTCCCGGCTTTCGCACCTGGAACACGCAAGTGAAATGGAAAGTGCCGGGCCAGGCCGGCCTGGAGCTGGTCGCCGGCATCAACAACCTCGCCGACAAGCGCTACTTCACGCGCACTTCGGACGGCAACCTGGGCAAGATAGTGGGGGCGCCGCGCATGCTCTACCTGCAAGGACGGCTGGCGTTCTAAGGTCCGGCCACCCGCGCGCGGCGGTGTCTATCGAATCGATATGCCACCACGCGTGCTCATCGCCCACAAAAAACCTGCATCGTTGTGGTCACGATGCAGGTTTTTTTATGCCCTGATGTCACAAAAATACTGTGATGCAAGAAGGTTCAAAGCCATGCTCGCCCCGGACGAGGGCAGCAATTGCGTCAACATGAAAATTAGTTGCAATAGATACACGTGTTATTTCACAATTGCAAATATTTTGAGTGAGTAATTCTTCTCGGGATGCGTTTCCATGGTACTATTTAAATGTCATACAAGAAATTAAAATGTCCTTTAATCAATAAACTGAGAACACGATGAAAATGCCAACCACCCTCCTGAAGATTGCCGCCTTGGCCACCCTGGTCACCACCGGCGCCGCCAACGCCGCGACCGAACTGGTCGTGAATGGCAGCTTCGAAAGCAATGCCATCAACACCCCGTTCGCGCAATTGAGCGCCGTGACCGGCTGGACCTCGTCCGCCAAAGGCAATTCCGCCTTTGAAATCCAGAAGGGCGCCAAGCAAGGCGGCGTGAGCGGCTTCAACCCCTTCGCCGCTGACGGCAAGCAATACCTGGAACTCAATACCGATCGCCAGACGTCCGTGTCGCAATCGCTCGCCACCAAGGCCGGCGGCACCTATGCGCTGTCGTTTGCCTATTCGGGCCGCCCGGATACGGCACGCGGCGCTAACAGCCTGATGAATGTCTACTGGGGTTCGACCCTGCTCACGCCAAGTCCGCTGGTCGGCAACACCAGCGGCGTCTGGCAAGTCTTCAGCCAAAACGTGTCCGCGCTCGGTTCGTCCACCCTGCTGCGCTTCGAATCGGTCGGCCCGGCTTCCGCACCGACCTATGGTTCTTACCTGGACAAGGTCTCGGTGATGACTGCGGTGCCGGAACCGGAAAGCTACGCCATGATGCTGCTGGGCCTGGGCTTGCTGGGTTTCATGGCACGCCGCAAGACTGCGGCCTGAGCCCGGACAGTCGTCGCGTCACAGCCACCCCCGCCTAGCCGGGCGGTGGATGCGATGCCCACCCTGCACCCTATCAGTGAGCACACTGGTAGGGTGTTTGCATTTCTGAAGGAAGCTCGCCTGAAAAGCGCTGCACTCATTGGCATAGATCGCTTCGATCACGGCCAGCGTGCTGGCCAGCGCATGAATGACGACAAACACTGGCGCTGCGGGCCTGACTTCGGCGCCGCCGTTGGGTAGCTGCCACGCCAAGCCAGCGTTGAGCAAGCCTGCTCACGGCAGACAAAATCAGCTTGCAAAAAAGAAGGGGAAGCCTAAATTTTTCGTGGGTAAACACGCGCATCATTTTTCTGTAGATGTTGCCAAATAGAACTAAATTAGCGCTACAATAGCGACATATCAAGCAATGCCAAGCATCGCTCCGCCAGGGCCACTACCCCGCCCTGATCATCAGCACGCATTTTTTGAACAGGATGACTGGCACTTCCGGGCCTGTTAGCACTCCCGGCACGACCGCCACACACGCACCATGTCTGCAGAAAAAACCCTCAGCGAAACCAGTTCCTACGGTAAGGATACGCCCGTGGGACGTCCCGACATCGATGGCCGCGCCGGCATTTTCGTGCCCACGGCAGAATTTGACATCGACAATACCACCACCATCCGCAAGGGCGCGGGCATCGTCGGCTTCGGCAACCTCGATGGCACCCTGACCGTGTATTTCGAAGCGAACCGTTTCGACGAAAGCAATCTGCACAAGTGGGAACACAAGGCGCGCAAGGCGTATGACCGCATGGTCATGGGCGCGCCCACGGTATCGAAGGCAAAGCTCGCTGCACGCATGCTGGAACAGGTTGGCATCATCGATGGCATGGGCATCAATCTCAAGCATCCGGAACGCCTGACGCACTGGCTGGAAATCTCGAACGTGCCCGATACGGCGCCGGAAGAGTCGGTGGTGCGCTGGAAAAACCGCTAAGCACGAAGAGAGCAAGTCGGGGAGCCGGACACGAGGTGTTGTCCTACATCGCGGCGGACTTTCATCCGATGCCCGAGAGCATCAACGCTAGCTATGATGAAAGCCTGACCACACCTTCCCCACCACCCAGGAGTACGACATGTCCCGCCTCATCCCGATCAGCTTTGGTGCCTTGCAAATAGGTCTGGCAGTGGCGGCGATGGTCATATTATGCTCGGCGGACGTACTGCACCAGGGTTCGGTTTACTTTCACTGACTTCCACTGATTTCATCTTCTGTCACAGCGTCTCGCCAGATAACAATGCGCGCCGTGCTCCGTATTTCACGAGGCACAGCGCATTGTCACGCCAGACGGCCGATGTTCGGCGCCTAGCGGCGGCCGTGGTAGCGGCCATGACCGCCCCAGCCGCCACGGTGCCCACCATAGCGTCCACTACCAAACATGAAGTCCAGCCCGATCGATATGGGTGGATTGTAGTAGTACGGTTGCGGCGCGTACACGGGTGCCGGCACATACACAGGCTGCTGTACGTACACCGTCGGCTGGCGCACATACACAGGCTCATTCGTGTATTCCACGCGCGGCTCGCGCATCACGCGCCCCGACTGTACCGGTTCGGACGACACCGTATGCCATTCATAGGGATTGTAGGCCGCCTGAGGTGCGCGCGTAGCGTAATACGCGGGGCCGGGCGGCGCCACGACGCAGCCGCCGAGGGCGGCCAGCGAGATTGCTGCCAACAGGGTTTTCATTGCCACTCTCCTCTAGTACGCATCTTGATATACCACTTTTCACTACTTAATCAAGTACTATAAGAAATTACGCCATGCTTTGCTGTGCTTTTACCGATTGTTACACCCCGACGCGCGTTGCAACATGAAATGTCGCAACGCTGCCACAATCAGGCCGGGCGACAGCTTGCCTCAAATAAACGGAATCGCGCAGGTATCGATGGCCTTGCCAGCGGCATCGTAGCGCTGCACGCATACTTGGTAACGCACGCCGTAATCGAGTTCGACCTGCTCGACCTTGCCATACTTCAATTTCCAGCTAGGCTGCAACTGTTGCCGGCCCGCCAGCGCCGCCACATCCTGCGGAATCGCCATGGCCGTATGCATCTCGCCCTGGCGCGCATCCTGGCGCCGCGCCACGTCGATGGACACGCTCACGGCAAAGTCCACGCCGCCGTCGGCGTAAGCGAGCGTGGGCGCACTGCGCTGTGCCCGCATCACGCCCCAGGCGCAAGGCTTGCCGTCCGCAACGCATTGCTTCAATTGCGCCAGCGGAAAATATTCAGGGGCAAGCCTGCCATCCTTGATAGGCCAACTGGTGCGCACACCATCGCGCTTGCCCGTCAGGGGATTGTCCCAGCTCAGGCTATTGACGATGGCCACGGCCTGCCCCGCCTGCAGGCCGGCAGGCACGCCCGGCGATGCGCAGGCGGCAAGCAGCAAGCCGGTGGCGGCCAGGGAAGACAGTGTCAGGATGCGCTGCATGGTAAGCCTCTTGTGATCAGATATGCCGAAGGTGTGTTTCGAGGGTAACAGAATCGGCAGCAACAGCGCCGTTGGCTGGCGCACATAACAGAACGGGCGGCACCCTTGCAGGTACCGCCCGTAGCGAATACGGCCATGCCGGGAGACGCGCTCCCGGCGCCAGCTGGATCAGTCCAGCTTCCAGGCGTAATCGACCTTGGTCCAGGTTTGCGCCGGGGCGCCATCCTTGGTGCCCGGCTTGAACTTGCATGCGGACAGGGCCTTGATGGCAGCCTTGTCCAGGTTCTTGAAGCCACTGCTCTTCTCGATTTTCGAATCGGCAACGCTGCCATCGGCATTCACCAGGAAGGACATCGACACCGTGCCCTGCTCTTCGTTCATCAGCGAGGCTTTTGGATAGTCGGCCTTGCAGTTCTTGGCATCGAACGACGCCGGCACCTCGGCCGCGAAGGCGGCGGAAGAAACGCAAAACAGCAAGGCTGCTGCAACACTCATCAAACGCTTATTCTCAAACATGTGCTTCCCCATGATTATCAGATACGGTAATTACAACTTCTTGCCCGCCAAGAAGGCGGGTGCCGCCGGGATGTCTGCCCCCGCTACCAGCACCACGCCCGCCTCATGCTGCCTGGCGCTTAAAACTCTTCCCAATCATCATTGCTGCCAGCGCTTGCCGCCTTGCGTGGCGCAGCAGCGGGCGCTTCGGCCTTGCGGGCCAGCGACTTCACCGGGCGCGAGACCGGCGCCGGCTTGCGCACGGCAACTGCTGCGGCCGCTACCTTAGGCGGCGCATACGCTGCCGGCTTCTCTTCGCCTTCGACCAGTTTGAAGATACTCACGACATGGGTCAGTTCGGCCGCCTGGTCTTGCAAGCTTTGCGCCGCAGCGGCGGCCTGCTCCACCAACGCCGCATTTTGCTGCGTCATGCCATCCATCTCGATGATCGACAGGTTGACCTGTTCGATGCCGGCGCTTTGCTCCTGGCTGGCACTGGCGATCTCGCTCATGATATCGGTAACGCGGCGCACGCTGTCGACCACTTCGCCCATCGTCACGCCAGCCTGGCCGACCAGGCGCGTACCGCGTTCGGTCTTCTCGGCCGAATCGTCGATGAGGATCTTGATTTCCTTGGCGGCGCCAGCGGAACGCTGCGCCAGGTTGCGCACTTCCGAGGCCACCACGGCAAAGCCGCGGCCTTGCTCGCCGGCACGCGCCGCTTCCACGGCCGCATTCAGCGCCAGGATATTGGTCTGGAAGGCGATGCTGTCGATGACGCCAATGATGTCGACAATTTTCTTCGCCGATTCATTGATCGAGTTCATGGTGTCCACCACTTGCGACACCACGGAACCGCCTTTCACTGCCACGTCCGATGCGGTAGCGGCCAACTTATTGGCTTCACGTGCATTGTCCGCATTCTGCTTCACGGTCGAGGTCAGCTCTTCCATGGCCGAAGCCGTTTTTTCCAGCGCGCTGGCCTGCATTTCCGTGCGCGACGACAAGTCGAGATTGCCGTCGGCGATTTCGCGCGACGCCGTGCCGATGGTTTCCGTGCCCACGCGTACCTGGCCAACGATGCCCACCAGGCTGTTGCGCATTTCCTTCATTTCCGCCAGCAGGCTGGACGTATCGGAAGGCTGGGTGTAGATGCCGATCGACAGGTCGCCATTGGCGATGCTGCCGGCAATCGAGGCCGTGTAGTCAGGCTCGCCGCCCAGCTGTTTCAGCAGGCCACGGGTAATCACCAGTGCCGCCGCCACACCCATCGCTACAGCCAGCACGCCGAGGATGATCATGAACAGACGCGCACTGTCGAATGCCTTGCGGGCATCCGCTTGCATCTGCTCGTTCAACTTGTCTTCCAGGGTGGCCAGTTGCTCCAGCGCATCCATCCATTTTTTCTGTACCGGGCGGATTTCCTTGATCATCACGCGCGTGGCCGCTTCCGCCTCATTGGCCATCCACAGCGCCGATGCCTTGGCGATGGCCGGCATGGCTGCCGCTTCATATTCCTTGATCGAAGCGAGCAAGGTCTTTTCTTCGGCAGTCGACTCGACGGCGAATTTCTCTTCAAGCTTTTTCTGCGTTTCCTGATAGGTGCTGGTCTGCGTCTTGATACGCGCCATTTCCGGCTCCATATCGCTCGCGTCGGTCATCAGGGTAAGTATGCGCAGCGAGGTGATGCGATCGCTGACGTTGCCACGCATCTCAATCACCAGGCGGGTGACGACATTGTTGACATCAATCACGTGATCGAGACGTGCCTGAATTTGCGCCATGCGCGCGATGCCGAGGACCGTCACGGCCACCAGCAGAACCAGTACCAGGGCGAATCCGAGGCCCAGGCGAGTACCAACCTTCATTTTTGCTAAATTCATTTCGGCTCTTGGTAAATGAAACTATGGATAAGAATTTTTGCCCGGTGCAACAAGACGAAGGCTGCGGGACGCCGGTATCGGCCCCTACCCAAGGGTATGAAGACGGTCTCCGGACGCACGCAGCCTCGGGTACTTTCTGTTCTAGAACAGCAATGAAAACGCCAGTCACTGCGCATGCAACTAGTGACACACACGCAATTTATGACGCAGTCGATGTGAGATCGCGATCAGATATTTATATGAAAAATATTTGTCTATAGTCAATTATAGGTGTAACTTTTGCCTCAAAGCAAGCAATAAGTACCTGAATAAATGCCTGATTAACTTTCTATGGAGAAATGGCAACAACGCCGTTTCTTACCTCCCTGGAAATGCCCCATCACAGTGCGGGCGTGCGCCGAAACAGCGCATTTACAACACATGGCATAGCCGGTGACATCGCTCTTGAAGTAGCAACTGATAGCCATGCGATGCGCTGCCCGGCAGTTCGGCCAGTTCGTGCTCGTCACTATCGTACAGGCGCGCACGTCTGTGGCAATCGCCGCTTATTCGGCAGGCAGGGACAGGCGCGCTGCCGCTTCCAGCAGCAGGCGCGGGTCGCCCAAGGCCAGCTTCTTCGAGTCCGACAGGGTCTGGCGGAAACCACGCGCGCCGGGCAGGTTTTGCATCAAGCCCAGCATGTGGCGCGTGACGCTATTGAGCTTCAGGCGCCCGGCTTCCTTTTCCAGCTGCGCACGTATGTAGGGGATCATCACTTCGAGCACTTGCTCGCGCGTTTTCACGGGCGTGTCGTCGCCGTAATAGCGCTGGTCGAACTGGGCCATCAGGTAAGGGTTGTGATAAGCCTCGCGGCCCAGCATCACGCCATCGAGGTGCTGCAGGTGCAGGTCGATCTCATCGAGCGTCTTGATGCCGCCATTGATAATGAACTCGAACTGGGGGAAGTCGCGCTTCAAGCGGTAGGCATAGTCATACTTGAGAGGCGGCACTTCGCGGTTTTCCTTCGGGCTCAGCCCCTTCAGGATGGCATTGCGCGCATGCACGATAAATGTCTTGCAGCCGGCGTCGGCCACGGTGCCGACAAAGTCGCGCACGAAGTCATACGACTCGCTATCGTCGATGCCGATCCGGTGTTTCACGGTGACGTCGATATCGACCACGTCGCGCATCGCTTTCACGCAGTCGGCCACCAGTTGCGGCTCGGCCATCAGGCAGGCGCCAAAAGCGCCTTTCTGCACGCGCTCCGAGGGGCAGCCGCAGTTCAGGTTGACCTCGTCATAGCCCCATTGCTGGCCCAGCTTCGCGCTCGTGGCCAGGTCCGTCGGATCGCTGCCACCGAGCTGCAGCGCCACCGGATGCTCTTCCTCGTTGAAGCGCAAGTGGCGTTCCACGTCACCGTAGACCAGCGCACCGGTCGTCACCATCTCGGTGTAGAGCCAGGTATGGCGCGTGATTTCGCGGTGGAACTTGCGGCAATGGCGGTCGGTCCAATCCATCATGGGGGCGACGGAGAGGCGGCGGGAAGGCAGGGAGGACGTAGTCATAGGATCAATAAGAACAGGTCAATACACAACAGCTTCTACAAACGACAAACCCGCTGCGCGCCTCGCCAATGATGGCAAGGCGGCGCAGCGGGCCGGGAGCGGCATGGCCCGCAGGCCATGCTCTACAACAGATTACGAATCGCGCGACGCTTTTTTACGCTCATGCTCTTTCAAGAAGCGCTTGCGCAGACGGATCGATTTAGGTGTGATTTCCACCAGTTCGTCGTCCTCGATGAATTCGACTGCGTATTCCAGCGACATCTGAATTGGCGGCACCAGGCGCACTGCTTCGTCGGTACCCGACGAACGCACGTTGGTCAGCTGCTTGCCCTTGATCGGGTTGACGACCAGATCGTTGTCGCGCGAGTGAATACCGATGACCATGCCTTCATAGACTGGGTCATTGTGCGATACGAACATGCGGCCGCGATCTTGCAGTTTCCAGATGGCGTAGGCAACAGCAGCGCCGTCGTCTTGCGAAATGAGCACGCCGTTACGACGGCCAGCCATTTCACCACGGGTATTGTCGACAGGCGCGTATTCATGGAACACGTGGCTCATCAAGCCGGTACCGCGGGTCAGGGTCATGAATTCGCCCTGGAAGCCGATCAGGCCACGCGCAGGGATCAGATACTCGAGACGCACGCGGCCCTTGCCATCCGATTCCATGTTTTGCAGGTCGCCACGACGACGGCCCAGTTCTTCCATGACGCCGCCCTGGTTGACTTCTTCAACGTCGACCGACAGGTTTTCAAACGGCTCGTGGCGCACGCCATCGACCATCTTGAACACGACGCGTGGACGCGATACGGCCAGCTCGAAGCCTTCGCGACGCATGTTTTCGATCAGAATCGTCAGGTGCAGCTCGCCGCGACCCGATACTTCAAAGATCGTGTCGTCGTCGGTCGGCGATACGCGCAGAGCAACGTTGGCTTTCAGTTCGCGGTCCAGACGGTCGCGCAGCTGACGGCTGGTGACGAATTTACCTTCGCGGCCAGCCAGTGGCGAGTTGTTGACCATGAAGTTCATGGTCAGGGTCGGCTCGTCGACGGTCAGCATAGGCAGCGCGTCCGGGGTATCGGGTGCGCACAGGGTCGAACCGATGCCGATTTCGTCGATACCGTTGATCAGGCAGATGTCGCCGGCAACAGCTTCGTCTACCAGCACGCGCTCCAGACCTTTGAAGTTCAGCACCTGGTTGATGCGGCCTTTGATAGGCGTAGCACCTGGGCCATTGATGACCAGCACGTCCTGGCCAACCTTGACGGTACCGCGGTTGACGCGGCCAATGCCGATCTTGCCGACGTACGACGAGTAGTCGAGCGAGGTGATCTGCATTTGCAGCGGGCCTTCAGGATTGTCGTCACGCACTGGAACGTGTTCCAGGATGGCGTCAAACATCGGCTTCATGTCGCCGCTGCGCACGTCTTCGGTCAGGCCGGCATAGCCGTTCAAGCCCGAAGCGTAAATGATAGGGAAATCGAGTTGTTCGTCGGTAGCGCCCAGCTTGTCGAACAGTTCGAACGTCTGGTTAATGGCCCAGTCCGGGCGCGCGCCTGGACGGTCTACCTTGTTGACGATAACGATAGGCTTCAGACCCAGTGCCAGCGCTTTGCGCGTGACGAAACGGGTTTGCGGCATCGGACCTTCTTGGGCATCGATCAGCAGCAAGACCGAGTCAACCATCGACAGAACACGCTCCACTTCGCCGCCGAAGTCGGCGTGGCCTGGGGTGTCGACGATGTTGATGTGGGTGCCTTCGTACTCAACAGCGCAGTTCTTCGACAGAATCGTAATGCCGCGCTCCTTTTCCAGGTCGTTCGAGTCCATGACTCGGGTGTCGACCGCTTGGTTTTCACGGAAGGTGCCGGATTGGCGCAGCAGCTGATCCACCAGTGTGGTTTTGCCGTGGTCAACGTGGGCGATGATGGCGATATTACGAATTGCGCGTTTTGTATTTGACATGGTCATAGTAGTTACTGAAAAACTGCGGAGTGCGTACGGTACCGTACGTAGCTTTTTGTTGCTGACTGAAACTGGAACCGCGTAGTATAGCATGTTGCGCTGCAGCGCTATCTAAAAATGCTGGCGGCTCGCACAGTCGTGGACGATTTGTTTAAAAAAGCGACACTGCTTAACGAGTGTATGCTGGGGTCAGACCCTCAATAGCGCTATTTTTAGCCCAAGAACAAGGACTGGGGTCGGTCACTTCGTGATCGGAATGTGCTCCATTGAAGCACATTCCCCCGGCGGGTCCGACCCCGGCTCTTTGCCTCTGGGGTTAGCGAATTTACTGGCGCTCATAAATCACGCCAAAACCCTTAATTGAACGGAATTAGGGGCTCCCCCCAGCTTTTATTGATGCGCTGTGGCGATCAGTCGCTCCGGCGCCAGGATACTATATTGCTGCAACTGGCCCGTGCCCAGCAGCTTGCTGTCGTGATAGACACGCACCCTGCCCGGCGCGTTCGGTACGGCGACGTCTTCCTTGCCCAGCGCGATGCGCTGGCCGTGCAAGAAACGCTTGGCCAATTCTTCTGTCAACTGGACGGCGGGAAAACTCGACAATAGTGCATCGACGGGTGCCAACAGGCTGAACGGCGCGGCATGTGCCGTCAGCGCGTCGAGCGTGATGACGCCATCGAGGGTCAGGCTGCCAACTTGCGTGCGGCGCAAGGCGTTCAAATGACCGCCGCAACCGAGCGCGCGGCCGATGTCTTCGCCCAGCACGCGGATATACGTGCCCTTGCTGCACATCACCGACAATTTCAGGAACGGCGCTTCGTAGCCGAGAAACTCGAGTTTGTGAATCGTTACCGGGCGCGCTTCGCGCTCCAAGGTGATGCCTGCTCTTGCGTACTCATACAGGGGCTTGCCGTCGCGTTTCAAGGCCGAATACATGGGTGGCGTCTGCAAAATCGGCCCGCGAAACTGCGCCAGCACGGCTTCGATCTGCTCCGGCGTCACGTTCACGTCGCGCGTTTCCAGCACTTCGCCCTCGGTGTCGCCCGTATCCGTGGTCTGCCCCAGGTGCACCAAGGTTTCGTAGGTTTTGTCGGCCTCCAGCAAGTCTTGCGAGAACTTCGTCGCCTCGCCAAAGCACAGCGGCAGCAAACCGGTGGCGAACGGATCGAGCGTGCCCGTGTGGCCCGCTTTTTTCGCATTGAGCACGCGCTTGGCCTTGATCAGGGCGTCGTTGCTGGACCAGCCGACGGGCTTATCGAGCAGCAAGACGCCATCGATCAGGTCGCGCACCCGTTTGATGCCGGGCGGTTTCTTCGGACCCGCCACGCTTATTGCTCGTCCGCTTTGTCTGCAGGCTTCTCGTCCGGCTCGGCATCGGCCGCGCGCGTGGCGTTGGCCTTGTCGATCAGCAAGGACATTTCCATGCCGCGCGAGGTCGAGCTGTCGTGCACGAAATGCAGCATCGGCAGGGTGTGGATGTGCAAGCGCTTGCCCAGCAAGCCACGGATGAAGCCAGAAGCGGCCATCAAGCCTTCGGTGGTGTTCTTGATGGCTTCCTTGCTGTCTTTCAACATCGTGAAAAACACCTTGGCATGCGCGTAATCGGGCGTGATCTGCACTTCGGTGATGGTGATCATCGTGCCCACGCGCGGGTCTTTCAATTCGTAGGAAACGATTTCAGCCAGGTCGCGCTGGATCTGGTCGGCCACGCGCAAGCCGCGCGCTGGCATGGTTTTACTATGTTTAGCCATGATATATGCTGTCCTAAGTGCCGCAGGGCGCATGAGTCAAACGGTTGCCCGCTGACCAATGCGCCCCACGTGTTTGCGCGGACAATATGCTGTCCGCGCGATTGTTCTTGCTGAGATTACAGGGTACGAGCGATTTCCTGGACTTCGAACACTTCCAGCGTGTCGCCAACCTGAATGTCGTTGTAGTTGCGCAGCGACAGGCCGCACTCGAGACCGGCGCGAACTTCTTTCGCATCGTCCTTGAAGCGTTTCAGGGAGTCGATCTCGCCACTCCACACCACGATGTTGTTGCGCAACAGGCGGACCGAAGAAGCACGCTTGACCACACCATCGGTGACCAGGCAACCGGCAATCGCGCCCACTTTCGAGACCAGGATAACCTGGCGGATCTCGACTTGGCCGATGACCGTTTCGCGTTTCTCTGGTGCCAACATGCCCGACAACGCCGATCTGATTTCGTCGATCGCATCGTAAATGATGTTGTAGTAGCGAATGTCCACGCCATTCGACTCGGCCAGCTTGCGCGCCTGGGCATCAGCACGGGCGTTAAAGCCGATGATGACCGCTTTCGAGGCGACTGCCAAGTTGACGTCCGATTCCGTGATACCACCGACTGCCGCGTGCACCACTTGTACGCGCACTTCGGAGGTCGACAGTTTCTGCAGCGAACCAACCAGCGCTTCTTGCGAACCTTGCACGTCGGTTTTGATGATCAGCGGCAAGTTTTTCACTTCGCCTTCGGCCATCTGGTCGAACATGTTTTCCAGTTTCGCAGCTTGCTGCTTGGCCAGTTTCACGTCGCGGAACTTACCTTGACGGAACAGACCGATTTCACGCGCCTTGCGCTCGTCGGCCATGACGACGACTTCTTCACCGGCGACCGGCACTTCCGTCAAGCCCTGGATTTCGACCGGGATCGAAGGACCGGCTTCAGTGATGGCCTTGCCGTTCTCATCGAGCATGGCGCGAACACGGCCATACGAAGAGCCAGCCAAAATCACGTCGCCGCGCTTCAAGGTACCGGACTGCACCAGGATCGTCGCGACAGGACCACGGCCCTTGTCCAGACGTGCCTCGACAACCAGGCCGCGCGCAGGCGCATCGACCGGTGCCATCAGTTCCAGCACTTCGGCTTGCAACAGCACTTGTTCCAGCAACTCGTCGATACCTTGACCCGTTTTGGCCGACACCGGCACGAATGGCGATTCGCCACCGTATTCTTCCGGCACGACTTGTTCGGCGACCAGTTCCTGCGTCACGCGGTCGACGTTACCACCGGGTTTGTCGACCTTGTTGATCGCCACCACCAGCGGCACGCCGGCTGCTTTCGCATGGGCAATCGCTTCTTTCGTTTGCGGCATCACGCCATCGTCGGCGGCAACCACCAGAATAACGATGTCGGTTGCCTTGGCGCCACGGGCACGCATCGCGGTAAACGCTTCGTGACCCGGGGTGTCGAGGAAGGTGATCATGCCGCGTGGCGTATCGACGTGGTAAGCGCCGATATGCTGCGTAATCCCGCCCGCTTCGCCGGACGCCACTTTGGCGCGACGAATATAGTCGAGCAACGAGGTCTTACCATGGTCGACGTGACCCATGACGGTGACCACCGGTGCGCGTGGCTTCGATTCGAAGTGCGCGTGTTCGCCCACATCGGCCAGCAGCGCTTCCGGATCGTCCAGTTCAGCGGCGAACGCCTTGTGGCCCATTTCTTCGACCAGAATCATGGCCGTTTCCTGGTCCAGCACCTGGTTGATCGTGCACATCTGGCCCAATTTCATCAAATGCTTGATGACTTCGGATGCCTTGACGGACATTTTGTGTGCCAATTCGGCCACGGTGATCGTTTCTGGTACGTGCACGTCTTTGACGACGGCTTCCGTCGGCGCCTGGAAGTTCGATTCACGGTCATCATGGTGCGTCGGGCGACGGCCCTTCGCGCCACCGCGCCAGCTGTCACGGCCGCCTGGGCCGCTATTGCCGCGTGGCTTGGGACCACCGGTGGTGCCGCGTTTTTTCGCGTCATCGGACCAGGTGGACGACACATTGGCCGACTTGATGGATTTCTTGTCTGCAACAGCAGGCTTCTTGTCGGCCGGCTTGTCGCCAGGCTTCTTGTCAGCAGGCTTGTGCAAAGTGCCTTCCGGCGCCTTCGGCTTGACCGGAACCGGTACGGGTTCCGGCGCTTTGATGGCGCGCCGTGGCGCGTTCATCATGGCCTTGATCTGGGCGACTTCGTCGGCAACAGCCTTGCGTGCACGGTCGGTGGCTTCCGCTTTGTCAGCGGCTTCCTTGGCGGCAACAGCAGCAGCAGCGGCTTTCTTCTTCGCTTCTTCAGCGGCAGCCGCTTTTTTCGCTTCGGCGGCGGCGTCGTCAACGACAGGCGCAGCGGCGGTGGCGACAGGCGCAGCAGCAGCCTTGGCAGCCGCTTTCTTCGCTTCCGCTTCGGCTTCTTTCTTCGCAGCCAATTCAGCCTGTTGCGTGGCTTTCGCCTGGGCTTCTTTTTCTGCGTCGAGCTTGGCCAGACGTTCTTGCTTTTCGCGCAGATCGGCTTCCTGGCGGGCGATCAGTTCAGCCTGTTTACGGGCATCTTCTTCACGGCGCGCCACATCGGCGGGATCGATCACCGGCGCGGCAGGCGCGGCCGGTTCTGCGGCGACCGGCGCAGCTTCATCACGCTGGACGAAAGTGCGTTTCTTGCGCACTTCCACCTGGATGGTGCGCGACTTGCCGGTTGCGTCAGCTTGCTTGATTTCAGTCGTTTCCTTGCGGGTCACGGTGATTTTTTTCTTTTCTGTGTCAGCCGCTGCGCCGTGTGTGCGGCGCAGATGATCCAAAAGCTTGTCCTTATCATCTTTCGACAATGGATCTGACGTCGAACTTTTCTCGACGCCGGCAGAACGCAGCTGCGTCAGCAGCAAATCTGCAGGCATCTTCAGTTCGGTGGCAAATTGGGCTACGTTGTTACTCGCCATTCAGTCCTCTTTTCTATGTGTCGCGGAGATGATAAAGATACTCAAATTAAGCCTTTGCGGATTCGGCCAGACTCCATGCCTTGGCTTGCAACGCCTTGGCACGATCGTCATATTTCGAGTCAACCAACTTCATCTCATCGTCGGTCACATCTTTAAATTCACTTGTAATCAGTTCACGCGCACGGTCCGCAGACAAGGCCAGGATTGCGCCAAATTCGTCGTATGCCAGTGCTGCAAATGCTTCAACGGTCTTGATACCAGCCAGACCCAGCTTGCCGGCGCTAATGCGGTCCATGCCTTCCAGACCGACCAACGCCTCGTCCATGCCTTCCAAACCCTCTTCCGAAGCAATCGCTTCGGTCACAAGCGCATCACGCGCACGGGTACGGAGTTCATTGACAGTATCTTCGTCAAACGATTCGATTTCCAGCATTTCGGAAATTGGCACGTAAGCGATTTCTTCCAGACTGGCGAAACCTTCTTCTACCAGAATATCGGCCACTTCCTGGTCGACATCGAGCTTTTCCATGAACAGGATGCGCACGGCAGCCGTTTCCTGGGCAGCTTTGTCAGCCGATTCTTCGGCCGTCATGATGTTGATCTTCCAGCCGGTCAGGTCCGAGGCCAGGCGCACGTTCTGGCCGGAACGGCCGATTGCGATTGCCAGGTTTTCTTCGTCCACGACGACATCCATCGCGTGTTTTTCTTCATCGACCATGATCGACGACACGTTCGCCGGCGCCAGGGCGCCGATGACGAACTGCGCCGGATCTTCGGACCACAGCACGATGTCGACACGTTCGCCACCGAGTTCGCCGGTAACAGCTTGCACGCGCGAACCGCGCATGCCGACGCAAGTACCGATCGGGTCGATGCGCTTGTCGGCCGTGTAGACGGCGATCTTGGCGCGCACGCCGGCGTCGCGGGCTGCGGATTTAATTTCCAGCATGCCTTGCTCGATTTCCGGCACTTCCAGCTCGAACAGCTTCATGATGAATTCTGGCGCGGTGCGCGACAGTATCACTTGCGGGCCGCGCATATTGCGGTCGATGCGCAAGATGTAGGCGCGCACACGGTCGCCGATACGCAGATTCTCTTTCGGGATCATCTGGTCGCGCGGCAGGCGTGCTTCGATCTTGCCCGATTCGACGATGGCGTCGCCACGTTCCATGCGCTTGATGGTGCCGGTGACGAGCGAATCGCCGCGCTCCAGGAAGTCGACCAGGATCTGTTCACGCTCGGCATCACGCACGCGCTGCAGGACGACCTGTTTGGTATCCTGCGCGAAACGACGGCCAAATTCAACGGACTCGATCGGCTCTTCGATGTGGTCATCGACTTCGATATCGGAAATCTGTTCTTTTGCCTCGAAATGCAGGATCTCTTGATCCGGCAATTGCAGGCCCGCTTCATCGGGCACCACGTGCCAGCGGCGGAACGATTCGAATTCGCCCGTTTCGCGGTCGATCGAAACGCGGATGTCTACCTCACCCTCATACCGTTTCTTCGTGGCTTGCGCCAACGCGAACTCGAGAGCGCCGAAGACGACATCTTTATCGACGTTTTTTTCGCGCGCCAGCGCGTCAACCAATAATAAAACTTCGCGGCTCATGCTTTGCGTCCCTTAAAAACCACCTGCGGCACCAAGCGTGCCTTATCCACATCGGCGAGTGTAAACTCCAACATCGCCGGACCATCCTTACCTTCAAATTCTAACGACAATTTATCGCCCACAGGTTCTTGCAAGATCCCCTGGAACGATTTCCGGTTGTTCGTACCCGGCATCGCCACCGTCAGCTTGACGATGATTTCCTGGCCTGCGAAACGGACAAAGTCTTCCAGCTTGCGCACCGGACGATCCAGACCCGGGGAAGAAATCTCAAGACGCTCGTAAGGAACGTTCTCTACCGTCAACACATGCGACAACTGGTGACTCACCGTGGCACAGTCTTCGACCGTGATCGGACCTTTTTCAGCGGCATCGGCGGCGCTGAAATCAATAAAGACGCGCAGCAGCCCGCGCTCGGCACGTTCGACATCAACGAGCTCGTAGCCCAGACCGATCACTGTCTTTTCAATTAATCCCAACTGCTGCAAGAAATTCTCCAGAAATAAGGCCCGCTTTCGGCATGGCGGCACCGCATTGAGCGCCAACAACATGCAAAAAACACGCATTCAAGTCATATATGGCCCCTTACGGAGCCATGACAAACGGTTCAACAAAAAAAAAATGGGCATCTGCCCATCTTCTTGTATTTCCCCAACCAGATGCAAGCACTCCCCACCAAACAACCCTGCGGAGAACTTTTATTAGGCTGCAGATTATAACCTCTTATTAACTTCGCCGCAATGCCGCACACAAGGAGAGGCCCAGCTTACAACAGTTACAAGAGCGCGCGCCCGCAGCAAATGACCGGGCGCGCGAGAAGAAATCCTCTGAATTAACCTTTGCTGCGACGGCGCGGCATGCCATCCATGCCACCACGGTCCATACCACCACGATCCATGCCGCCACGCGGCTGGCCACCGGAGCGCGCTTGCCCACCAGCACCGCCCGCATTGCGGCGCGGACCCGTGTTGGCGAAGCCGAAAGTGGTTTGCAGCGGATCCGGCTGGCGCGCAGCGCGCTGCGGTGCGCGACCTTCAGCACCGGCAGGACGACCCTGACCTGGCGCACGCGGCGCACGACCCTGACCTTGCGGCGCACCTTCGAACGAAGCCGACGAACGTGGCTGACCACCCTGGAACGGACCTTGCGGCTGGCCACGGCCGGGACCACGCGCCTCGCCTGGACGGCCGGCGCCGCCTGGGCGACCCTGACCTTGCGGACGGGCAAACTGGCCGGCAGGCTGGCCACGGCGCGGCGCGACCGGGAAAGGATCGGCGTTGCGGTTGCTCACATCGATGCGGTTGCCATTCGGCTCGTCATCGCGGTCCTTGCGCTCGACCTTGCGCGCTTCGCGGCCCTTGGCGGCGCCTGCGGCACGCGGATCACCGGATGCCGGCATTTTCTTTTCGATGCCGTAGGCGGTCAACAGGTCGCGCACGGTATTTTCATCCATCTCTTCCCAACGGCCGCGCTTCAGGCCGCTCGGCAGGGTCATGGCGCCGTAACGGGTACGGATCAGGCGCGAGACGGTCAGGCCGATGGCTTCGAACATGCGGCGCACTTCGCGGTTACGGCCTTCGCCGATGACCACGCGGTACCACTTGTTGATGCCCTCGCCACCGCCATCGGCGATCTTCGAGAATTGTGCCAGGCCGTCTTCGAGCTCCACACCGGCCAGCAACTTCTGGCGCATGCCCTCTTCCAGCTCGCCCAGGGTACGCACGGCGTACTCGCGGTCGATGCCGTAGCGCGGGTGCATCAGGCGGTTGGCCAGGTCACCGGAAGTAGTAAACAGCAGCAAGCCTTCGGTGTTGAAGTCGAGTCGGCCAACGGCCAGCCACTTGCCCGCCTTCATGGTCGGCAGGCGGTCAAACACGGAGGGACGGCCATCCGGGTCGTTATGGCTGACGATTTCGCCGGCCGGCTTGTGATACACCAGCACGCGTGGCGGCTTCTTGCTGACGCGGCGCTGGATCAACTTGCCATTGATGCGCACATGGTCGGTCGGCAAGATGCGCTGGCCGATGTGGGCCGGCTCGCCATTCACGGACACGCGGCCCGAAATGATCAGGTCTTCCATGTCGCGGCGCGAACCGAGACCGGCTTCGGCCAGTACCTTGTGCAGCTTCGGCGCGTCGTCGTCGGACGTCAGGTCGCGGCGCACAGCCACTTTTTGCACGCGGCCCGTGCCACCCTCTTCGCTGTCGAATGCATCGGAGGTGACAAACGAGAATACGGCATCGGCGTCGCTGAGCTTGCCGGGCGCAGCCTGGCGGCCCTTGCCTTTTTTACGGCTCTTGCCGGCATTCTTGCCAGCGCCCGGCACGTCGTTGCGCGGACCGCGCGGCAGGCGTGGGCCGGAAACGAGATTGCCGTCGGCATCGAACACATCGGCGACGGGCGCGTCAGCTTGCTCGGCAGCAGCAGCGACCTCGACTGCCTGCGGCGCTTCGGCGCGCGGCGGCTGGCGCAGTGCGCGCTCTGCCTGCACGCCACGCATCTGGCGCGGACCGCGCGTAGCACGCGCTTCGGCCGGCTTGTCAGCGACCACTTCCGGCGCCGCTTCAGCGACGGCAGCAGCAGCTTTGGCGGCGGCGCGGGCGCGCGGCGGACGCGGCGCCGGGGCACTGGCAACGTCAGCCACCGCATCGGCAGCGGCTTCGGCAGCGTCAGCCACGGCCTTCAAGGCTGGCTTGGCGCGGCTTTTCTTGGCGGCAGGTGCCGCTTCGGCAGTGGCAACGACAGCGACATCAACGGCGGCGGCGGCGACTGGCGCATCGGCGGCCACGTCGGCTTTCGTGCGGCGCTTCGGCTTGGCAGCGACGCTGTCGCCGCTAGCGGCAGTTACGGCAGCAGCAGCCGCATCGGCTTCGATCTGCACCTTGGTGCGGCGCTTGGGCTTGGCAACGATGGCTTCGTCGGCGGCGGTTACTGTCTCGGGTGTATTCGGATTATTCATTCTTCGTTTCTTGGCTGTGCTGACCTGGCGCAGCGTCAACCGTTAGTTCTGGCGCAGGGTCGTGAGTGTAGGCTTCGTCCATGGGCGAAGCATCGGGGCCGGCATCAAGGCTTGCTGTCACATCTGTCACAGCCGTATTGCTACCTGCACCAAGCTGGGGGGCAAGCTCATTGCTTGCCTTGTCAAAATTTTCCTGCAGGGCAGCTTCCAGGGCTTCGAGCCCATTGCCCTGCATTTCACTGATTTGCTGCAAAGGCGGCAGCTGGGACAGCGAATGCAAACCCAGGTCATCCAAAAACTGCTTGGTGGTGGCCAGCAAGGCGGGCCGCCCCACCACATCGCGGTAGCCGATCGCATCGATCCAGCCACGGTCTTCCAGCATCTTGATCGTCTGCGAGTTGACGGCAACGCCGCGAATTTCCTCGATATCGCCGCGCGTCACCGGCTGGCGATAGGCGATGATGGCCAAAGTTTCCAGCGTCGCCCGCGAATACTTGGGCGGCCGCTCAGGCGTCATGCGATCAAGATACATCTTCATTTCCGGGCGGCTTTGAAAGCGCCAACCCGAGGCCAGACTGACGATTTCGATACCGCGCCCTTCCCACTCTTGCCGCAATTCTTCCAGCAATTGCTTGATCGTATCGGCACCGACGCCGACACCACGCACGCGGCCACTCTCGTCCGCATCGACGAACAGCTTTTTCAGGCTGTGGATCGTCAGCGATTCACGAGCGCACAGCAGCGCGGTTTCGAGGACTTTTTTAGCCTCAATTGTATTCATAGCAATTCTGTGCGGATGTGTATTGCAATTCGTGTGCAGAGAAAGAAATCAAAAACGTTCATTTCAACGTAACAGATGGCAGACATCGATGGTGACGCCATGCTGGGTTACTAGTTGAGGCTGTTTTTCCGACGCCTTGGCCGATGCGCGCAAAGCGGGACTAAAGCGGATGCAGTGAAAGTCCTGCCATCCATGGTGCTGACTTTGAATAACCAGCAACGAAACGCACTCCTGAGTAGCGACTTTCCCCGTAGCGAGTATGCAGCCAGACGCGAGAGAAGCAGTCGTCGTTTCATCCAACGCTGTCAATTGTACCTGATAAAAAGCGGAAAAGCGCAAAACCGGGTAAAACACGCGTTTTACCCGGCCCTGGCGCGACACATCGCCCACTGCCCGTATTACAGGGCGGCGAGTTTCTCCGAGAGAATGGCCGATGCACCCAGGAAAGCTGGGTATTGCGCCGTGATGACAAACGTCGGCACTTGCGACACATAATTGGCGAAGCGGCCCTTGCGCTCGAAGCGGGCGCGGAAACCGGAGCGCTCAAAGCGCGCCCCCAGGCGTGGCACGATGCCGCCGCCTATATAAATACCGCCGAGCGCACCCAGGGTGACGGCAACATTGCCCGCCACCGTACCGAGCATGCAACAAAACGCTTCGATGACGTCGTCGCATAGCTGGGATTCACCAGCCAGCGCGCGGCGCGTGATTTCGGCCGCCGGCAAGTCTTCGGCCACTACGCCCGCGCGGTCGGCCAGGGCGCGGTAGATCAGTTCCAAGCCATCGCCGGAAAGCAGGCGCTCGGCCGAGACGTGCTCGTATGCGCGCCAGGCGAATTGCAAAATACTCACTTCCACTTCATTGAACGGCGCAAAGCTGACGTGGCCGCCTTCGCTTTGCAGCGCGATCCAGCCGCCGTGCGAAGGGATCAGGCCCGACACGCCCAGACCCGTGCCGGCGCCGATCAGGCCGATGGCCGTGTTCGGACGGGCCGTGCCTGCGCCAATCTGATGCTTTTGCTCAGCCGACAGCTGCGGCAGGGAGCGCGCCAGGGCCGTGAAATCGTTGACCACGTCCAGGGTCGTGAAACCGCACTCTGCACGCATGGCACTGATCGAGAACGACCAGTGATGGTTCGTCATGCTGAGGAAATCGCCGTCGACCGGGTTAGCGATGGCGATCATGGCATGGCGCACGGCTTGCCCGCCGGCGGCAGCGATATGCGGCAGGGCCAGATAGGCTTGCAGGGCGGCCGACAGGCTCGGGTAATCGGCACAGGGCAGCACTTCGACCAGGGTGATGTGGCCGGCGGCCACTTCCAGGGCGAAGCGGGCATTGGTGCCGCCCACGTCAGCCAACAGGCGCGGTCCATCGGCAAAGGCAGAAGTCGGCAGTACGGGGAAAGACGAAGCGCTCATGATTTTAAATGATGAAGTGGGACGCATGGGACGCCCAGCTTAAAGGATGAATGCGCCCGGAGGCAAGCAAAGTTTGTAGTTTAAGTACATCAAAACAAGCCTTGATTGGTAGTTCCGCTCCAAATGTAGCATGCAGGACAAAAGTTGCTCAAGGATAATGCATTATAGTAAGTACTCGCACTCGCTGAGCGCATTAAAATCATGCTGCACAGCAGCAGGAATCGCCGCCAAAGCAGCGTATGCAGGCGTTTGTGCAAAGCCGCCTTGCGCGCGGCGGCGCAGGGCCAGCACTGCTATCCCCATGCCTCAGCGACAATGTTTTCGTATTATTACTACCGATTTCTATTGCTGATTTTTACTGCTGATGTTGACTGCCAAGCTGGCGTGCCAGAGGCAGCGCCTATCCGGATGAGCAGCTTTAGCCGGGCACGCTGGCGGACGCCGGCTGATCCGAGCGGTAGGCGACGTTCCATGCATCGAGGCCGCCATGCAAGGGCTTGGCACGGTGAAAGCCGTGCTGCTGCAGCAGCTTGGCCACTTGCGCGGCCGTCACATCGTTGGGACAGCTGCAGTAAACGATGACATGGCGGTCCTTGTCCATGGCGATCATGGCGGGTACGGCTTCCTTGCCGTTGAAGAACAAGGCGCCCGGCACGGCCGGGTCCAAAGAGCGCGCCGTGGCGCTGCGCGCGTCGACCATCAGCGGCTGTTCGCCTTGTTCTATGAGTGCAAGCAAGGCATCGATGCCGATGCGCTCGATCTGCAGGGCCTGGCGGAAACGCCGGCGCTCAAGGAATTTATACAGCAGGAATAGGCCCAGCAAGGTAAGCAGCACCAGCAAGGCCGTGCTGCCCATGGTGCTCAGCACGTCGAGCACCTGTTGCACGCTGGCATGGAAAATCACGCCAACGAGGATGCCCGTGCCGCTCCATAGCAAGGCGCCCAGGCCCGCGTACAGGAAGAACAGTCGCGCCGGCGTGCCTAGCGCGCCCGCCATGGGCGCAGCGACGGTATTGAAGCCCGGCACGAACTTGGAAACGATCAGGGCTTTCGGACCCCAGCGCTTGAATTTGTCTTCCGTCTGGCTGACGCAGTAATCGGGTGACAGCGAAATGCGGCACAACAGCCGCAGGATGCGCTTGCCGAAATGGCGGCCCGCGCGAAACCACGTGAAGTCGCTGATCAGGCAAGCGCCCAGCGCAGCGGCCAATACCGGCCCCCCTTGCATGTCGCCGTCGACGGCCAGCGCGCCCGCCACCACCAGGATGGGGAAGGCAGGAATCGGCAGCCCAAGCTGCTCAACGAGCACGATGCCGAAGACAATCAGGACACCGTAATGTTCGAGCAGGTAAATGAGGTTGGGCATGGCCGCTATCTTACCGTAAAAAGCCCCTTACAACTGCAAGCCCTTGGGTATGGCACTGAGCAGGGAGCGCGTGTACGGATGCAAGGGATTGCGGTACAACTGGTCCGAATCGGCCAGTTCCACCACTTGCCCCTTGTGCATCACCATGACCTGGTCGGCAATGTATTTGACGACCGACAAATCATGCGAAATAAAAATGTACGACAAACCGAATTCATCCTGCAAGTCCTGCAACAGGTTCAGTACCTGCGCCTGCACCGATACGTCCAGCGCCGAGACGGATTCGTCGCAGACCAGAATTTCCGGCTGCATGGTCAGGCAGCGGGCAATGGCGATGCGCTGGCGTTGGCCGCCGGAAAACTCGTGCGGATAGCGGTGGAAAGCCTGCTCCGGCAAGCCCACCTTCTCTAGCAGCCAGTAAGCCTTGGCAATGCGTTCCTGGTCATTCGCGCCGATCTGGTGGATGCGCATCGGCTCGAGCAAAATTTGCCCCACCGTAAAGCGCGGGTTCAAGGACGCGTACGGGTTCTGGAAGATGATCTGGATGCGGCGTTTATATGGCAAGTACTCCTTGTTCGGCATGGCGATTAAATCCTTGCCATGGAACATGGCGGTGCCGCCCGTGGCCTGGTGCAGGCGCAGCAGGGTCAAGCCCACCGTCGTCTTGCCGGAACCGGACTCGCCCACCACGCCTAACGTTTTTCCGCGCGGCAAAGTGAACGACACATCCTTGACGGCCTGGAATTCGCGCTTGCCGAACAGGCCTACACGCGTATAAAAGCTTTTGCTCAGATTCTTCACCACCAGCACGGGTTCGTCACCCGGCGTATAGCCGCGCGTGCGCTGTTTCACTGCCACGCCGGGGCCGGCCTTGCCCTGCATATAATCGGCAATCACGGGCAAGCGCCACGGCCGCTCGTCGAGCGAGGGACGGCAATGCAGCAATGCTTTGGTGTACGGGTCTTTGGGCGTGTCAAACACTTGCCGCACTGCCCCCGTTTCACGCACTTCGCCGTGGCGCATGACGATGACCTGGTCGGCAATTTCTCCCACCAGGCCCAGGTCATGGGTAATGAACAGCACGGACATCTGATGCTTCTTTTGCAGCGCCGCGATCAAGTCCATGATCTGCTTCTGGATCGTCACATCGAGCGCCGTCGTCGGTTCGTCGGCAATCAAGAGTTTCGGCTCGCAGGCGATCGCCATGGCGATCATCACGCGCTGCTGCTGGCCGCCCGACATTTGGCTCGGGTAGGCGTCGATCTTGCTGGCCGCATCGGGGATGCCCACTTCGTCCAGCAAGGCCAGCGTACGCGCGCGCGCCTGCTTGCGGTTCATGCCCATGTGCTGGCGCAACACTTCGGCGATCTGGAAGCCGACGGTAAACACCGGGTTCAGCGACGACATCGGCTCCTGGAAGATCATCGAGATATCCTTGCCGCACATGGTGCGCCGCTCGGCGATCGACAATTGCAGCAGGTCGCGCCCGCCGAAGTGGATGCTGGACGCGGGGGCTATGATGGTGTTATCGGGCGGCAACAGGCCCATCACGGCCAGCGAGCTGACGGACTTGCCGCTGCCCGATTCGCCCACCAGCGCGACGGTGCTGTTGCGCGGCACGTTGAACGAGATGCCCTTGACGGCTTCGAACGTGGTCTTCTTGTCCAGGCGGAAAGTAACGCGCAGGTCGCGCACTTCCAACAGGTTATTCTGGTCCATGAGCAACTCCTATTTCACTTTCGGGTCGAGCGCATCGCGCAAGGCATCGGTCAACAGCGAGAACGCCGTCACCAGCACGGCCATCGCCGTGGCGGCGGCGCTCAGCTGCCACCATTTGCCCAGGATCAGTTCATTTTGTGCCTCGTTGAGCATGCTGCCCCACGACACGGTGCCCACCGGCACGCCAAAGCCGAGGAAACTCAAAATCACTTCGGCCTTGATAAAGCCCACCACCAGGATCGACATTTGCACCAAAGCCACATGGCTCACGTTCGGGAAGATATGCGAAAACATCTTGCGCCAGTGCGAGGCGCCGATGGCGTCGGCCGCCATCACATATTCGCGCGCTTTGTGCTTGATGTATTCGGCGCGGATCAAGCGGTACGGCCCGGTCCAGCCAGTCAGCCCCAGGATCAGCACGATGGTCAGCACGCCCTTTTGCTGCAGCACGGCCGCCACCGTCAAGATCATCAGGATCGATGGAATCGAGGTGAAAATGCTGTAAAACCAGTTGAAGAAGTCATCGACCATGCCGCCAAAATAGCCGGACACGGCGCCAAACAATGTGCCCAGCACGACGGCCAGCAAGGCTGCCACCAGGCCCACGACGATCGACGTTTCGCCGCCCTTGATGGTTTTCTGCACGATGTCGTGGCCCCACTTGTCGGCGCCGAACGGCAAGGTGGACGCCTTGTGTGCGATCAGCTTCTTCGTCTTGCCCATGCCGGCGCGCAAGGCCGTCAAGTCGTCGGCCAGCGGGTCGGCAACGCCATACATATCCACGCCGGCAGCAGGGTTACTTCCCATCTGCGCGCGCAGTTCCGCGATATCCTCGGCCAGCGGGTCGAGCACATTGACCGGGGTGGGCGCGCTGCGCTCGTCGGACAAGGGGATGGCGCCGTCAGCGGCTGCGGACGCATCCTGGTCGGCACCGATGAAGGTCGGCGGCGCATAGCTGAGGGCCACTTCATCTTCCCAGTTTGCCCCTACCAGGCCACTGGCGGACGCCAGCACCAGCAGGAAAAACGCCGCGACCACGGTCAGCGATACCATTGCAATCTTGTCGCCGCGCAAGCGGCGCCACGCCAGGGCCCACAGGCCGGGCGAAGTATGGGGTTTCGACATCATCTCTTTCTACTTCAGTTGTACGCGAGGATCGACCGCCTGGTACAGCAGGTCAGTGAGCAGGTTGAAGAGCATGGTGGCGGCGGCGACATACACGGTGATCGCCTTGATCACCGGAAAGTCGCTGCGCTCGACCGCCAAAATCACTTCACGCCCGATGCCGGGGATGCCGAAAAAGCGCTCCAGCAGGAAGGCACCGATCAGCAGGGCCGGCAAGTTCGACATCACATAGGTGATGATGGGAATGCCGGCATTGCGCAACACGTGCACCCACATGATGCGCCCTTCCGTCAAGCCCTTGGCACGCGCCGTGCGCACGTAATCCTGGTTCACCTCGTCGAGCACGAAGGTGCGGAACAGGCGCAGCGTCGGTGCGATGGACACCGCCAGGCCGATCAGGATCGGCAAGGTGGCATAGCGCAGCAGGTTTTCCCAGAAGCTGTCGCCCCAGCCCTGCACGGGGAACAGGCCCAGTTTATAAGCGAAGCCGTACTGGAAGACGATGATGTAGACGAGGATGGAAACCGACATGCCCACCGTGCAGGCGATCATGACGGCGCGGTCCGTCAGCGAACCGCGGACAAAGGCGATGGCCAGCGCCAGCGCCACGCCAAAAAAGGTTTCCAGCACGGTCAGCGGGATCAGCACCATCATCGACGGCCCCAGACGCGAAGTGATGATGTGAGACACGGATTCTCCCGTGGCCCAGCTCTGGCCGAAGTCAAAGGTGACGATCTGCTGGATGAAGATCCACAGCTGTACGTAGTACGGCTGGTCGACACCGAGCTGGCGGCGGATGTTGGCGATGCTTTCCGCACTCGACATCTTGCCGGCCAAAATATAGGCAGGATCGCCACCCACCCAGTTGAACAGCATGAACACCAGCAGGACCACGCCCAGCATGGTCGGCAGCATCTGCCACAAACGGCGCAGGATATAAGCGAACATAATGATTCCTTGTTGTATGTCTTGTATATATTGTGTATGTCGTATCTAGGCCGCTGCGCTTATTGAGCAGCAGGGGCCGGAGTAGCCACCGGTGTGCCCGTGCTGTCGACATCCATATACGCCCATTCCTGGAACAGGATCGGGTGCTTCTTGTAGCCTTGCACCGTCTTTTGCGCCAGCATGTTGCGGTAGCGCGCGTAGCCGATCAGGGCGCCGGCGTTCACTTCCAGGCGGCGCGCCATCTTGTGGAACAGCGCATCGCGCTCGGGGCTGGCAGGCATGGCCTGGCTGGCCGCGTACCACTTGTCGTACTCGGGATCCTGATAGCAGCCGTTGTTGTTCTGGTGCGTATTCGGCCCATAGAACAGCTGCATGAAATTGTCACCGTCCGGATAGTCGGCCAGCCACGGCGCCGTGCGCGTCTGCATCTTGCACTGCTTTTCCGTCTTTAAAATATCGGAAAAGATCATGCGGTCGTTTTCCATGCGGATGCCCAGCGAGTTATACGTCTTGCGCCACATTTCGGCCTGCAGCACGCCGTTGGCTTCGTTGCGCGAAGCGTAGCGGATCAAGAGCGGCTTGCCGTCCGGCAAAGTACGCCAGCCGTCGGCACCCTTCTTATAGCCGAATTTATCGAGCAATTTGTTCGCCAGCACGGGATCGTATTGCAACAAGCTCTTGTAGTGGGGATCGTAGCCGACCACGCCGGGCGGGATCGGATAGTCGAGGCGCTTGGCCTGGCCATTCCAGATGATGCGGATTTCCTCGTCAATATTGTGCGCCATGGCAATGGCGCGGCGCAGAGCGATCTTTTCCTTGCTGAAGCCACCGAGGGTCGGGTCTTGCATATTCCAGTAGTAATAGCTGATTTCCGGGTCCAGCAGGCGCGACAGTTGCACGCCCTTCTCCGCCAACTCGGGACGCAGCTTGCCGTTCAGCAATGCCTTCGGCGCCAGCGGGCCATCGAGCCAGAACACGTCCGTGCCGCCACTTTGGAAAGACAGCCAGCGCGACTGGTCTTCAATCATCACGGAAATTTCGATGCGGTCGATGGCGGGGATGCGCTTGCCCTGCATCTGGCGCACGATGCGCTGGTCGTCCGGGTCATCACCGGCCATGAAATTCCACGTTTCCGGCAAATGCCGTGGATTGCGGTTCAGGACGATGCGGTTGCCGCGCGTCCATTCACCGAGCGTGTAATAGCCGGTGCCGACGGGATTCGAGCCCACCTCACCCTTCACGTCGCCATATTTGTCCACCACTTCGCGCGCCACGGCGGCCGTCGGCACATAGGCGAGGATCATGGGGAAATTGAAATCGGTCTTGGTCAGCGTAATGCGCAAGGTGTACGGGTCGAGGATGTCCAGACCGGCCACTTTCTTGCTGTAATCGAGCTTGTTCGACTTGGCCGCCTCCTTCGCCAGCTCGTCCAGCCCCACCACCTTGCCTTCGAACAGCCAGCTATGCGGCGAGGCCAGGCGCGGGTCGAACAAGCGCTTCCACGCATACACGTAGTCGGCCATCGTCAGTTCGCGGCGCTTGCCGCCAAACGCAGCGTCGGGCGTAAACAAGATGCCTTTCTTCAAGCGGATGGTGTAGGTCTTGCCATCGGCAGACACTTCCGGCATGGCGGCCGCCGCGCCAGGCACCACCTTCACGGGGCGCGCCAGATAATCATAGGTGTACAGGGTGTCGAAGACGGCCTGCGTGATGTGGTTCGAATACAGGTCGCGCGCGGTGGCCGGATCAAAGCCGGTCTCGGCGGCCGGCAAGATATAGCGCAAGGTTTTCACCGGCGCGGCAGCAGCAGCAGCAGCAGCAGCAGCAGCAGCATCTGCGGCAATGGCCGCCAGCGGCAAAGTGGCCAGGCAGGCCAGCAGCGCCACGCGCCGCATCCATGGTGACTTCATGTCATACCCTTCATCTCGATTATCTGTCGCACCGTATTGGTGCGCTTGTACTGGCGTCGCCCTGCGATACAGGATTCCACCGCCAAAAACAGTCCGTCACCGCAAGATCTGTGCCTTGCTCGCAGCCAGCCGCGCCGGTGGTTTGACGCGCTGGAAAACGCGTAACCATAACGCATATTTTGCATGCCAGGCGAAAAGCTGCAGTACTTCCGTTGTGCGCGGCAACAAGCACCGACGCCATCGGAGAAATATTGCGCACTGCAACATTGCTTAGGCGATGCCACGCAAAAGCGCCTACGTAGAAACCCTGACGTTGGTGAATGACTGCACCTTTTATCAACGGATAGAAAACGCATCGTGCAATGCACCATTTAAATAGTTGCCAATAATATATTTTATCAACATTATGAAAAACACTGTTGTTTCCATCCCGAAATGCCACATTTACACATTGACAAGGTTTCTCGGCAAGTGGTCTGATCAATCACGGCAACACACGGTATGCCGTTTGAATCACAGTGATTGCCTACGCAGCAGTCTTTTTTATCCTAGCGAGGTTGTGTCGAAAAACGACCAGCCGAACTTACTTTCGGAGTTTTTGAGAATGATGATGGAAACAGTTATGTCCCGCTCCGTACGCCTGATTTTTTCGGGCAGCGTAGCAGCGCTCAGCATAAGCATGATGGCTGCGCCGGCAATAGCCCAGGATGCCAATGTCCAACGCGTAGAGATTACAGGGTCGAGCATCAAACGGGCCACGGCCGAGACCGCGTCACCGGTACAGGTCATTAGCCGCGACGACTTGATGAAATCGGGCAAGGCCACCGTGGCTGAATACCTGCAAACCCTGACCGCCGATGGCGCAGGCTCCCTGCCAACGGGCTTCGGCAACGGCTTTGCCGCAGGTTCCACCGCCATCTCGCTGCGCGGCCTGGGTGCCACTTCGACCCTGGTGCTGCTCAATGGTCGTCGCATGGCACCGTTCGCGCGTGCCGATGATGGCCAGAAGAGCTTTACCGACCTTTCCACCGTGCCGATGCAGATCGTCGAACGCATCGAAATCCTCAAGGATGGCGCTTCCTCCACCTACGGCGCGGATGCCATTGCCGGCGTGGTCAATATCATCCTGCGCAAGGACTTCGAAGGCCTGACCCTGAAAGGCGACACCGGCATCTCCGGCGACAGCGACGCCAAACAGCAGCGCGCCTCGCTGACCTTCGGCAAGGGCAACCTGGATACGGATAAATTCAACGTCGTCGTCAATGCCGAATACACCAAGTCGGACATGCTGATGAACAACGATCGCTCCGGCCGCAAATGGATAGGCAAAGCCGACCTGCGTCCGTACGGCTATGCGATCAACACCCAGTTCGCCGGCGGCTACATCAACGGCAACAACGATGCAAATGCGTCGCCGACGGGCCTGATCCGCGACCCTGTTACCAACAACTATGTGGCCCTGCCCGGCTGCTCCACTTTATCTGTTTCTTCCCCACAAGATCCGAAGGGTGGCTGCCTATGGCATCATGACCAGTTCCGCTCCATGCAGCCGAAGATCGAATCGATCAACCTGTACACGCGCGGCACTTGGCAAGTTAATGCCGATACCCAGGTGTACGCGGAAGCGGGCTATTCGAAGCGCGATACGGCATTTACCCTGATCCCGCCATCAATCACGCCGACCATTGCCTTCCCACCCAGCGCTGGTAGCCCGACTGGCGTCATCAACTACGGCTCCGGCGCCGGCACCACCATCATGCTGGCCGCCAACCATCCGCAAAATCCGTACGGCGTGCCGGTGCGCGTGCGCTATCAAGCCTTCGATGTGGGTGCGAGCACACGCCAGGCCAACAATGAGTTCAACCGCATCGTGCTCGGCGTCAAGGGCTCGGCCATGGGCTGGGATTACGACGCCGGCTATACGCATTCGGAATCGAAGCTGCACCTCGATTACAGCAACATGCTCAACATGGCCGTCGTCAAGGATGCCTTGGGCAATGCGAACAGTAAAAATTTCCCATACTATATCGGCGCGCAGGCAAGCAAGAATCCGGCCTCGCTGTACGCGGCCATGGTGACCAACGCCACCTCCGACTCCACGACCAAGCTCGATATCATCGACTTCAAGGCCTCGCGCGAACTGATGCAGTTGCCAGGCGGCGCCCTGGGCCTGGCAGTGGGTGCGGAACACCGCCGCGACAAGCTTGACAATCCATCACTGTCGGGCACGGAAAACGGTTCCATCAACGCCAGCTATGTGGCAGCCAAGGGCGACAGCAAGGTTTCTGCCGTCTTCCTCGAAGTGCTGGCGCCCGTCATCAAGACGGTGGAACTGTCGGGCGCCTTGCGTTACGACAAATATGACCGTTTCTCGTCGACCACGCCGAAACTCGGCGCCAAATGGACACCGCTGAAAACCTTCGCCGTGCGCGGCACGTATTCGGAAGGCTTCCGCGCACCTGGCCCAGCGGAAAGCAATGCCAATTCGCAATCGACAGGCACCTCGACGGTCAGCGATCCCGTGCGCTGCCCGGGCGGCACGCGCTTGCCGGGCGCCAATGCGAGCGACTGCGAACTGCAAGTGGCTGCCGTCAAGATCGGCGATCCTAGCCTCAAGCCGGAAAAATCCAAGGGTTACACTTTGGGCTTGGTGTGGGATCCGTTCAACGATACCAGCCTGTCGCTGGACGGCTGGAAGATCAAGCGTGAAAACGAGATCAACCCGCTGCCCTACAATGAAGCGGCCGCCCTGCCAACGGCCATCCGCGCCGACAACAACCTGACTATCAACGGCGTCGTCACGCCGAATACAGGCACCTTGCTGATTACCAAAGCACCCTACCGCAACTCCAGCTTTACGGAGATCAAGGGTATCGACCTGGACCTCAAGCAGCGCGTGCGCCTGGGCGACTACGGCCGCGCCACGTTTGGCCTGACCTGGACCCACATCGCCTCGTGGGTACGGGCCGAGTCGTCTGCCGTGAGGTACCAGTTCGCTGGCACGCATGGTAACTGCGATACCTCCAACTGCGCCGGCACACCGAAGGACAAGATCAATGTGACCGGCTCGTGGGACCTGGGCAACTGGAATGTCAGCGGCGTGCTGAACTACCGTTCGGACATGAAGAACATCCTGTTTGAAGGCAAGCCTTGCGCTTCCAAACTGGCCGCTGGCACTCCTGCGCCGAACGGTTGCAAGATCGCCTCGTTCACCACGCTCGACCTGTCGAGCCGTTGGAACGTCAGCAAACAGCTGCAATTGTTTGCCTCGATCAACAACGTGACCGACAAGATCGCCCCGCTCGACCCGTTGACCTACGGCGGCATGAGCTACAACCCGATGGATGCCAGCGGCGCCATCGGCCGTTACTTCAAACTGGGCGCCAGCTACAAGTTTTTCTAAACCCCAGCGCAGGCGCAAGTCATTAGCGCCATGCCAGCCACGCCAACGCCCGTTGTACTGCAGCGGGCGTTCTATTTCGCGCGCCCGGAGCCGGCACTGGGCACGGCCGCTATCCTCAAAAACACCTCACAAAATACGCCTTCGTTGTTTTAAATCAGTGTCGATGACGCAATACGTTGTTTAACCACACAAAGCCATGTGCAATGTTGACAAGGACTTTTGCGGATCATTACAGTTACCCAATTGAAAAGAGATAAATCATTTCACTTCTTCAATATTTTCGGACGCGCTTTCCGGCGCAGCCGTTCTCCTCCTTTTAGACAACCGCTTTTCCAGGAGTCTTGAATATGATCAGAGAAACACGCTTGTCCCGTTCCATCCGTTTGATCTGCGCCAGTGGCCTCGCCGCCGGCCTGTTCGGCCAGCAGGCGCTGGCGCAAGAAGTCAGCGATACGGGCACCATGCAGCGCGTCGAAGTCACCGGCTCTTCCATCAAGCGACTCGTTTCGGAAACGGCCACGCCACTGTCCATCTTCAAGGCCGAAGACTTTGCCAAGCAGGGTCTGACCACGGCCCAGGAAGTGCTCAGCAAGATACCCTCGAATTCCTCCAGCATGGGCAGCGGCAACGCCGTCGGTGGCAACACCAGCGGCTTGCCCACGGGCGGCCAGGCCAGCGCCGACTTGCGCGGCCTGGGCGGCGACAAGACCCTGGTGCTGCTCAACGGCCGGCGCATCGCCAACCATCCGTATGACGGTGCCAGCGTCGACCTGAACATCATCCCGATTGCCGCGCTGGAGCGCGTCGAAGTGCTGCGCGACGGCGCCTCGGCCATCTATGGCACGGACGCCATTGGCGGCGTCATCAACTTCATCACCAAGCGCTCGGTGAATGTCACCAACATCACTGCCGAGGTCGTCGCGCCCGAACACAAGGGCGGCGGCGAGCACCGTCTCAACCTGTCGACGGGTTTCGGCAAGCTCGACACGGACGGCTACAATATTTTCGGCGTGCTCGATTACCACAAGCAAAATGTGCTGACGTCGCAGGATCGCGATTTTTCCAAGACCGGCATCATTCCCGAGAGGGGCCTGTCGCTCACCAGCGGCACCACTTTCCCCGGCAACTACTTCGATGCAGCGGCCAACGCCGGCAAGGGCCTGGCCGGCAATCCCTACGCGGCCAGCGGCTGCAATCCGCCCTTGTCGGTGGCGGCGGCCAACGGCACCTGCCGCCAGGATTACACGCGCCAGATCGACGACTTGCCGGCGCAGGAGCAAATGGCCTTTTTCGGCAAGGGCGCCTTCAAGCTGGGCGGCAGCCACTTGGCCACGCTCGAATACTTACATTCGGAAAACAAGGTAAAAGCACGCACGGCGCCGCCGCCGCAAACGGGCTTGATCTTGCCCAATACCAGCAAATACTATCCGGGCAACGCAGGCGGCGTGCCGGCCCAGCCCGGGTTGTCGGGCCAGCCGCTGAGCGTCAACTGGCGCCCCGTGGAAGCGGGACAGCGGCAGATCGATTCGGACGGCAAGGCCGACCGCCTGGTGCTGGCCGTCGAAGGCGAGCTCGCTGGCTGGGACTACAAGACGGGCCTGAGCCATGCCATCAGCAAGTCGTCCGAGAAATTTACAGGCGGCTATGTGCAAGATGCCGCGTTTGCCGCCGGCGTGTTGAACGGCATCCTCAATCCCTTCGGCATGCAAGACACGGCCGGCAAGGCTTACCTGGACAGCACCGCCCTGCGCGGCGAGGTGCAGAGTGCCAAGGTCACCACCACGGGCTTCGACATCAAGGGTAGCCGTGAACTGATGCAACTGGCCGGCGGCCCGCTGGCCATCGCTCTCGGCGGCGAACTGCGGCGTGAAAAAGCCGACTTCAATGTGAATCGCGAGATCGCCAGCCAGGCCACCAGTTCAGGCCTGTCCGGTTCGCTCTCGAAGAGCGGCTCGCGCACCATCCAGGCCGTCTTCGGCGAAGTCAACTTGCCGCTTATCAAGGACCTGGAAGTACAACTGGCGGCCCGCTTCGACCATTACAGCGATGTCGGCAGCACCACCAATCCCAAGCTGGCCCTGCGCTACCAGGCCAGCAACACGCTGGTGCTGCGCGGTTCGGCCAGCACGGGGTTCCGCGCACCAACGCTGTTTGAAAAGAATGCGCCGCCGTCGAAAAACGATACCAATGATTCTTACAATGACCCCATCCTGTGCCCCGGTGGCGTGCCGCAACCGGGCGCCAATCCGCTGCGCGACTGCGACTTGCAGCAATTCAAGCTGCAAGGCGGCAATACAAAGCTGAAACCCGAAAAATCCACCACGTTTGCCTTCGGCGTGGTGCTCGAACCGACCAAGGAAATCACGGTTGCCGTCGATTACTGGAACATCCACCTGAAGGACAAGATTTCATCCTTGCCCGAACAGTCTATCTACGGCAACTACGAGAAATACAAGGCCCTGTTCCTGCGCAATCCCGATGGCTCGCCGTTTGCGATTCTCGATATGAATGACAACCTCGGCGAAGTCAAGACGGACGGCATCGACGCAAGTTTCAATGCGCGCCTGGGACGCAGTGCCTATGGCGACTTCAGCCTGTCTGTCGACGGCACCTGGACCCACAAGTATGACTACCAGAACGAGCGCGGCGGCGCATTCATTGCCAACGTGGGCCGCTATGCGGACAACAACCCAGTGTTCCGCTGGAAACATACGGCAGCCCTGAACTGGCGCATGGGCAACTGGGGCGCCACCGTGTCGCAATCGTTCAAGTCCGGCTATACAGACCAGAACAATGTTGCTGAGCAATACAAGCACGATGTCCCGTCATACAGCCTGCTCAACCTGTCGGGCAGCTACGTGTGGAAAGGCTTGCTGCTGACGGCCGGCGTGAAAAACCTGTTCGACAAGGAACCACCATTCTCGAATCAGGGAACGTTGTTCCAGAAAGGCTATGACCCGCGCTACACGGATCCGCTCGGACGCGCCTACTACTTGCGAGGCAGCTATACGTTCTAAGGGGGATGGGCTGAAACAGAGATAAAAAGGACAGCGCTGGCAAGCGCTAGCCTGCAGCAAGAAACACGGCGCCAGCAGCGATGCTGAGCGCCATTTTATTTTACGCGCCTGACTGCGTCTGACAAGGGCTCACGATAGTTTATTCCTGAAGAAATGCAAAAAAATAGCAATATGTTGCATTTCATCCAAAAATTCCGCACGAAATTGACAATTTTAATCGTGAATGTTTTGATGATGGCCCTGAGAATTTACAAAATTTTCATTGGCGGATTTGCAAAAAAGAAAATAAATTGTTAGCTAGAAACAAGTTATCTCAAAATAATTGCCGCCTTTATCACAATAACAAGGAATTTCGATGATGATAGAAAATGTAATAGCACGCTCCTTGCGCCTAATGTTTGCCGGTAGCATTGCGCTCGGCATGCATGCAGCATATGCGCAAGAAACAACAGATGGCACCATGCAACGCGTGGAAGTCACGGGTTCGAGCATCAAGCGCATCGCTTCCGAAGCGTCGCTGCCAGTGCAGTCGTTCAACCAAAAAGATATCAAGAAAACGGGCGTCACCACGGTGACCGATTTCATCCAGCAAATTCCTGCAATGCAAGGCTTCTCCGTCGCTGCCGATTCGGTGGGCGGCGGCGGCGGCGGCGTCACCACGGCCTCGATCCACGATATTGGCTCAGCCTACACACTGGTACTGCTGAATGGCCGCCGTCTTGCGCCATCCAATTCGGGCACGACCATCGACCTAAATTCGATTCCACTGGCTGCCATCGAGCGCGTGGAAGTACTGACCGACGGCGCCTCGGCCCTGTATGGCGCCGATGCCATCGCCGGCGTGGTCAACTTCATCCTAAAAAAAGGCACATCGCCGCTGGAAATCAATGCAAAGTATTCGCGCCCTGAAGAAAAAGGCGGCGCCAGCAACTCGGTTTCGATCAGCAAAGGCTTTGGCGATATCGACGAAGACGGCTACAGCATTTTCGTGTCGGCCAGCCATGACGAACAAAAATCGCTGAAAGCATCCGAGCGCAGCTTCGCGAAAAGCGGCATCATCAATTTCAACGATCCGAAGACCGGCAAGGCACTGCAATTCATCAATGGTTCCTCGCGCTCGGCGCCAGGCAATGCGGCCGTCGATTACAACCGCACCGATCCGGTAACGGGCCAACTGGTCATCAACCCAAAGACCAATAAGCCCTTCGTCGATAGCGTCAACCTGAACCCATATGCACTGGCCCATGGCGGCAAGTGCGCTGCCAGCAACATGGACTTCTATGGCGATGGCAACTGCTATTTCGACTCACCGTCGACGATTGAAATCAATCCCGAATCGAAGCGCGACTCCCTCTTCAGCTCGGGTACCGTCAAACTGGGAAAAACCGGTTTCCAGGGTTTCTATGACCTGGCCTACACGGAAGCGCGCATCATTGCCAGCATCGCGCCCTATCCAGCGGACTTCTCGGTACCGGTCGGCTCGCCGCTGTTCAACAAATACCTGGCGCCTAACCTGACGCCGGCGCAACTGGCCAATATCACCGATTCCATTGCCACCTATCGCCTGTCCGAAATGGGCAATCGCACCTACGACTATGGCACCAAAGCCACGCATATCGTCGCCGGTGTCGACGGTAATGCATTCGGCTGGGATATCAACTCGGCCGTGACGTACTCGAAAAATAAGCAGACGCAAACCTACGTCAGCGGTTTCCCGCTGGCCGACAAGTTCGACGCACAAATTGCCGCCGGCAACATCGACCCGTTCGCCTATCCTGTCGGCGCTATGCCCGATGCCATGCGCCAGGCACTGCTGGGCACAGGTTTCAGCGGCACCTACAGCACGCAAACCGTGGAAATGAAGGGCGTCGATGGCCGCGCTTCGCGTCCTGTGTTCTCGCTGCCAGGCGGCACCGCCATGCTGGGCGTGGGCGCCGACTACCGCAACACTTCGTACAAGATGCAACAGGCGGACGTCGCAAAGCAGGCGCAAATCCTGTTTGACAATGCACGAGTCGACAGCGACTATGCGCGCGACAACGCGGGCGCCTATGCCGAGTTGATGCTGCCAATTTCGAAGAAACTGGAAGTGACGGGTTCGTTGCGTTATGACCAGATCGGTGCCATCGATGACAAGTTGACGGGCAAGACGGTAGGCAAGAAGGAAAACGCTACTACCTGGAAAATCAGCGGCAAGTATTCCGCGACCAAGAGCCTGATGTTCCGCGCCGCCGCCGGCACCGGCTTCCGCGCCGCCAGTATGCAGGAAATCGCTGGCCCGCTGGAAGACTGGGGCGTCACAGGTGGTAACTACCAATGCCCATTGACGGCAGCAAACGGCATGGGCGGTCATCCGCTGGCCAGTTACTGTGATGGCGTCACCCGCCGGCAATTCGAAGCCTTCCAGGGCGGAAATCCTGAGCTGAAGCCGGAAACGTCGAAGCAATGGAGCATCGGCACCGTGTTCGAGCCGATCGACAGCCTGTCGATGTCGTTCGACCTGTGGAACGTGCAGATCAACGACCAGGTAACGGCGGTCTCCGAAGGTTTGATCTTCAACAATCCCGCCAAGTATGCCAACCTGTTCACCACCAAGCACATCACTTCGACAGGCAAGGACGTGCTGGCCGTCAAACTGCTGCCGATCAACATCGGCAAAGTGGAAAACCGCGGTATCGACTACGACTTTACTCACAAAATGAAGCTGCTGGACGGCCGTCTGACGAGCCGCCTGATGGGTACCTACCTGCTGCGCTCGCGCTACACGACGCCGGGCACCGATGATCAATGGGAAACCAGCCTGAATCGCTACGGTTCGAACGACAAGGTCAGCTTCCGCAACATCATCCGCGCCACCAGCTCTTATGAGACAGCCAAGTTCACGCATACGCTGAGCGCCAGCTATCGCAATGGCTACACGGACAAGGAACAGACGGCAGACGCTTGCGCCGTGATCGTCGCCGGCAGCCCTGGCGAATGCTATGGCATCGCGCTGGAAGTGCCGAGCTACACCACCGTCGACTTCCAGACGGCTTACCGTCCACTGAAGAATGTGGAAGTCACAGCTGGCATCCTGAACCTGTTCGATCGCAACCCGCCGTTCACCTTGCGTAACACCGGTTCGCATCAAGTGGGTTACAACCCATCGTATTCGAGCGCTCTGGGCCGCCAGTTCTACCTGAGCGGTTCCTACAAGTTCTAAGCTGACGGCATCTGCTCTCGGCTGAAAACTGAAAAAGCCCGGAAAGCTTAGCTTTCCGGGCTTTTTTTGCATGCTGCGCGCGACTTTATTTCGCGCCGCCCTGCAAGCGGCGCAGCTTGACGGCGGCCGCCAGGTTTTCCAGCACGGCCACGCTGGCGCTCCAGTCGATACAGCCATCCGTGACGGATTGGCCGTAGATCAATTCCTTGCCCTCGATCAAATCCTGTCGCCCCGCCACCAGGTGCGACTCCACCATGACGCCAACGATACGGCTATCGCCGCCGGCCACCTGGCTGGCGATGTCGGCGCACACGGGAATCTGGTTTTCCGGTTTTTTCGAACTGTTCGCATGCGAGGCGTCGATCATCAGGCGCGCTGCCAGGCCCTGTGCGGCGATGGCTTTGCAGGCATCATCCACGCTAGCTGCATCGTAGTTCGGCGTTTTGCCGCCACGCAAGATGATGTGGCAATCCTCGTTGCCGTTGGTCGAGACGATGGCCGAGTGGCCACCCTTCGTGACGGAGAGGAAATGGTGCGGCTGCGAGGCGGCCTTGATGGCTTCCACGGCGATTTTGACATTGCCGTCCGTGCCATTTTTAAAACCGACGGGACACGATAATCCCGAGGCCAGTTCGCGGTGCACCTGCGACTCCGTGGTGCGCGCGCCGATGGCGCCCCAACTGATGAGGTCGGCGATGTATTGCGGGCTGATCACGTCGAGGAACTCGGTGCCGGCTGGCAAGCCCAGCTCATTGATATCGCGCAACAGTTGGCGCGCCATGCGCAAGCCATCGTTGATGCGGAAGCTGTTGTCCATGTACGGGTCATTGATCAAGCCCTTCCAGCCCACTGTGGTGCGCGGCTTCTCGAAGTAGACGCGCATGACAATTTCCAGTTCGCCAGCGAAACGCGCGCGCTCCTTGACCAGCAGGCGCGCATATTCCATCGCCGCCTTGGTATCGTGGATGGAGCAAGGCCCGATCACCACCATCAGGCGGTCGTCCTGGCCGTGCAGAATGCGGTGCAGGGCGATGCGGGCACTGGCAGCGGTCTGCTCGGCTTGCTCCGAGCAGGCGAATTCGCGGATCAGGTGGGACGGCGGGGTCAATTCCTTCATTTCGCGAATGCGCAAATCATCGGTGCGGGGCATCATTTTCTCCAAAATTTAAGGAAGGGTAAAACATCTGGGTAAAAAAAAACCGCCATCAGTGGCGGTTTTTTAGAATTTGCTGGGATCTCGTTTTTGCTGCTACGTGAACCGACCGCTACTCCACCGCCTTTGGGTTGGAATTGCTAAAGTAAAAATAAGCGGTAAAAAAGTGGCGAGCGAACATGCGAGTGATCCATAAGTGATGAACGACTATAAACCTAAATTGCAAGGATAGGCAAGCATATTTGTCGGCAAAGCCGCATGCTGCCGCCGTTTTACACGGCAAAGGGCGAAAAAAAGCATAAAAAGTTGTGCGCTGCGCACGCACATGCGCGGGCGGCTCGCCATTAACGTGGCGGACCTACCGGGCGCTTCAGCACTTAAGCCGTGCCACCAACGGTGATGCCATCGAGGCGCAGGGTCGGCTGCCCGACGCCCACCGGCACGCTCTGCCCCTCCTTGCCGCACACGCCCACACCGGAGTCCAGGCGCATGTCGTTGCCGATCATGGAGACGCGGTTGAGTACGTCCGGGCCATTGCCGATCAGGGTCGCGCCCTTCACTGGATAGCTGAGCTTACCGTTTTCGATCATGTACGCTTCGCTGGCCGAGAAGACGAACTTGCCGTTCGTGATGTCGACCTGGCCGCCGCCGAAGTTGACGGCATATAAACCGTTTTTAACGGAAGCGAGGATTTCGCCCGGGTCCTTGTCGCCGCCCAGCATATACGTGTTCGTCATGCGCGGCATGGGCAGGTGGGCGAACGATTCGCGGCGCGCATTGCCCGTCACAGGCATCTTCATCAGGCGCGCATTCATGGTGTCCTGGATGTAACCTTTCAGGATGCCGTCCTCGATCAGGGTCGTGCACTGTGTCGGGTTGCCCTCGTCATCGATATTTAGCGAGCCTCGGCGGCCAACCAGGGTGCCATCATCGACCACCGTGACGCCCTTGGCAGCCACGCGCTCGCCGATGCATCCGGAAAATGCAGAGGAACCCTTGCGGTTGAAATCGCCTTCCAGGCCGTGGCCGATCGCCTCATGCAGCAAAATGCCGGGCCAGCCCGGTCCCAAGACGATGCTCATGGGACCGGCCGGCGCTGGGCGCGCTTCCAGATTGACCAAGGCCGAATTGACGGCATCTGCCGCATACTGTTCCAGTACGGCATCGCTGAAATAGTCATAGCTGTAACGCCCGCCGCCACCGGCCGAACCGGTTTCGCGCCGGCCATTGTGTTCCGCGATCACGGTGAGCGAGACGCGCACCAGCGGGCGAATGTCGGCCGCCAGCACGCCATCGCTGCGCAGCACCAGCACTACGTCGTATTCGCCGGCCAGGCCGGCCATCACCTGCACCACGCGCGGATCTTTCGCGCGCGCCATCTTTTCCACGCGCTCCAGCAGTTGCACCTTGGCCTTGGCATCGAGCGAGGCCAGCGGATCATTGGGTAGATACAAGGAACGCCCCCCCTGCGGCTGCATCTGGCCCGCGATCTTGACTCTGCCCGCGCCGGCGCGCGCAATCGTGCGCGTCGCTGCTGCCGCTTCCAGCAAGGCCTGCTCGGAAATGTCGTCGGAATAGGCAAAGGCAGTCTTGTCGCCGGACACGGCGCGCACGCCCACGCCCTGGTCGATGGAAAAGCTGCCCGTCTTGACGATGCCCTCTTCCAGGCTCCAGCCTTCGCTCTTGGTCGACTGGAAATACAGATCCGCATAGTCGACCTTGTGCGTAAACATCGTGCCCAAGGCTTTTAGCAGCTTGTCTTCGTCCAGGCCGAAGGGCGTGAGCAGAATGCTGCGCGCCACGGCCAGGCTGGACAGATTGGGTTCAAATGGCTTCATCGCTTTTTCTCACAGTTCAATTCACATCGTCCGGTGCGCCAGGGCAGGCAAGGATTCGCGCACGCCAGCCAAAAACACCAGGTCGATTTTACCGCTCACAACGCCCTCGCCTTCGGGCAACACGGCTTTCACATCGCCCCACGGGTCGATCAGCATGCTATGGCCCCAGGTACGCCGGCCATTCGGGTGCAAGCCGCCCTGCGCCGAGGCCAGCACATAGCACTGGTTTTCGATGGCGCGCGCGCGCAGCAGCACTTCCCAGTGGGCGCTGCCCGTCGTATGGGTAAATGCGGCCGGCACGACGATCAGCGCACAATCGCCGATGGCGCGGTACAGTTCGGGAAAGCGCAAGTCATAGCAGACGGACAGGCCGACGCGGCCGAACGGCGTCTCGATAGCGCGCACTTGCGCGCCCGGCACAATAGTGTGCGATTCGTTGTAGGACTCGGTGCCGCGCGTAAAACCGAACAAGTGGATCTTGTCGTAGCGACCGGCCGGCTCGCCCTGCGGGTCGTATACCAGCGTGGTATTCAAGACCTTGCCCTCCTCGCCGGAGATCAAGGGCAAGGTACCGCCGATCAGCCAGATGCCGTGCTGGCGCGCCATCTGCGCCATGCCATCCTGGATGGGTCCGCTGCCGGGCTGTTCCGCATGGGCCAGCTTGTCCGTTTCCTGCTGGCCCATGATGGCCCAGTATTCGGGCAGCACCACCAGTTGCGCGCCAGCGGCGGCGGCCTGCGCCACCAGGCGCTGCGCCGTGGCCAGGTTTTCTTCCACGCAAGGCGAGGAAATCATTTGTACTGCTGCGACTGTATCCATCATTGCCATCTCTTATCCATTCGAACGCCTCGCCTATTTCGCCACTGCCTCCCCGGCTGAGGCGGCAGGCACGGCGACAGGCTCCAATTTACCACCATCGAGCTTGGTCACGACGGGCGACTTCCACGGACCGGCGATCTGCATGTGGTAAGTGAGCGCCTTCATCACGGGGGCACGCAGGAACAATTGCGCCAGGAAACTGCCCAGACCGATGACGGGGTTGACGGCCAGCGCATACACCAGCGGCCCCGTGCCCAGATTAAATTCGGGGATCACCACCACGTGCAAATTCGTCGTTTCGTTGGCGATGTCGGCCTTGCCATCCATCAGCACCGTGGCCGCCACGCCGTGCATCTTGAGGTTGTCGGTGCTCACCACGCCGCGCTTGATGCTGGCGTTGGCCGTGATGCCGTCGAAGGCCAGGCCTTCGGAAAATACGTCGTGGAAATCGAGTTTCAGCAAACGCGGCAAGGCTTGCAGGCTGAGCACGCCCAACAGCTTGGCCGCGCCCGGGTCCTGCTTGAGGAACTGGCCCGACTCCACGTTCATCTCGATCTGCCCCGACAGGGAGGGAATATCGAGCGAATACGGCAAGCCGTTCCAGGCGATGTCGCCGCTCAGGCGGCCCTTGCCGCGGCGCACCGTGTCGGCAAAGCCAAAGCGCTCGAGCAGTTTGCCAGCATCGACGATATCGAGGCCGAAACGCAGACTGGTCGTGCTTTGCCCATCCTTGATGACCCACTTGCCATTGCCGCTCAGCGCGCCATCAGCATTGGACAGTTGTAGCTTGCCCACGCGCCACTCGCGCACGTCAGCGGCCATGGTGTTGTAGGCCTGCAACTCCAGCCGGCCGATCTTCTTGTTGAACAGTTCAAATTGCTCGGCGATGATATCGAGCGAGGGAATCGACTGGGCGCCGCTCTTGCCTTCCAGCAAATTCTTCACATCATTGGCGGCCGATTCCGGAATGATCAGCGACGACAAGCGCGCCGTCATCTTGCCCAGGCCGGACGGTGTTTCCAGCCACGTCACATAGCCCGACACTTGTTTAGCGTCAATATTGGCTTGCCACACATCTTTTTGATGCGTGGCACCCACGACCACGTTTTCCAGCTTGCGTTCGCCCAGCATCAGTTCACTGGCCCGCGCCGCCATCCTGTCGGGCACCACGTATTGTGCGATATCGGGTGCATCGCTGGCATTGCCGCCCGCCTCGGCTGGCGCGGTGGCGCTGCCGGCGATCTCGCTGCCGACGGCGACCCAGCTATCCACGTCCAGCGTTTTCATATTGACGTTAAGCATCATGCCGCTGTCCGGTTCCGGTGCCGCGACGTTGACGCCGATGCCGCCGCGCACCAGGCGCCAGGCATCCTTGCCCTGCTTCTGGCGCTGGTAGCGCGCAGCGATGCCAGCACCGAGCACGATGCGGATATCGTCGGTGCGCAGGCCGGCGCCGTTCGCCGCGTTGCCCGTGAGTGTGAATTTCACAGGCAAACTGTCGCCAGCCGCCTTTTTCAGGGGGGCGGGGAAATCCAGACCCAGGCCCGTCAGCGGCGACTCGACATTGACCACCACCTGATGGTCGCGCGCCGTGATCAGGCCGCTATAGCGCGCGCCGCCGTTCAAATGTTTCGCCAGGCGCTGCGACACGGGCGCCGCATACGTCTTGCGCAAGCCATCGATGGTCATGTTGCCGGCCAGTTTCACCTGGATGGAATTGTCCGGCTGCGTACCACCCGAGATGGCCAGCGGCCCGCCCAGCAAGCTGCCGTTCAAGCCATTCAGGTTGACGCCCTTTTCATTGAATTCGATCTTGCCTTGCGTGCCCAGCACGGGCGGCATGTCGTGGAACAGTACCACGTCATTGCCCGCCAGCTGCAAGCTGCCCTGCACGGTCGACTCAAGCATGCGTTCGATCGGCAAGTGCAATTTGAGCGCCAGCCTGGCATTGCCCGTCGCCGTCGTTTCATCCGTAAAATGTTCGATCCAGCCCAGCACCGGGCTGGCCGTCACGTACTTGAGAAATTCCTGCATCGGACCGGCCGCGTTGCCGTCGATATCGAGCAAGGTGTCGAATACGGTCAGGTCGGGAATCACGGCCTTGACATTCGTCAAAGCCACGCCGCCCGTGGTCGCGGTGTCAGCGCGAATGTCCATGCGCGCCCGCTCGAAGACAAAACTGCCCTTGATTTTTTCCGCCTGCGGCCACAACGGCGCCTTGCCTGCCAGCGGGCCGTTTTCCGCCAATTCGCCGGGCGCATAATTGAGGATGCCGTTCTCGATCTTGCCGGCCACGCGGAAATCGCCACGGCTGCGCTGGGCCGCTGTGTCGGCCTTGAAGGGGAAATGCTCGAGCTCGCCACGCAAGCGCAGGCTGACATCACGCGCCATGCCGCCTTCCAGCGCGCCCGTCAGCCAATGGCGCAGGTGCTCGGGGGTTTGCAGCGGCAGATAGCGACCGATGGTGTTGATCTGGAAATTATCGAGCGTGCCCGTCAAGTCGACCTGGCCCAGGTTCTTGCCGTCGAGCGGCAGGCGGTGCGTGCCTTGCAAAGCGACGCGCAAGCCTTGCTGATTGAAATCGAGCTTGTCCAAGCCGACTTGCAGCATATTGTCCGCTTCGAAGGCCCAGCGCGCCTGCATGGTAAATTGCTCAAACGGCAAGGCCGGTTCGCTCAGGTAGGTGGGGAACTGCAGCACCAGGTCTTGTGCCTCGATGCTGATGCTGCCACCCTTGTCGTTGGCGTCGATGCTACCGCTGAGTTTGTCGAAGCCTGGAATGGCCGGCGCAGCCGCCTGCGCGGCGCTGGTCGCCGTCTTCGCCACGGCTAGGCGCGCCGGCTGCGCATTGAGGCCCAGGTCGATGAGCTTGCCGCGCAGGCGATAGCTGGCGGGCGTGGCCATGTCGCCTTCCCATTGCGCTGAAAAATCCTGCAAACGCCCGCGTGGCGCCAGGGCATCGAGGCGCTGACGCTGCTGCTCGCCGAGCGGCAATTTGTCGGCCAACGCGGCCAGGGTTTGCAAATCGAGCGACTTGGCCGTGATTTCCGTGCGCGCCGGCTTGCGTTTGGTGGCCGCAACAAAATGTTCGGACAAGGTCGTGGGCGGCAGGCTGAGCCCATCATGTGTTTCCAACGCGAAATTCGTCAACTCCACCTGGTGCCCATACGCGCCAAAGGTGGGCTTGCCGTCGGGCACTTGCGCCGACAGTTCTTCCTTTGCCGAAATGCGCCCGCTGACCGACAACAGGTCGAGCGGGGCGATATGCTCGCCCAGCTGCGCCTGCACCTGCGACAAGCTGACATCGGCCGTAAAACCGGCCAGGCGCGCGTGATCCAGGCTCAGCCAGGCGCGCAGGGCGCCCTTGCCCTGGCTCAGCTCGAACGGGTAGTCGAAATAGCTGCGCCAGGCGGCCAGGTCGGCGTTTTTCAGGTCGGCGTACAGTTCCCCCTTCCACATCGACACATCCGAGATGCGCGTGCTGAAGGGCGGATGCACGAAGTGTGCGCGCACATCGATGGGCGCCGCCAGGCTGGCAGGCGGCGTGGCCTGCAAGCCCAGCCGGTGGCTGCGCCAGCGGTTGCGCAGCAGCAAGTTGACCTGTTCCAGTGCCAGCTCTGGTGTGCCGCGCACTTCATCCGTCCAGCGCACCTTGCCGTCGCGAATGATGATCTGATGCTGCGACAACAGCCAGTCGGCGCCCTTGCCATCGCTGCCTTGCGTGCTGTCGAGCAGCACGCCGGCCACGTATAGCTGGCCACCCTTGCTGCGCCGCACGGCCAGGTCGGGGCGCGTGATTTCCAGATTATAGAAGCGTACGGAACCGAGCACGCTCCACCACGATACGGTCGCCGAGACGCTCGGCAGACTCAGCGCCTGGCGGCCCGCCTGGTCGCGCAAGCTCACGTCGCCCAGGAAGAGATTGGGCCGCACGCCATGCCAGGAGGCATAAATACGCGCGATGCTGACACGGTTGCCCAGCGCGCGACTGGCCGCCCGCTCGATATCGCCCTTGTAATAATCGATATTGGGCAAGATGGCGTAACGGAGCAATAAAAACAGCACGGCGAAGGCGAAATACGCCAGCAGCACCAGTTTGATGGTAAAACCCAACACATGGTGGGTGGCCAGGTTGGCCATGCGATAGGCGGCACGCAGCCGCTGCCAGCGCAGGGCCAAGGGCACATGCTCTGTCACGCTTGCTTCTGGCGGTTTTTGCATCAATAAGCTAATAAACTGGCCCGGCGTCAAATAATGGCAAAAATCGTCTGCATTCGTGGTGCGCGCCTGCCTCCTTGCGCTTGCTTCTGAGCAAAGCCTCCCTTACCATCATCTGGAAGCGCACGCACTGCCGGCGGCATTTGCGCCAGCGGCACAATTTTACCGCATCCCCCGCCGTTCGCAGCCAAGTTATCCAGAACCATGCAAGCAGTATTCACGAGAGCCTTACCGACACCATGAGCACACAGCCTTTGATCTCCGCCTCCCGTTTCTACCAGCGTTGGCTGGGCGCCGCCCCCGAGCGCACAGCGCAGGTCGCGCAACTGGTGCAAGCGCCGCTCGACAGCCTCGATTTTGCCGCTGCACTGGCCGAGCAATCGAACGCCGCGACGCCGCCGCTACCGGCCGAACGGGCCATGCGCCGCCTGCGCAACCTGCTGGTGTGCGGCTTGATCGAGCGCGACCTGAACGGCCAGGCCGACTTGAACGAAGTCGTCACGGCCATGACGGCCTTTGCCGATTTTGCCATCCGCACGCATGTGGACGCCATCATGGCCGAGATGGTGACCCTGCACGGCATGCCGGTCGGCGAAGAATCGGGCGAGGAACAGGCCTTGATGGTGCTGGCGATGGGCAAGCAGGGCGGCGGCGAGCTCAACGTCTCGTCGGATATCGATCTGATCTTTGTTTACCCGGAAGATGGTGACACGCGCATCACCGTGCCGGGCCAGCGCAGCCTGTCCAACCACGAATTTTTCATTCGCATGGGCAAGAAACTGATCGCCGCCCTGTCCGAGATTACGCAAGACGGCTTTACCTTCCGCGTCGACATGGCCTTGCGCCCGAACGGCAACTCCGGCCCGCTGGCCGCCAGCCTGGGCATGGTAGAGCAATACCTGATCGTGCAAGGGCGCGAATGGGAGCGCTATGCCTGGGTCAAGGCACGCGCCGTGACGGGCAAGGCGGCCGACATCGCCTCGCTCGACGCCATCGTGCGTCCCTTCGTTTTCCGCCGCTACCTCGATTTCGGCGTCATCGACGCCATCCGCACCATGCACGGCCAGATCCGCGCCGAAGTCAACCGCCAGGAACGCTTGCATCCGGACCGCAGCAACAACGTCAAGCTGGGCCGTGGCGGCATCCGCGAAATCGAATTTCTGGCGCAAGTATTTCAATTGATACGCGGCGGACGCGATGCCGAGTTGCGCGAGCGCCCCACGCGCGCCACCTTGCGCACGGTGGCAGAGAAGGGCTTGCTGGAGCCAGCCATCGTGCAACAGTTGCTGGACTCTTACACTTTCCTGCGCAATCTCGAACACCGGCTGCAATACCTGGACGATGCGCAAACCCACACCCTGCCGGCCAACGAGGCCGACCGCCTGAGCGTAGCGCAAATGATGGGCTTGCCCGACACGCCCACTCTGCTGGCCCAACTGGAAGCGCACCGCGTGTTTGTCGCAGCGCAATTCGACGAGATGTTCAGCGACAAGAGCAGCGGCACGCCGCCGGTCGATCCGGGCATCGACCCGCAGACCTCGAACGACTGCGCCGCCTCGGACCAGCAGGAAGCCATCGAGGCGCGCTTTGCCGCCCTGGGCTTCCATGAGAGCGCCACCTGCGCACGCCGTTTGCTGGCCACGTGGCAGGCACCGCGCCTGCAGTCCTTGCCCGAGGCGAGCCGCACGCGCCTCGTCGCCCTCGTCAATGCCGCCCTGCCCCTGATCTCCGATTGCTCCGTTTCCAACGGTAACGCCAGCCAATTGGCCACCCTGGGCCGGCTGCTCGACTTTTTGGAAGCCATCGCTCGCCGCTCGGCGTATCTGTCGCTGCTGACCGAATATCCGCATACGCTCGAGCGCGTCGTGCGCATGGTGTGCGCCAGCGGCTGGGCCGCCACCTTTCTCACGCAACACCCGATCCTGCTCGACGAGCTGTTAGACGAAGGCATCCGCAATACGGTGCCCGATCCAAACGCGCTGGCGCTGGAGTTGCAGCGCCAGCTCGACGACGCTCCCGGCGACACGGAGCGGCAGATGGATATCCTGCGTGAAACACATCATGCGCAGCTGTTCCAGTGCCTGGCGCAAGACCTGGCGGGCGACCTGAGTGTGGAAAAGCTGGCCGACTACCTGTCGCAGCTGGCCGATATCATCGTCGCCGCCACCGTGCAAGCGGTCTGGCAAACCTTGCCGACACGCCACTGCGAGGTGCCGAAGTTCGCCGTCATCGCGTATGGCAAGCTGGGCGGCAAGGAACTGGGCTATGTCTCGGACCTCGACGTCATCTTCCTGTTCGACGACGACGACCAGGAAGCACCGGGCCTGTACGCCAAGCTGGCGCAGCGGTTCATTACCTGGATGACCTCGCACACTTCGGCCGGCATCCTGTTCGACATCGACATCGCCCTGCGCCCCGATGGCGCCTCGGGCATGCTGGTCTCGAGCGTGCAGGCCTTCGAGCGCTACCAGGGCAGCGCCGCCTGGGTGTGGGAGCACCAGGCGCTCACGCGCGCGCGCTTTTGCGCCGGCGACATCGCCATCGGCAAGCATTTCGAACGCATCCGCGACACGATCTTGCGCAAGGAGCGTCCCGAAAACGGCCCACTCAAGGGCGAAGTGGTGGCCATGCGCAAGAAGATGCTCGATGCCCACCCATCGCGCCCTGGCAGCTTTGACCTGAAACAAGATCCGGGCGGCATGATCGACATCGAGTTCATGGTGCAATACCTGGTGCTGCAACACGCGGCGCAGTATCCGCAGCTGACGGCCAACTCAGGCAATATCGCCCTGCTGCGCCTGTGCGGCGAACTGGGCTTGATTGACGCGCAGCTGGCCGCCCTGGTCGCCGACGCCTACCGCGCGCTGCGCAAGCTGCAGCACCAGTTACGCCTGCAGGGACAAGACCTGGCCCGCGTGGAACCGGAACGCGTGCGCCTACATGCCGGCAACGTGACGCGCCTGTGGCACACGATCTTTCCCGCAGCGATTGCATAAGCCCGGCGGCGGCGTATGATACATACAGGCAATTCCACTTCCAAGTAGTGCCGTACAACAGGGCGCGCCGGGATTGCCTGTCAACCCAGGAGACAGCGTATGAAAACGAGTGTAAAAACGGGCGTCAATGCCCTCATTGCCAGTTGCATCCTCTGCGCCATGCCGGCAGCGGCATGGGCCGCCCCCAAAGGCAGCGCCGACGAAGCCATCGCCATGACCAAGCGCGCCGTAGCCATGATCAAGGCTGAAGGCAAGGAAAAGGCCTTTGCCGCCATTACCGATCCTGCCAACACCAGTTTTCATGACCGCGACCTGTACATTTATGTGTACGACACGAACGGCATCACCCTGGCGCACGGCAACAATCCCAAGATGGTCGGCAAGAATCTGATCGACCTGAAGGACAATGAAGGCAAGGACATCGTCAAATCGCTGATTGCCACTGCCAGCACGCCGGCCGGACGCGGCTGGGTAGACTTCAAGTGGCCCAATCCGCTGACCAAGGTGGTCGAACAAAAATCGGGCTACGTCGAACGGGTCGACAATATGATCGTCGGTTCCGGCATCTATAAATAAGCGAATAAGCAACGCAAAGAGGAAGCCGGCCCCGCATGCCACTCCATTACCTGGCCCGCCTGAGCGGATCGGCACGCGATACACAAGCCAATCTGCAACTGGGCTGCGTACTGGCGCTGGTCGCCGGCGCCGTGAATGCCGGTGGTTTTCTCGCCATCGGCGGCTATACCTCGCACATGACGGGCATCGTTTCCGGCATGGCCGATGACCTGGCACTGGGCAATATAACGCTGGCGCTGGCCGCGCTGGGCGCCTGGCTGGCTTTCGTCAGCGGCGCGGCCGTGACGGCCATCATGGTGAACTGGGGCAAGCGGCGCCGGCTGCACAGCCAATTTGCCGCCAGCCTCCTGCTCGAAGCGGCCTTGTTGCTGCTATTTGGCCTGGCGGGCAACTACCTGGCGGCCATGCCCGACATACTGGGCCCTGTCACCATCTTGCTGCTGTGCTTTGTCATGGGCTTGCAAAACGCCATCATCACCAAGATTTCAAGCGCCGTCATCCGCACCACGCACGTCACGGGCCTGTCCACCGATATCGGCATCGAACTGGGCAAGATGGCGTATTACAACCGCAGGCAATTGCCAGACCGGGTGGTAAAGGTCAACCGCGACAAGCTGAAAACGCACAGCCTGCTGATCATCTGCTTCTTCATCGGCGGCGTCAGCGGCGCACTGGCCTTCAAGCACATCGGTTTCCCGCCCGCCACTATCATCTTGGCCGGCGTGCTGACCTTGCTGTCGGGCGCGCCGGTGCTACGTGACTTGCGCCTGCTGTGGCGCTTTTACCGGCGCCGCCTGTAAGTTTTGTTAGGCATCGTAAAGCCACGAATAAAAAAAACGCCCCGAAGGGCGTTTTTCTAGGCTAGCCAAAAATTACTTGGCCGACATCAGCGCGACGGTGGTGTCGAGCATGCGGTTCGAGAAACCCCACTCATTGTCGTACCACGACGATACTTTTACCAGACGGCCCGATACCTTGGTCAGGGTCGAATCGAAGTTCGACGAAGCAGGGTTGTGGTTGAAGTCGATCGATACCAGCGGTTCGGTCTGGTACGTCAGGATACCTTCCAGGGCGCCTTCCGACGCGGCTTTCATCAGCGCGTTGACTTCTTCCACGGTGGTATCGCGCTTGGCGATGAAGGACAGGTCGACCAGCGAGACGTTGATGGTCGGCACGCGGATAGCGAAGCCGTCCAGCTTGCCATTGAGCTCAGGCAACACCAGGCCAACGGCGGCAGCAGCGCCGGTCTTGGTCGGGATCATGCTCATGGTGGCCGAACGCGCGCGGCGCAGGTCTTCATGCATCACGTCGGACAGCACCTGGTCGTTGGTGTAGGCGTGCACGGTGGTCATCAAGCCCGTTTCGATGCCGATGGCGTCGTTGAGCGGCTTGACCAGCGGTGCCAGGCAGTTGGTGGTGCACGACGCGTTCGAGATGACGGTGTCGGTCGATTTCAATACCGAATGGTTGACGCCGAACACGACGGTCGCATCGACGTCCTTGCCGCCTGGTGCCGAGATGATGACTTTCTTGGCGCCACCCTTCAGGTGAGCCGAAGCTTTTTCTTTGGTGGTGAAGAAGCCCGTGCATTCCAGCACCACGTCCACGCCCAACTCGCCCCATGGAATTTCAGCCGGGTTGCGCTGTGCAAACACGCGGATCGGATCGCCATTGACGATCATGTTATCGCCTTCGACGGTCACGGTGCCCGGGAACTTGCCGTGCGCGGTATCGTAGCGGGTCAGGTGAGCGTTCGATTTGGCATCGCCCAGGTCGTTGATGGCAACGATCTGGATATCCTGTTTCTTGCCGCCTTCGTAGAAAGCGCGCAACACATTACGGCCGATACGGCCGTAGCCATTGATTGCAACTTTGATCGTCATACTCTGCTCCTGATTAAAAAAAAGGTATCAGCACAGCACCCCGGCCAGCACGTGGACGGGGTCTGCTCAAAATCAATATTAGCCGGCGATAACCGCTTTCACCTTGGCGACGACGTTCTCGACCGTGAAACCGAAATGCTTGAACAGCACGCCGGCAGGTGCCGATTCGCCAAACGTGTCGATACCGACCACGGCGCCTTCCAGGCCCACGTATTTGTACCAGAAGCTGGTCACGCCAGCTTCGATGGCCACGCGCGGCACGCCCTTGGTCAGCACGCTGGCCTTGTAGGCGGCGTCCTGGCGGTCATACACGTCAGTCGATGGCATCGACACCACGCGCACGTTGATGCCTTCCGAGGCCAGCGCGCTGGCGGCAGCGACGGCCAGTTCCACCTCGGAACCGGTGGCGATCAGGATCGCCTTGGCATCGGCCACATCGTTCAGCACATAGCCGCCGCGATAGATGTTCTCGATCTGCTCGGCGCTACGCTCTTGATATGGCAGGTTCTGGCGCGAGAAAATCAGGGTCGACGGACCATCCTTGCGGCGCACGGCGGCGCCCCAGGCAGCGGCCGACTCGACGGTGTCGCATGGACGCCAGTTGTCCAGGTGAGGGATCAAACGCATCGACGAGACGTGCTCGACCGATTGGTGCGTCGGGCCATCTTCGCCCAGGCCGATCGAATCGTGGGTAAACACGAAGATCGAACGCAGTTTCATCAGCGCGGCCATGCGCAAGGCATTGCGGCTGTAGTCGGAGAACGTCAGGAACGTCGCGCCGAACGGGATGTAACCGCCGTGCAGGGTAATGCCGTTCATGATGGCGCTCATGCCGAATTCGCGCACGCCGTAATTGATATGGTTGCCAGGCTGGCCCGAACGCACGGCCACGCACTCTTTCCAGTTGGTCAGGTTCGAGCCGGTCAGGTCGGCCGAGCCGCCCAAAAATTCCGGCAAAGACGAGGCCAGTGCCTGGATGGCGTTCTGGCTGGCCTTGCGGGTAGCGATATTTTCTTTCTTTTCGACGCAGGACGCGATGGCGGCGCTCAGGGCCGCTTCGAATGCCTGTGGCAACTCGCCCTGCATGCGGCGGGTCAGTTCAGCAGCTTGCTGCGGGAATTGGCTGCTGTAGGCGCCAAAGCGCTCGTTCCAATCCGCTTCCAGCAGGGCGCCTTGTTGCTTGGCATCCCAGGCGGCGTACACGTCAGCGGGCATCTCGAACGGTGCGGCATCCCAGCCGATGTATTCACGCACGGCAGCGATTTCCTTGTCACCCAGCGCGGCGCCGTGGACCTTGTCGCCGCCTTGCAGGTTCGGCGAACCCTTGCCGATGATGGTCTTGCAGCAGATCAAGGTAGGCTTGCTGGCCGTCTTGGCGGCGGCGATGGCAGCGGACACGGCGGCAACGTCATGGCCGTCGACGGCGCGGATGACGTTCCAGCCATACGCTTCGAAGCGGGCTGGGGTGTCGTCCGTGAACCAGCCTTCGACTTTGCCATCGATGGAAATACCGTTGTCGTCGTACAGCGCGATCAGCTTGTTCAAGCCCAGGGTGCCGGCCAGCGCGCACACTTCGTGCGAAATACCTTCCATCAGGCAACCATCGCCCACAAACGCGTAGGTATAGTGGTTGACGATATCGTGGCCGGGGCGGTTGAATTCAGCTGCCAGCAATTGCTCCGACAAGGCCATGCCGACGGCGTTGGCAATGCCCTGGCCCAGCGGGCCGGTGGTCGTTTCCACGCCTGGCGTGATGTCGACTTCCGGGTGGCCCGGGGTTTTCGAATGCATCTGGCGGAAGGCCTTGATGTCATCCATCGACAAGTCATAGCCCGTCAGGTGCAGCAGCGCGTAGTGCAGCATCGAGCCGTGGCCGTTCGACAACAGGAAACGGTCACGGTTTTGCCATTTTGGATTCGCTGGATTGTGGCGATAATGACCACTCCACAGGGCAACTGCGATCTCGGCCATGCCCATCGGCATGCCTGGATGGCCGGAATTGGCCTTTTGTACAGCGTCCATTGCCAGTGCGCGGATCGCATTGGCCATTTTGGTGGTAGGGAGCGTAGAGTTCATCGTGTGTGGTCGATCGCGGAGTTTAAATTCGTTTGCAGCGCAGCTGGGCGCAGTCAGAACTGCGTATTTTACCAGACCAACAAGGGGAAAAATCAAACCGCGCGCGACGCCGCTGCACCTTACCCCTCCTGCGCCCCGGAGGGACGAAAAAAAAACCGGGCCGGGCCCGGTTCTTTTGCAGCTTGCGCCGCTGCGGAGCGCGCCGTCAATCGGCCCGCTCCGCCCATCAGCCCGCCCTCACATCATTTGAAGGAGTACGACGCCGACACGTACATGTAGCGGCCACGCGGATTGCCGTAGGCGTTGTCGTAGCCGATGTTCGACGATGGATCGAACGCCGGTGTACGATCAAACACGTTGTTGACGCCACCGCGCAGCACCAGATTCTTGAAGCCGCTGTAGGACAACGAGGCATCGACCAGGGTCGCGCTCGGGATCATCAAGCCGCTCGCGTACGTGTCGTAGTAAAGATTGATCGTTGCCGACGGTGTCCGTTCCACGTGGTAGTGCGAAGTGAAGTTAGCGCTCGTCGTCGCCGCCCAAGCACCGCGATCCCAGTTCAGGCCCAGCTTGGCCTGCAGCTTAGGATAGCCGTATTCACCAGCCTCGCAAGCCGTGTTGTTAGGGCAATTGATCGCCGGATCGTCAGGCAGCAGCACGCGGTTGTAGGACAGCGTGTAAGTCGCTTCACCGGACACCTTGAAACGACCCATGTCGGCCGTGCGCATTGTGTACGCCGCTTCGACATCCAGACCGTCGGTGACGACCTTGCTGCGGTTGATCAAGCCAACCTGCAGCTGCTTCAGGCGACCTACCAACGGGCCCAGCGTCGCGCGCTGGGCGGCGCTCAGCGCGTTGTACTTCTCCTGGTCTTCCGCCGTCACGGCGTAGCGCGTGACGGCGTTCTTGTACTGACCATCCTCGCCCGCCAGCACGGTTTCGTTGTCGAGGTTCTCGACCCGGTCATTCCACTTGATGTTCCAGTAGGTCAAGCCCAACGTCAGGTTCTTGATCGGTTCGGCGACCACACCCAGGTTGAACTGCTTCGATTTTTCGGGCTTCAAATCCTTGGTGCCGGACAGCAGGGACAGCGCCGAACCGCTGCAAGCGGTGTCGAAATACGCATCGCCCACGATGCAACGCTTCGGATCTTTGGTCGCGACGAAACCGCCACGGCCTTCGTTAAAGCGCTGCGACAGCGTCGGCGCGCGGAAACCGGTGCTGTAGCTGGTGCGGAACATCAAGGTCGGCAAGGCGGTCCAGCGCAGGCCAAGCTTCGGATTGGTGGTACCACCGGCCATCTGGTAGCGGTCATAGCGGATGGCCGCCTGCGCTTCCAGGTTTTTCAGCAGCGGCAGGGCCAACTCGCCGAACACGGCGCCGAGCGACTCGGAGCCGTCGATGCCGCGCAGGGTCGAGTAGATGCCGATCTCGCCGTCGCGCCAAGCCTGCGACGGATCGTAGGTGAGCTTCTCGCGCTTGTACTCGGCACCAACGGCTACACCGATTTTGCCGCCGGGCAGTTGACCGAATTCGCTCGAAGCGGTCACCTTGGCAAAGTCCGTGGAGGACTTGGTCTTGGTGTACTGGTCCGCAGTCAGTTCGTTGATGACCTGCTCCGAATTATGGTTACCGCCGAAGGGGTTAAACTTGCCCTGCGCCAGGTAACTGTGCAATTTATCGTGCAGGAAGGAGCCGTAGACGCGCGTTTCACCCTTCTCCTGGCTGTGTCCCAAGGACACGGTCCAGTCCCAGTTGGCTACGCGGCCGGTAGCACCGCCGACCAGCCAGGTGGTATCCACATTGGTGCCCGTACCACCCTCGGCGGCAGGGAAGAGGCGACGGATGGTGACCGGCACGCCGTAGGTGTTGAAGCGGTTGTCCGCCGCCACACGCAGCACGCCCGAGCGGTCGGCGTTTTGGATCCAGGCCGGCGAACCTTGGATGCGCGTATCGAAGTGGTTGTAGAACAGATTGGCGAACAGCGACACATCCGGCGTCAAATCCCAGTTCGCCGTCACTGCACCGCCGTAGCGTGTGGACGGGCGCACCAAGTCTACCGACTCGGCGGCGGAATACAGGCAGGCGTTGCGGTTAGGCGCAGCCACCCATTCCGGCGCGTTCGGATAGGGCTTGCGGTGGGCTGCGTCGCACTCCGGATCAGGCATGCGCTGCGAACCGCCCAGCGACATGGTGCCCGGATCGCTACCCTTGGCGCCGTAGACGCCACCCTGATACAGGCCACCCTTGTGGCCGGTGAAATCGGTGCTGTTCGCCCAATCGCGGTCGACACCGTGAATGGCCTTGGTTTTTTCGTACGAGGCCGAATAGGTCACGTTAAATTTCTGTGCGTCGCGGTCGCCGAAACCGCCAGATACGGACACCTTATTGTTTTGCCCGTCGCCATAGGTGGTCGAGCCGGTGCTGGCGTCCAGGGTCAAGCCCTGGTAATCCTTGCGCAGGATAAAGTTGATGACGCCGCCGACGGCATCGGTGCCGTAGATGGCAGAGGCGCCGTCCTTGAGCACGTCGATGCGCTCGATCGCCGCCAGTGGAATAGCGTTCAGATCGACCGAGGTCTGGCCGCTGTACTCGTCCGAACCGGACGCCGGCAGGCGGTAGCCGTTCAACAGGATAAGGGTCGGCAGACCGCGCAGCGAGACGCTGGTGGCGCCGTTACGGAAGGAGCTCGATGTCGCCAGCTCACCGCCGTTACCGCCAGCCGAAGTCAGGTTGCGCATCAGGTCCAGCACCGACGTCGCACCCGAGCGGGCGATCGACTCGCGCGTCATCACGGTGATCGGGGAAATACCTTCGGCTTCGATGCGTTTAATGCTCGAACCGGTGATTTCTACGCGCTGCAGCTTGGGCGCTGGCGCATCGGTCGCTTGCTGCGCGTGGACGCTCATCGTTGCGATGCCGGCGAACGCGGCCAACGCCAGTCTCACCACTTGCACACTCTTTTTTTCGCGAAACATCATAACTTATTCCTTTTAATGATCTCTGGTGTCACTTGATAAGCGGTTAGTTTGTATTTTTATAATCGCTTAAATCTCTCATAGACTTGCAAAAAACTGCAAGGCCCTCCCGCTACAGTGTGATGCTTTTCCAAACAACTTAAGCTGGTCGCAACGCGCCTAGGGCCATAGGCCCAGGCATTAAAACGTGCGGCGTCTCCCAAAAACATACCGAATCACATCACGGACGAGATTGCCGGAAACAATTGATGTCGTTCAACACAACTTGTATAGTCATAAAACCACGCCAAAAGCATCACTGTCAATAATGCAATGGTTTATGAGATCAAAAAACAACATTTCATTTTTATCCAACTTATTATCTCCATGCGATTTCCCGCCCCGGATGCGCCGCACGCAAGCCCAGCGGCAAGAATTTCACCCGGCCGCGCGCAGCGGCACTAAAATTGCACCCTCGAGTCGCAGCCGCGTGCCCCCACCAGCGCGCGGCGCGGCACCTCCCATTATTTCTCTCCGCCAGGATGTTGCATGCCGCGTTTTTTCTGTCCCCAGCCACTCGCCATAGGCGCCACTATCGCTCTGCCCGACGCCGTCGCTCACCACATCCAGGTCGTGCGTCTGGCGCCAGGCGACATCATCACCCTGTTCAATGGCGAAGGCGGCGAAGTGCAGGCCAGCCTGGTAACAGTGGCCAAACGCAGCGTAACGGCTGAAGTACAGGCGCACGTGGCGCGCGAAGCGGAACTGCCGTATGCCGTGACCTTGGCGCAGGCGCTGCCGGAAGCATCAAAAATGGACTGGATCATCGAAAAAGCCATCGAACTGGGCGCGGCCGGCATCGTCCCGCTGGCGGCGCAGCGCTGCGTGGTGCGCTTATCGGCCGAGCGGGCCGAGAAAAAACTCGCGCATTGGCAAGGCATCATCGTTTCCGCTTCGGAACAATGCGGGCGCAACCGCCTGGCACAGCTGGCGCCATTGCAAGACTTTAATAGCTGGAGCAGCCAGCAAGATTTGCATAAACGCATTATTTTGACGCCGCGCGCGGAGCAGTCGCTGGCCGACTGGGCGCGCCACCAGCCGCCGCAAGCGATCACCGTGATGGTGGGGCCGGAAGGCGGGTTTTCGGAAGCGGAAGAAAAAGCGGCGCTGGCCGCCGGCGCCATCGGCTTGGCGATGGGACCACGCATCCTGCGCACGGAAACGGCGGGCCTGACGGCACTGGCGACGCTGAGCGCCTTGTGGGGCGCGATGTAGCCCACCCAGCGACGCCATCATAAAAAAGCCACCCAAAAATACCGGGTGGCTTTTTTATGCCAGACATGCAGGTCTGCCAGCGTACGGACACGCCGGCAGGTACTGATTACATGAAGTGGTAGTTGGCGCTGACGCGGAAGTAACGGCCTTGACCGTTGTGCAACTGGGTGTTGAAGCCTTCCGTTGCGTAACGCGGATCGTATGGCGCCTTGATATCAAAAACGTTCTTGATATTGAACGACAACGTCAAATCCTTGAAGCCCGTATACGAATAGGCCAGATTGGTCGTGGTCCAGCTCTTCACGTCGCAGTTCGTGATGTAGTTGCTGAACTTCGGCAAGCCGCCCAGTTGATACGCGGTCGATGGCTGTCCAGAGCCATACTGGCAGTAAGGCTTATCGTAGGTCACATCATTGTCGCTGCGACGCAGCAACGATACCGGACCGACGAAATCAACCGAAGTGGTCAGCGAGTGATCACCACGCGTCCAATTGACCGATGCACTGCCACGATTCTTAGGATTGTCGCCAACCGACGTTGCCCAGTCGGCAATACCACCGTTAGAACCAGCGGTATCGGTTGCCACATCGCCTGGACGCTCGGCGCGCTTGAAGCTCATCAAATAGCTCCAGTTCACGTTCGCGGTCAGGCGGCCCATGTCGCCCAGCGATTTGCGGAAGGCGACTTCAACGTCCACACCCTTCACTTCGGTGCTACCCTGATTGACATACGAACGGTTGACCTGATAAATCGGGCCACTATTCGCGATAGGCTTGCCGCTGCCATCGACCAGTTGATTGGCCGCGCTATTGTCGCGCACGACGTTGGCGGGGTAGCGGTCAGCATGGTCGATCATGTACTGTGCGCTGAACAAAGCGGTCTCATCAACCTTCTTGATGCGATAGTAATCGATCAGCACGTCGATATCCTTGGTCGGCGCGAGGATCAGGCCCAGCGAGTAGCTCTTCGACTTTTCAGGACGCAGGTCAGGCGTTGCCGACGACAGGCTGGAAATGCCCTTGGCGCAATCGCTCTTGTCCGCGCCGGGGACGGGATTGACACCATCCGGGCAGCGCAACGAATCCGTTATCGTCGAGAATGACTGCACACCGCCTGGCGACACTTGCGTCAACGCCGGAGCACGGAAACCTTCCGCGTAGGTGCTGCGGATAGCAACTTGATCGTTGACCGTCAGCTTACCGCCCACTTTCGGGACGAAATTGCCCTTCAGGTTAGGATATTTATCGTAACGGCCAGCAAAGTCCGTCTCGAAGTTCTTGGTCCAAGGCGTGCGCACTTCAAAGAAGGCGGAGCTGACATTGCGGCGACCGTCGGCAACCGAGTTGGCCAAGCCGATGATATCGCCGCGCTGAACTGCCAAGTCTGGCGTCAAGCCAATTTTTTCTTGACGGAATTCAGCACCGAATGCCACACCTACCTGGCCGCCGCCCAACTGACCGAAGGCCGAGCTGGCTTTGGCATCGATCTGACTCACTTGCGCGAAACCGCGGTTAGTCAGATCGCGCGTGACGCTAGGATCGGCGTTGACCTTGGCCAGGGTCCACCCCTGGGTCATGACTTTTTCCAGGGTCGGACGGTACAGCATGCCGAGCGTTTCTTCCTTGCGCTCGGCGCGGTTCCACAGGAAACCTGTTTCCCAGTCCCACGCGCCGACGGTGCCGCGCAAGCCAGTCAGAAAACGGTAGGTTTCATTGGTATTGACTGCGCCACCAGCCGCGCTGACACGGTAACCGACTGCTGCGCGCTGGGTCGGGAAAGGATTGTCAGGGTGGCCTACTGGCAGAATCATCTGGAATTGCTGGGGGGCGCCACCGAGCAGGAAGACGGTCGTGGCCGAGGTGCCACGGAATGCCGTTGGAGAACGCAAATAAGTACGTTCAGAACGGCTATAACCAGCCTCCGCAAAAGCGGTCATGCTCGGCGTGATTTCGTACGTGGCGCGCGACAGCACGTTGGCATCCTTGCCTGCGCTTTGCACTTCCGAGTAATCGTTGGTGTTGAAATTGCAGAAAGTACGGCCAACCAGCGTGTCCGTTGCGCTCATGTTGTGCGTCACACGGTCACCCGTAATCTGTTGCGAGGTCGGGCAATCCAGCTGATTTTTGACCAGGGCGCGCAAAGCGTAGGTATTGGCGAAATTCTTGCCGCCGGGCGCACGCTCGGCATAAAAGAAAGGCGACGAACTCAAGCTGCTGGAATACGGGTTCAGGCGGGCATTGATGTCCGCGTACATACCTTTTTCGACGTCGTTGACGTTCTTGATCAGGGTGCTGTCACGCTTGGCGACGTCGAAACTGACGAAAGCGTTGAAACGGTCCTTGCCGAAGCCAAAGATACCACTGAGGTTCTGACGTGCAAACTCTCCATCATCGTTGGCACTGATGCTGGCAGTCAATTCAGCACCGGTGTAATTGGTCTTGGTAATGAAGTTGACCACGCCGGCGATCGCATCGGAACCGTACACAGCCGAGGCGCCATCCTTGAAAACTTCAACGCGTTCAATCGCAGAAACCGGGATGCTGTTCAAGTCATAGACCGCCGATTTACCCTGGTTCGGGTCAGCGTAAGCCGATGCCGTGATGCGGCGCCCGTTCAGCAGCACCAGGGTAGACGAAGAACCCAGGCCGCGCAGGGAAGCCGTGGCCGCACCGCGCGAAAAACCGCCGTCGGTCACGTCAACCGAGGAGCCCGAGCCGAAAGCGGGGATCGAGTGCAACAGCTCAGCTACAGTGTTGGCGCCAGTCGCGGCGATCTGCTTGGCATTAATGGTCTGGACCGGGGAAGAGCCTTCCTTTTCGGAACGTTTAATGTTCGAACCGGTCACCAGCACCTTCTGCACGGCGGGGTCGACGGACACCTCTTGCGCAATCGCTACCATGTGGGACGATGCCAGCGTAAGTGCGACTGCAACAACACTACGTTTCAATACGATTTTCTTAACCAATTTTTTTCTCCGTACAAGCTACTCTCACAGCTTGCTCTTATGCAACTGACTGTTGACCAAGGAGCTGTGGGTTCAACCCCTTGGTAACCCGAGCTAGGATCGCCGTTCACCCCCCGGCTTGTTTTACAAAATATGATGGACATTTTGCCTAGTGAATACACTAGAACATTTCCGGTCACAAATTGTCAAATTTATCCACGAAAGTTACACTTAATTACAACAGCGGGGATTTTTGAGATGTACGGGACAGGATCGAGCGAAATGGCAAGTGCGCAACAAGCGGCACCGGGGGAGAAAGATAGGAGTGGGCAAAACGCAGATTCATGAACTCGTGCGACTGTCAATGTGAGAGTTACAAGCACACTTCCAGTTAATCATGGCGCTTCAACGCCGTCAATCAGAGATGGCAATTTCACGCCTGCACTCACATAAAACAACACAATGAAAGCACTCTCCTCGGCGGCACGCACTGCAGGCGCTTGCGAGCATGCAGTGCCAATATGGAGCCATGGGGAAGCGGGGCCTGCAGCAGGGCCGAGCCGAGCTCGCACAAATATTACGGCAGGGACGAGGCCATCGACGGGGTGGCGTACTGGCAGACCTTGCGGGTGGCGATGCTTTCTTTCTTCTCGATGCAGAAAGCGATGGAGCTGCTCAGGAACACTTTAAATGCCTACAACAAATCGCCGTGCATGCGGTGGGTCAGTTCAGCGGCTTGCTTCGGGAATTGGCGGCGGCGAGTTTTCGGACGTCGAAAAAGAGCGACGCTTGCCACCGGCATCATCGACCTGCCGATGGAACTACGCATCCCGAGCACTAAGAGGGCACACCTAAGGACGCGAGCGTGTTGAGGGAGGGAACATGAAAAAGTACAGCTGCGCAGCACCACTAGCCGCAATTGCAATCACAATCTATTTCTTACAGGCAATCCCGAAAGCAATCTCGGCACTCGCCGCTGCCCGCTGGGACAAGCACACAAGTTGTAGCATGCCAATTCCATCGCTTTCATTTTCCGGCGCATTTCCGCGCGCGCACCCTGCACCGGCAATGCCGGCAATTGTGCAATACGTATTTCCACTATTTAGCAACTATCGATAAATATAAGAAAAGAAAACAAAATTGAACCGCGCACTCATCGAATGACGGAGCCATTATTATATTTTTCGAAATACAAATAAACACCCTACCGAAACATGCGGCAATTAAGCACCAAAATGATGCGAGCATGCACGATTTTGATACATGCCCCAATATTGCACCATGATGGCGCTCACGTCTATCGTTCTACGCAATAGTACAAAAAAACAACATTTCCATCATCAGGCAAACACTATACTACATCCTTGACAAGCCTGCAAAAATGCGGGCTGTAGCCCAAGTGAGGCAACACTTTTTCCGGCAAAGAAAAATAACCGAACGATGCTATGTGTTGTTTTTTCATATGTGCTGGAGCTATAAAAATTGACAGGCAAGTAGCTGCGATGGTTTGATGAACATCTTGAAATTTTGAATACTCAAAATTTTCAAATGCCCCGTCCATGAGACGATCTATAAAATAATAGATATATATCGCTGGGCTTGCCAATACAAGGCTTGTCAGGCTGCATATTCATAAAGTGAGGAGTTTTGCAATGATGGTGGAAACAGGATTGTCGCGGTCTATCCGTTTGATGTTTATCGGTACGATCGCATTCGGTATGCACATGGCTAATGCGCAAACAACGGGCGGTAACATTCAAAAAGTCGAAGTTACCGGTTCCAGCATCAAACGTGCAGAAGCCGAGACGATTTCGGTCATTCAAACGCTGAGCCGCAAAGATATCGAACAAACCGGTAAGGCGTCGATCGCCGACGTCGTGCGCAGCATCTCTGCCGACAACAACGGCAGTGTGAGTGGTTCCTTCACCAGCGGTTTCGCAGGTAGCGCCTCGGGCGTTTCGCTTCGCGGTTTGAGCGTCAGCTCGACCCTGGTGCTGATCAATGGCCGCCGCACGGCGCCATACGGCTTCGGCGACGACGGTCAGCGCAGCTTCGTCGACTTGAACTCGATTCCCCTCGACGCCGTGGACCGCATCGACATCCTGAAAGACGGCGCCTCCGCCATTTACGGTTCCGATGCGATCGCCGGTGTAGTCAACATCATCTTGCGTCAAAACTACGTCGGCAAGACCATCTCCGCCAACGTCGGCCAGAGCGGCCACGGTGACGGCACCGTCACCAGCATCTCCGGTGCCATCGGCTTCGGCGACATGGACACCGACAAATTCAACGTTTTCGCCACGATCGATGCGAAAAAATCGGGCGAAATCAAGCAAAGCAACCGCGACAAGTGGATCGGTCAGGCCGATGCCCGTCCATGGGGCGGCCGCGATCAGCGCGCCGGCCAGACGACCGCCGGCAATGGCGGCGGCAGCTCCTTCCTGGGCACCCTGCGTCCAGTCAACGCCGCTGGTGGTCCTGCCGGCAACGTGACCAACTTGCCAGGCTCGTGCGACCCGATTAACCTCGATCCCACCGGTGGCAGCGCAAACGACAATTCGCGCGGCGGTTGCCTGTGGGATCCGGTCCAGTTCGCGACCGTCCAGCCTAAAACCGAAAACGTTAACCTGTTCATGCGCGGCACCCTGGCGCTGGGCGCTGATGCGCAAGGCTACACGGAAGTGGGCATCTTCAAGTCGAAGGCAGACACCTACACCACCCCATCCGGCCTGACCGGCGCCGGCTTTGACCTTATCAATGCCCGCGTCAACAACACCGGCACTGGACCGAATCAGCTGCTGATGCCGGCTAACCACCCGGACAACATCCTGGGTGTCGCTGCCCGTCCGCGTTGGGTCGATGCGTCGCGTCCACGCGTGTCTAACCTGGAAACGACCGTTACCCGTGTCCTGGCTGGCGTCAAGGGTACGTATGCCAACTGGGATTACGATACAGGCCTGATGTACGCAGAAAGTAAAACCGACCGCACGCAAAACGGCTACTACCGTTCTAGCGCTTTGCGCACGGCGCTGAACAACGGCACCTTCCGCATAGGCAAGGGCGTGACCAACAGCCCTGAAGTACTGGCACTGGTATCGCCTACGCTGAACAACTCGGGCACGACGAAGAGCACCTCGCTGGACTTCAAGGCTTCACGCGAACTGTTCCAATTGCCAGGCGGCACGGTAGGCCTCGCTTTGGGCGCCGAATACCGCAAGGAAGAAACGAACAGCCAATCGACGCCATATACCGACATCAACGATATCGTTGGTCTGGGCTATTCCGCCTCACAAGGTTCGCGCAATGTCAAGGCCCTGTACGCCGAGCTCGCTGCACCAGTCATGAAAGAACTGGAGCTGCAATTCGCGCTGCGCACAGATGATTACTCGGATTACGGCCGTTCGACGACGCCAAAAGTCGGTTTCAAGTTCACGCCAGCTTCGGCAGTGGCCTTCCGCGGTACTTACGCAGAGGGCTTCCGCGCTCCTAGCGCAGCAGAGAACGGCAACAGCGCCGTTGCAGCGTTTACCAATATTGCCAGCGATCCGGTACGTTGCGCCGTGACGAAATTACCTATCGATTGCTCGTCGCAACAAGTTGGCGCGATCACGATCGGCAATAAAAACATCAAGCCAGAAACCTCGAAGAGCTACAGCTTGGGTCTGGTGCTGGAACCGATCAAAAACATCAGCCTGTCGATCGACTGGTGGAAAATCGTGCGTGATGGCGAGATCAACGGCTCCGACCCTGGCGCAGTAGTTGCCAATCCAGCTGGCTATCCAGATGCGGTCATCGTGCGTGGCGAACCTACGAGCAACTTCCCAGGCCTGGCTGGTCCGATCCTGATGGTTAAAGCGCCTTACCTGAACGCGGGTAAAACCAAGACTTCGGGTATCGACCTGGATCTGCGCGGCAAGTACAACGCTGGCGAGTACGGTCGTTTCAACTCTGGCGTAACGCTCACGTATATGAAAGAGTTCACGCGCACCAACGCCGATGGCACGGTACTGGAATTTGCCGGCACCCACGGCGACACCAACCTGTCCGGTAACGGCGGTACCCCGAAGACAAAAGTCCGCCTGACCCTGGGCTGGGATCAAGGTCCGGTCAACGTCACTGCTAACATGAACTACGTCAGCAGCATCAGCAACAAGAATGATGTCAAAGGCGACTGCCTGGACGTCGATGCCAATGACGTGCCGTACAAAAACTGCCGTATCGCTTCGTTCATCACCACGGATCTGTTTGCCAAGTGGAATGTCACGAAACAATGGGAGCTCACCGCGTCGATCACCAACCTGTTCGACAAGATGGCACCGCTGGACGTGCAAACCTACGGTCGTATCAACTACAACCCATCGCTGCACCAATCGGGTGCAGTGGGCCGTTACTTCACACTGGGCGGCCGTTACACGTTCTAATCACCAAGCAGTATGAAATAATTAGTTAGCAATACAAATCCGGCGGCCATGCAATGGCCGCCGGATTTTTTTTACCCCCCCCTCTTTTTGCGGATCAAGGTGCAGCCGCCCTCGCAGATACCCGGCAGATGGCTCGCTGCTGGACATGCAGGTAAAATAGCGTCTTGATGGCAGCGACCACGCGCTACGTCACAGACTCTCCGCTAACTACGGAGCCCGGCAATTTTTTAAAATACACATCATGTTGCGACTCAACGAAGTAAAACTCCCCCTCGAACACGACGAAGCCGCCCTGCCGGCCGCCATCCTGGCGCGCCTGGGCATCGATGCTGCCGATTTGCTCGGCTTTACCGTCTTCAAGCGCAGCTATGACGCGCGCAAGCGCAGCGCCGTGGTGTTGATTTACTCGTTGCATGTTGAAATCAACAACGAGGCCGCCGTGCTGGCGCGCCTGCAGCATGATATCCATCTGATGCCCGCGCCCAACACCGACTACAAATTCGTCGCCGGCGGCGAACAGCTGGCCGGCCATACCAATGTAGCGCGCCCGATCGTCGTCGGCACGGGTCCTTGCGGCCTGTTCGTGGCGCTGATCCTGGCGCAGATGGGTTTGCGCCCCATCATCCTGGAACGGGGCAAGCAGGTACGCGAACGCACGGTCGACACCTTCGGCTTCTGGCGCAAGCGCGAACTGAACCCGGAATCGAACGTGCAGTTTGGTGAAGGCGGTGCCGGCACCTTCTCGGACGGCAAGCTGTACAGCCAAATCAAAGACCCCATGCACTATGGCCGCAAAGTATTGACGGAATTCGTCAAGGCTGGCGCGCCCGAAGAAATCATGTATGTGAGCAAGCCGCACATCGGCACCTTCCGCCTGGTCAAGATGGTGGAAGCCATGCGCGCGAATATCGAACAGCTGGGCGGCGAGTACCGCTTCGAGAGCAAAGTGGTCGATCTCGATATCGCGCCAGGCGCCGACGGTGGCCAGGTGCGCGGCGTGGTACTGGCTAGCGGCGAGACCATCGCCAGCAACCACGTGGTGATGGCCATCGGCCACAGCGCGCGCGACACCTTCGAGATGCTGCACCGCCGCGGCGTGTACATCGAAGCGAAACCGTTCTCGATCGGTTTCCGCGTGGAACACCCGCAATCCTTGATCGATAGCTGCCGCTTCGGCCCCAGCGCCGGCCACCCGATTCTGGGTGCGGCCGACTACAAGCTGGTGCACCACGCCAGCAATGGCCGCTCGGTCTACAGCTTTTGCATGTGCCCCGGTGGCACGGTGGTGGCGGCAGCGTCGGAACCGGGCCGCCTGGTGACGAATGGCATGAGCCAGTACTCGCGCAACGAGCGCAACGCCAACAGCGCCATCGTCGTCGGCATTACGCCAGCCGACTACCCGGGCGACCCGCTGGCCGGCATCGCCCTGCAACGCGACCTGGAAGAGCGCGCATTTGCCCTCGGCGGCGGCAACTACGATGCTCCGGGCCAATTGGTCGGCGATTTCGTCGAAGGCCGCGCTTCGACCGAGTTCGGCAGCGTGATACCGTCGTACAAGCCAGCCGTGCACCTGACAGACCTGGCGCCGTCGCTGCCCGAGTATGCGATCACGGCCCTGCGTGAAGCGTTTCCAGCATTCAACAAGCAGATCAAGGGCTACTACAAGGCCGATGCCGTGTTGACAGGCGTAGAGACGCGCACCTCGTCACCGATCCGCATCAAGCGCCGCGACGACGACTTGCAAAGCCTGAACACGCGCGGCCTGTTCCCCGCCGGCGAAGGCGCCGGCTATGCGGGCGGCATCCTGTCGGCAGCTGTCGATGGCATCAAGGTGGCTGAAGCGGTGGCCCTGTCGATGGCAGCCGCCTGAGACCCGTACCGCAGATCAGTGGCCCAGGGGTAGCCTGATCTGTATATGGCAGCCGGGCGTGCCGTCGATGGCGCACACCTGGCCGCCCAGTTGCTGCACGATGGTGTAGACGATGTGCATGCCCAGGCCGGAACCGCCCTGGCCACGCTTGGTGGTAAAAAACGGTTCAAACAGATGTTCGCGCACGGCCGGTGCCAGGCCGATGCCATCGTCGGAAAACTCCAGCAGCAGCCATTGCGCGGGGGCGTCATCCACGCCTTCCTCGATGCGCGCGCGTATCGTAATGCGCCCTGGCCCACCGTGCGGATAGCCGTGGCGGGCGCTGTTCATCAGCAGGTTCGAGAGAATTTGCGACAGCTTGCCAGCCGCCAGGCGCACCTGGCAATCGGGCGCGATATCGATTTCCACGCTCAGCGCCGCCTTGCGCAGTTCCGGGCTGTGCGCCAACACCAGGCCATGCACATAGTCGTGCAGCACCAGGTTGGCCACGTATTCGCTGACCTGGTCCACGGCCAACTGCTTGAAATTGCCGATCAGGTCGGCGGCGCGCGCCAAGTTGCGCTCGATCAAGGCCGCCGCACCTTTCAAGGCTTCGGCAACGTCGATCAATTCGGCACGGCTGACCTTGGCACCGCCCAGCAGCTGCACCAACTGGTCGGCATAACTACCCATGCTCGAGGCCGCCGTGAGTGCCACGCCGATCGGCGTGTTGACTTCATGCGACACGCCGGCCACCAGCGAACCGAGGGCCGCCATCTGTTCCTGCTCGATCAGGTTGGCCTGCACCGCCAGCAGCGACTCAGTGCGCACGCGCACCATTTCTTCGAGCTGCTGCGTGCGCTCCTGGTGCTGCAACTCGGCCGCGCCACGGGCCGAAAAGATCGACAGCAACAACAAGGCCAGCAAGCGCTTGTTTTCATCGATGGGACGCGTGTCGATGGCCGACAAGATGCCCAGGGTCTTGCCTTCAGTATCGATCAGCGGCATGCCGATATAGCTTTCGGCCTGCATGTCGACCAGCAGGGTGTCTAGTGGAAAGCGACGCTGGATGTCGCTGCCATGAAAACACATGCTCTGGCAAGTCACGTCCTGGCAAGGCGTGTGCTGCAAGCTGTATTCGACATTCGCCTGGTAGCCGTCGCCGCCCCACAGGGCCAGGGTGCGGATGCCTTCGCTGCCATCATCCATGCGCACCAGGCGCCCGGCGATCACATAGTGCACGTCGAGCGCTTCGGCCAGATCCTTGACGAGGATGCGCAGGAAGTCGTCGCCGCGGGCGCGCGCCGTCGAGTCGGTAATCGAGCGCAGCGCCGCTTCCGCCAGGGTACGCCGCTGCTCGGGATCGAACAGAGGTTCTCGCGAATTCACATCAAACAAGGGAATACTCATGTATGCTCCTGTACAACACTGGAAGCACCAGCAAACCTGCCGGCGTGGCACCCCTCAGCCATGACCCGCCCGAGCAGGTATGCCGCGATTGTACTCCGCCTATTGTTTAATAATACAGATAGGCAGGAATTTTTTACAGCCAGCCGGAACGCTTGAACAAGTAATACATATAACCGCAGACACAGCTCATCAGTCCAACGGCCACTGGATAACCGTATTGCCAGTCCAGCTCGGGCATGAACTTGAAATTCATGCCCCACACACCGGCAAACGCCGTGAACACGGCAAAGATGGCCGCCCAGGCCGCCAACTGCTTGTTCACTTCGCTCTCGTCGATGGCCACCATCGACAAATTCACCTGGATGGCCGTGCTGATGGTGTCGCGGATGGTGTCGAGCGTGCCGTTGATGCGCGCCAGATGATCGTGCACGTCGCGGAAATACTCCTGGGTATCGTGGCACAGCGGCGGCACGCGCCCGCCATGCAGCTTGCCCACCGCTTCCATCAGAGGCGCCACCACGTGGCGCAAAACCATGACCTTGCGCTTCAACTGATACAGGCGTTCGATATTGTCGCGCTCGGTGCCACGGTCAAAGATGCGGTCCTCGATCAGTTCCAGCTCCGATTCCAGCGCGTCGAGCACGGGAAAGTAGCGGTCAACGACGGCGTCCATCAGCGCGTACAGCACGAAGGCCGAACCCTGGCGCAGCAAGTGCGGTTCGCGTTCGGCGCGCGCGCGCACGCCGAGGAAACCTTGCGAGCTATTGCTGCGCGACGAGAGCACATAATTGGCGCCAACGAAAATGTCGACTTCGCCCAGTACCAGTTCGTTCGCAATCATTTCCACGGTTTTCACCACGGCAAACAGGGAATCGCCATATTCCTCGATCTTCGGGCGCTGGTGGCCGCGCTGCGCATCCTCGACGGCCAGTTCATGCAGGCAAAACTCGTGCTGCATCTGTTTCAGCTCGGCCGGCGTCGCATCAAGCAGCGCAACCCAGACGAAACAGTCGGGACGCTCGACGTAATCGCTGATATCGTCAATCGGCAAGTCGGCCAGTTTTTTGCCATCCTGGTAGGCCACGCAGTTAATCAGCATACAGTTCCACAATGAAGGTTAAGACCGGACGAAACAGTCCGGCAAGCGCCAGCTTACCTTATCGCCTGTCATTGTTGTGGGTGTTGTGGCGTGCCATCGACGCCGCGCGGAAAAGCGGACGGGGGGAGTGCCCGTCCAGCCATGCGTCAATCGTCCTTGGCGCCGTCGATACCCAGTTCCGAGATCTTGCGGGTGATGGTGTTGCGGCCGATGCCCAGGCGCACGGCGGCGTCATTCTTGCGCCCGTGCGTATGCTTGAGCGCCGTCTTGATCAGGGCCGACTCGAATTGCCGCCCCAGCACGGCCATGACTTCTTGCTGCCCCGCGCCCAGCATTGCGGCGGCCTGCAATTCCAGCAAGCCGATCCAGCCCGGCGGCGCGCCGTTGACGGGTACGGCAGCCTCGAATACCTGGCCACCATGCGCATGAGCAACGTTCGCTGGCGCCACGTCAGCGCAGGCAGACGCGGTCGCAACGTCGCCCTGCCCCTGCGTCAATTCCAAGGGCAAGTCCTTGATTTCCACCGTCTGTCCCGGCGCCATCACGGTGATCCAGTTGCACAGGTTTTCCAGCTGGCGCACATTGCCGGGCAAATCGAGGCTGCTGAGGAACTGCATCGTCGGCTCACTCATGCGCTTCGCTTCCACGCCCAGCTGGCGCCCGCTTTGCACCAGGAAGTGGCGCACCAGGATGGGGATATCCTCGCGCCGCTCCCGCAAACTGGGCAGGCGCAAACGGATCACGTTCAGGCGGTGATACAAGTCTTCGCGGAACAGGCCGTCGCGCACGCGCTGCTCAAGATTCTGGTGCGTGGCGGTAATGACGCGCACATTCGCCTTGATGGGCTGATGCCCGCCGACGCGATAGAAGTGGCCGTCGGATAGTACGCGCAAGAGACGCGTCTGCAGGTCGAACGGCATGTCGCCGATTTCATCGAGGAACAAAGTGCCGTTCTCGGCTTGCTCGAAGCGGCCACGGCGCGTCGTCTGCGCGCCCGTAAATGCCCCGCGTTCGTGGCCGAACAATTCCGATTCCAGCAAATCTTTCGGTATAGCCGCCGTATTGAGGGCAATGAAAGGCTGCGCCGCGCGCGGACTATGCTTGTGTAACGCGCGCGCCACGAGTTCCTTGCCGGAACCTGATTCGCCCGTGATAAGCACCGTCACATTCGATTGCGACAGGCGGCCGATGGCGCGGAACACTTCCTGCATGGCCGGTGCCTGGCCAAGGATTTCCGGCGCTTCCGACGGGCCCGATTCGACGCTGGCCTCGCGCAGGCTCTCGTCGAGCGCGCGGCGGATCAGTTCGACAGCCTTGTCGATATCAAACGGCTTGGCCAGGTATTCAAAGGCGCCGCCCTGGAAGGACGCGACGGCTGAATCGAGGTCGGAAAAAGCCGTGATGATAATCACAGGCAGGCCGGGAAAGCGCGACTTGACCGTCTGCAGCAATTCCAGGCCGGACGCGCCCGGCATGCGGATATCGGACACGAGCACTTGCGGCGTGTCAAATTCCAGTGCCGCGATAGCATCGCGTGCATTGGCAAAACTCTTGGTAGCGAGATTTTCCCGCGCCAGGGCTTTTTCCAGCACCCAGCGGATTGATTCGTCGTCGTCAACTATCCAGATTGGCTTCATTAGTGTGTGCGTCCCGCAATGGATTTCATGGGTGGGATACCCCCTCGCTTATGGCAAGGGTAGAACGATCCTGAAATCGGTGTATCCAGGCCGGCTTTCGCACTCGATCACGCCCAGGTGCTGTTGCACGAAGGTTTGCGCCAAGGTCAGCCCCAAACCGCTGCCGCCTTCCCTGCCCGACACCAGCGGGTAGAAAATCCGGTCACGGATCTGAGGTGCGATGCCCGGTCCATTGTCAATGATATGCAAGTCTAATGCCAGGGCGTAACGGACCTTGGCCAGGGTCACCTGGCGCGCCACGCGCGTCTTGAAAATCAGCTCCGCATCGCCCGCCTCGATGCGCTCGGCCAGCGCTTGCGCCGCGTTATGCGCGATATTGATCACGGTTTGTATCAATTGTTCCTTATCGCCGCGAAACTCGGGAATCGAGGCATCGTAATCGCGCGAAATGGTCAGCCCACTGGGAAATTCGGCCAGGATCAGGCTGCGCACGCGCTCGCACACTTCGTGGATATTCACGTCGCCCACGATGTGCGGGCGGCGGTGCGGCGCCAGCAGGCGGTCAACCAGGGTTTGCAGCCGGTCCGCTTCCTTGATGATGACCTGCGTGTATTCGCGCAGCTCGCTCAGGTGCAGGGCCGGCAATTCCAGCTCCAGCAGCTGGGCCGCGCCGCGGATACCGCCCAGCGGGTTCTTGATTTCATGCGCCAGATTGCGTATCAGCTCCTTGTTGACCTGGCTCTGGTCGAGGATGCGCTCCTCGCGGTCGAGTTTTAACTGCTGCACGTTTTCGCGCAGCTCGATCAGTACGCCGTCGCTCGGCGCGTCGAGCGCGCTGACGATGCTGTGCACGCGCAGCGGCTCGCGCCCCAGGCGCTCCAGGCTCAGATCCTGGCGCAAATCGGAGAATTTATGTTCGAGCGCCTGCGCGCAGATGCCGGCCAGCTCTTCGGGATTGAGGAACAGCGCCGTCAACTTCTGCCGCGAGAGCGCTTTCAGCGAGCTTTCCAGCAAGTTTTCAGCCGCCGCGTTGGCATAGCTGATGTGCCCGTCGCGATCGAGCAAGATCACGGCAGAAGCCAGCAAATCGAGACCCGCCAGGTGGGCGGGACGGCTGGGAGGGTTGTGTATTGTCATGGTCTGCTCATCGGATATTGGCGATCTCGCGTTTCAGCGCTTCGACGTTCTGCTGTGTGCGGCCAAGGTTGTCCCTCAACTGCGCCACGCGTTCCTGATATTTCGCATAGTTACGCTCATTACCCTGGCGCTCGGGCTGGCCGGCGTTCAGTTCCAGGCGCTGGGCCGCCAATTTCTGTTCTTCGCTGCGCAATTCGTCCTGCAGGATCTGGCGCCGGTCCAGGTCGCGCGCGCGCTGCTCGGCGCCGTCAACCTTGGGAAACGCCCCGGCGGCAGGCACCGCCGTGGCCAGCGCCTGCGTGGCGGGCCGCGCAGGCGGGCCGGTCAGCGGCGCCGTCTTGCGTGGCGGCTGCGTCATGGCGCCAGGCAAATCGAGCAACTGGCAATGCTTGCCCGCCAGCTTGTCCGTGTACGTCTTGTGTCCGTGCGCATCGGCGCACACATACAACTGCGCGTGCGCCTGCGCCGCTGCAGCCAGCAATGCGGCCATCAACGCGATTCTGTCATACTTGCTCAATCTCGACTCCTGTCGGCACCTGCCGCATCGTTCCTGGGCCGACTATACAACACGTGCTGCCGCCGCATGGGCGTACTGCATAAAAAAACGCGGGCAAGACCATCGCCTCACCCGCGTTTTTCACTCACTACCGGCAAGTTGCCGGTATGGCGCCATTACAGCGAGTAGTACATATCGAACTCGGCTGGATGCGTGGTCATGCGCATGCGCTGCACGTCCTGCATTTTCAATTCCAGATAAGCGTCGATCATGGAATCGCTGAACACGCCACCACGGGTCAGGAACTCGCGATCCTTGTCCAGCGCATCGAGTGCTTCTTCCAGCGAAGCGCACACGGTAGGGATCAGTGCGTCTTCTTCTGGCGGCAGATGGTACAGATCTTTCGAGGCTGCTTCGCCCGGATGGATCTTGTTGGCAACGCCGTCCAGGCCAGCCATCAACAGTGCAGCGAAACACAGGTACGGGTTCGCCAGTGGATCCGGGAAACGCGCTTCGACGCGGCGGCCTTTTGGATTGGCCACGTGCGGGATACGGATCGAGGCGGAGCGGTTTTTCGCCGAGTACGCCAATTTCACCGGAGCTTCGTAGCCTGGTACCAGACGCTTGTACGAGTTGGTGCCCGGGTTGGTGATCGCATTCAAAGCCTTGGCGTGCTTGATGATGCCGCCGATGTAGTACAGGGCGAAATCGGACAGGCCGGCATAGCCGTCGCCAGCGAACAGGTTTTTGCCATCTTTCCATACGGATTGATGCACGTGCATGCCCGAACCGTTGTCGCCAACGATAGGTTTCGGCATGAAGGTAGCGGTTTTGCCATAGCTGTGCGCCACGTTCCACACCACGTATTTCAGGTTTTGCGTCCAGTCGGCGCGCTCGACCAGGGTCGAGAACTTGGTGCCGATTTCATTCTGGCCGGCGCCGGCGACTTCGTGATGGTGTACTTCAACCGGGATGCCCAGCGATTCCAGAATCAGGCACATTTCCGAACGCATGTCCTGGAAGCTGTCCACTGGTGGCACCGGGAAGTAGCCGCCCTTGACGGTAGGACGGTGGCCGCTGTTGCCGCCCTCGATATCCTTGCCGGTCGACCATGAACCTTCGTCCGAACCGATCTTGACAAAGCAACCCGACATGTCGATCTTCCAGCGCACGCTGTCGAAGATGAAGAATTCTGGCTCAGGGCCGAAGTAGGCGGTGTCGCCCATGCCCGACGATTTCAGGTAGGCTTCGGCGCGTTTCGCGATCGAGCGCGGGTCGCGGTCATAGCCCTTGCCGTCCGATGGTTCGATCACGTCGCACTGCATGAACAGCGTGGTTTCTTCCATGAACGGATCGATATTGGCGGTGTTTGGATCCGGCAGCAAAATCATGTCGGACGCTTCAATGCCTTTCCAGCCAGCGATCGAAGAACCGTCAAAGGCGTGGCCCGACTCGAATTTATCCATGTCGAAGTGCGACACGGGAACCGTCACGTGCTGCTCTTTACCACGGGTGTCGGCAAAGCGGAAATCAACGAATTTGACTTCGTTTTCTTCTACCATCTTCAAGACTTCTGCGGCTGTCATTGCCATGCGTATCTCCTAAATGAATGTGGGGTGAGCCGACCTTAATGCGTCTGGGCTGATGCAGCGAAGCAAACATTGCGTGCCACCAAAACTCACAAGGATCATAGCAGATTCCATGCCAGCTCCAGAAGCAGCGTGGTAGCGACAGCAGAATACCTGCCATCCCCGTGAAAATTTTCATGCCCGGGTTTCTCACACGCGTTTGCATCACGTTCAGAATGCACTATGCAAGTGCAAAAAACAAACAACGCACTATTATCGTGCATTTTTTGCGGATTCCTGAAAAATGCCTTCTTGTGGTGCATGCGCCGTGCAGCGCGTATCCCCATTTGCGCGATGCGCACGGCGCACTATAATCGTTTATCCCTTTCCACTTTCACCGAGGACGCCATGACTACCGCCGCCGACATCCTGAGCACTGCCCGCAGCCGGGCCAATGAAGGTACGCCGTATGCCGGTGCCGTCACGCCGCACGAAGCGTATGCACTGCTGCAGGGCGATGCCGGCGTCAAGCTCATCGATGTGCGCACGAATGCCGAGCGCGACTGGGTCGGTCGGGTTGACATCGCCGACACCCAGCATGTCGCGGTGCAATGGGCCACGTATCCGGGTGGCGTACCGAATCCCGCCTTCCTCGCGCAACTGGCAGCCCAGACCGGCAAGGACGCGGTACTGCTATTCCTGTGCCGCTCCGGCGTGCGTTCGCGCCATGCGGCCAAGCTGGCGAGCGAACACGGCTATGCGAACTGCTTCGACATCCTCGAAGGCTTCGAGGGCGACAAGGACGCCGATGGCCACCGCAAACAGATCGGCGGCTGGTGCAAGGCGGGACTGCCGTGGCTGGGCGCCTGAAGCCAGGAGCAACTGAAGCGCTGTGTATCCGGGCTAGGGCCAGGGCTGGGCCTCGGCCAGATGCCGTTGCCAGCGTGGCTGGACGCTTCAGGCACGCTCGCCCGTGTCAAGCGCTGGAGGCTCTGCCATCAGGCCCAAGATGCGCTTGCGCACGAAATTGATGTGGCTGCGCAAGCCATACAGGCCATCGGCAAACGACAGCGGAATCGAGATCTGGTTGACCATTTCCTCGATCTGGTCCAGCCGCTGCAATTGCGCCGCATACACTTGCGCGCGCTGCGCTTGCGGCACGTCTTCCAGCGCCTGCTCCACCGTGCGCAACTGGCCATACCAGCGGTACACGCGCGAGCGGATGCGCCACACATACAGCGGTGGCACCACGCGCGATAGCGGCAAGATCAAGGCACCGAGCGCCACCACCAGCACCCACATGCGGTCAAAGAAATTGGCCAGCCAAAAACTCATGTAGCGCTGCAGCACGGGCGCGCCATCCTTGTAAAATTTCAGCGCTTCAGGCGCGACGGGAATTTCCGTATAGCGCGCGGACGGGAACTGCCCCTGCTGCTGGAACCAGCCCGTGCCGCCGTGAATGCGGGCCGCCGCCTGGACGAACAGATCCATCAAGGCAGGATGCAAGTCTTCGCGCGCAACCAGGGTAGCGGTGGGCGCGATCAGGTGGTAATCCTGGGCGGGGATGTTTTTGCCCAGGTCGACGATGCCGCGAGGCAAGACCACATGCGTGAGAAAAGGCAGGCGCCGCGTGTACGCCTCGGCTTGCGAAAAATCGAACAGCTTGATGCCTGGCGTTTGCAGCAGCATCTGGATCAGCGGCGCTTCCGGCGCCGAGCTGAATACGAGACCATCGATGCGCCCTTCCAGCAGTTCCACCGTGGCGGGCGTATTTTGCAAGTCGCTCACGCTCAGTTCCGTGGCATCCACACCATTGGCGGACAGCAACTGCCGGAACAGGCCAGGCACACCCGTGCCTGGCGGCCCCAGATTGATCTTCATGCCCTTCAATTGCGTCAGTTGCGTGACCGCCTTGTCTTCGCGCAGGAACAGCCAGACAGGTTCCGTAAACAAGCTGCCCAGCGAAATCAAGCCATGGCGCTCGGCATCGGCGTGCTCTGTCGAGCCACTTTGCACGAAGGCAATATCGGTCTTGCCGCTATTTAAGCGCTGCAAGTTGTCCTGCGAGCCCAGCGATGGCTGCAAGCTCACCTTGATGCCGTGCTTGGCCAGGGTAGCCGCATAGTTCTTGCCAAATTCTTCATATGCGCTGTTGTCCTGCCCCGTCGACAAGCTCACCTGGCGCGGCGGCGCCGGGTCGACTAGCCAATAAGCGAGCGCGCAAAACGCGCCCGCCAGCAGCACAGTGGGACCGGCGGTGGCGAGGAAATCGCGCACGGAAAAGCGGCTGAACGCGAGGATTTTGGACATGTGGTGGCGCATGGGTTTCATGGGTGGCTACGATGCCAAGAAAAGCGCAACTACGCAAGGCACTTTCGCCGCTGCGGCGTGGCCATTTCGGCTACAGTGGCAGATCCATCACCTGCGCCTTGGAGCCCTGCATGCTGAAAATTCTTGGAAAAGCCGCCTCGATCAATGTCCGCAAAGTCTTGTGGACCTGCGAGGAACTCGACCTGCCGTACGAACGCGAAGACTGGGGCAGCGGCTTTCGCGCCACCGACGAGCCGGCCTTCCTGGCCCTGAATCCGAACGCCATGGTGCCGGTGCTGCTCGATGGCGACCTGGTGCTATGGGAATCGAACACGATATGCCGTTACCTGTGCGCCCAGGCGGGCCGCGAGGACTTGCTGCCGACTCATCCCCGCGCCCGCGCGGAAGTGGAAAAATGGATGGATTGGCAAATGGGCGACTTGAACAATAGCTGGCGCTACGCCTTCATGTCGCTGGTGCGCCACAGCCCCGCACACCAGGATGCGGCGCAGCTGGCGGCCGGGATTGCCGGATGGAACAAGATGATGGGCGTGCTCGAACAGCAGTTACAGCGCACGGGCGCGTATGTGTGCGGCCAACAGTTCAGCCTAGCCGATATCGTGCTGGGCCTGTCCGTCAAGCGCTGGCTGATGGCGCCCATGCAACGCCCGGACACGCCCGCCATTGCCGCCTTCCACGCGCGCCTGGAAGATAAAACCGCCGTATTTGCCGGCTAGCCGGGCACGATGGCATCGCGCCTGCCGCCGATGGCATGGCAATCGCGGACGCGGTGCACGCCCTGCAGCGAAGCTGGCGTCATGTAGCGTACCAAAAAAACCGGCCACAGGGGCCTAATGCCGTTCAGTTAGTGTGTTAGTGATGCTATTTTTAGCCCAAGAACTAGGACAGGGGTCGGACCCTGAGGGTCTGACCCCAGCTCTTTGCCTCTGGGTTGAGCGAATTTACTGGCGCTCATCAATCACGCCATAACCCTTAACTGAACGGCATTACGGCCCCAAGGGCCTAATTTTAGCCCAAGAACAAGGACTGGGGTCGGACCCGCTGGGGGAATGTGCTTCAATGGAGCACATTCCGATCACGAAGTGTCCGACCCCAACTCTTTGCCGCTGGGGCTAGCGAATTTACTGGCGCTCATCAATCACGCCAAAACCCTAGACTGAACGGCATTAACCGTAGGGGCCTGCTCTTCAGCGGCAACGGCGTCTCAATTCGTGCACTGCTGCGCCACGCCCTCGGCCGGCGCGGGCGGCTCAATCAGCGGCATCAGACTCGGCGCCAGGGACACCAGCAATTGCACCGGCAAGGCGCTGGTGAAATCGTAGTTCTTCGATTCCGGTCCCCGCACATAGGCCGTCATGCTGCCATAGAAGCGCTCGCCGATATTGAAGACGAATGTGGCCGAACGATTCACATAGCGCGACTCGATCAGGCGGCCACCGGCGCCATATACGTCGAAACGCTGGTCGCCCGTCCCCGTCTTGCCGCCCATGGCAATAGGCACGCCGTCGGCGCCGACAAACGCCGTCTTGGCGCGTTTGGCGGTGCCGTCCGACACCACTTCGCGAATGGCCTTGGCGACGGCCTTGGCCACGTCGGGCGACAGCACTTGTTCCGCCTCCACCTTGCTGCCCCGCTTGAGCATGGTGTCGTACGGCGTATTGGCCGCGAAATGCATGGAATCGATGCGCACGCTCGGTTTGCGCACGCCATCGTTGATGATGATGCCCATCAACTCGGCCAGCGCCGCAGGACGGTCGGCCGACGCGCCCAGGGTGGTCGCATAGGACGGCACCAGCGAATCGAAGGGATACCCCATCTTCTTCCACTGGCGGTGGATTTCCAGGAAACCTTCCACTTCCAGCAAATTGGCGATGCGGCGGTCCTGTGCATGCTTGCGGTGCGTATTGAACAACCATTGGTACACTTGCTGGCGTTGCTTTTCGCTCGCCGCCACCATCTGCGACAGGGTGGAACCGTCGTGCTGGCGCAGATACGCCACCATCCACAATTCCAGCGGATGCACATTGGCCAAATAGCCGCGGTCGGCCAGCGACCAGTTTTCCATCGCATACTGCTGGTACAGCTTGGCTACGCGCTCGGGCGGCACTTCGTTTTGCGACGGCAAGTTGGCATTGAGGAAATCGCCAAATTCCGCCAGCGTGCCCTTGGGATTGGTGCTGCGGAAGATATTGGCCAGGCGCACGGGCGTCGGGCGTATGCTGGCCAGCAAAATCTTTTCCTGCTCATCAACGCTCTTGCCGCGATACTTTTGGTAAAAGCGTTGCAGGAATTCGCGCCCTTCCTTGTCGGCAAAACGGCTCAGGTACTGGGCCCGGCGCGGATCGTCCGCGTCCGCCAGCAGGGAGGCCGAGGAATCGGGGCGCGAGAACATATAGTAGCGGGCCACGTCGCGCATCAGGCGCACGAACACCAGGTTGGTCGATTGGCGCAGCGCCTGCTGCAGCGTCAAAATGCGGTTGTCATCGAGCTTGGAAAAGTTGCCAAAATGATGCAAGCCGCCGCCCGTGAAGAAGCCTTCACCCGGGTTGCCCGAATATTTGCGCTCCATGGCGGCCGCCAGCATGGCCGGCAGCTTGCGCGCTTCGCCGAGCGGCAATGGTTTCAAGTAGGCAATCGCCCACTGCGACAGCATGTCCTTCGGATCGACGGCGATCTTGCCCAGTTCGGCGGCGCCCATGTCACTATAGCGCTGGTGCAACTGGTCGATGATGTCCAGATACGTCACCAGGGTGCGCAGCTTGGCCGTGGAGCCCAGGTCCAGCTTGGCGCCTTCGTTGATGTCGAGTGGCTGGTCAAAATTGTCCGTCTGCACGCGCAGCAAGTTGGCTTGCTCGCCCTTTTGCAGCAGGGTGAAACTGTAGACCACGTTGGCGGGGTCGCCATTGCCCAGCATGCCCTTGCCCGTCAAGCCGGCCGCTTTTGCCACTTCCGGGTCGCGCAACTCGCGCAAGACCTTGGTAACGGCATTTTGCGCCTGCGCGTCGAGCGTGCTGACCACTTTCAGGTCGAGGCGGTCGAGGTTGTACAAGCGCGGATCGCCGAGCATGCTGGCCAAGTGGTTGCGCACGGCATTCGAAGCCTTGCGCGTGACGAACGAGGTGGACGCTTCCGATTGCACGCCCGAAGCGGTCGACGGCTGCAGCTTCTCGGCGATAGCCGCATCGCGCAGCTGCGGCGAAATCACGCCCGCTTGCGCCAGCAGGCGCAGATGGCTGTTGCTCAATTCTTCCAGGTCGGCACCACCGGCCACCAGATAATGCGAGGGACGGCGCTGCGCGATCAGCAAGCTCAGCGCCTGCTTGTAGGCCAGCGCACTGCCTGGCTGGTCCATATTACCCTTGAGCAAAGTCTTCACTTCGGCAAAGGGGCGACCATACCAAACCCACATGCCATCGCCAATGCCGTTGACTTCGCCAAAACCACTTTTGGCCGACAGCGGCACTGTATTGAGGTAATTGACGACGATCTTGCGCCGCGCTTCCATGGTGTTCTCGCCATCCTGGTAGGAACGCAGGCTGGCCGACACCATCTGCAGCAATTTATCCTGCATCGAAGTGGTGCGCCCGTCTTCCGAATGGCGGTATTTTTCAATCTGCGTGGCCAGAGTGCTGCCGCCACCGCTGCGGTGGCCGCCGAACAGGTTGAGCGCCTTGTCCAGAACCGCCTTGCTCAGGCGATCCCATTCCACCGCAGGATTGCGCATGGGCGTACCGGGATCGAGCAATTCGCGGTTTTCAATGAACAGCAGACTTTGCACCAGCGCCGGTGGCGCTTCGGCAAAGCTGTCGAACATGCGCTCGGGATAACTGGCCGCGAACAGGGGCGCGGCGCGGCAATCGAGGATGCTCAGTCCGGCCCGGTTTTTCTCGTGATAGGTAGCAAAGATGCCCCGGTCAACCAGTTGCACCATCTTCGGCGACATACGCGCCTGCGCCGTGACGGCATAGTCGCGCGCGTTCAGCTTGGCAATGAAATCGGGCAGGCTGGCATAGCCGAGCCGCTCGTCATACGGACCGTGCTGCGGATAGCGGATGGCACCGGCCGCTGCTGGGCCAGGCTCGACCTTGAACGTCAGTTGACGGTCAAGGCGCGTAAAAAACTCGGCCTGCAGGGCCGAGGTGCGCACTTCACGCATGACGAACCACGCCACGCCGGCGATCAGCGCCAGCGCAATGATGGCAAAGATCGGCCAGATGCGCGAACGGCGCTTCTTCGGCCGGCTCGCCGGCGGCGGCGCCTCGGCAACTGGATCCGAGGGAGGCCGCTCTTGCGCGGCCAGATTGACGCCTGTGTCTTTCATGGGATGCTGGGGAAAGGTTGGATGTGGACAGCGCGAAAAATACGGTAGCGATACCGCTCCGCGCAGGATAAGGCAGGGGGCAGCCAGGGCCGCTCACAACAAAGCTTGCTTAACATGATGTCCATACCGGTGAATCAAAAAAACTTCTTACTACACAGGCAGGCAACCCCACGTTTGACACGCCAGGTCCCTGCTCACCATTCCACCACATTGGCCTGAAAACACCTGACGAGCGCACACAAAAATCTTGCTTCATCGAAGATTTTCGCAAAAAAACAACGTCTTGTAACGGTTGCTTGCGTACCTGCATGCAAGACCGGCCGGACGCCAGCGACAAAGCTGCTGGTGCCGGACTGGCAACATCTCAGATAGGGGTGTACTCGGCCTGCAGCGCGTCGAGCGCGGCGCGCATCGCGGCGAAGGCGGCAGCCGCTTGCGCGGGTTCGCCCTTGACGCCCAGTTCGATATGCCGGCGCGTTTGCGCATCGCCCACGCTAGGCAGGCTGAACACTTTGATGAGCGCAAACTGCGCTTCCAGGCGCAGCATCAGCGGCGTCAGCGAAGACTCGGCCGTTTCATATACGAGCAAGGCATGTTCCGCATGCGGCACCTGGTTGAACAGGTGCGCATAATGCGTCTCGAGCACCCATTCGATCATGGGCCAGGACATGACGGGAAAGCCGGGCACGAAATAATGCTCGCGCACGGCAAAGCCGGCAATCTTATTGTACGGATTCGGAATCAGCGCGGCACCCTCGACAAACTCTGCCATTTTTAGGCGGTGCAAGTTTTCCGGCGAGTTCAAGTCCGCCGGCACGCCCGCCTCTGCGCCCATTTCCATGATGCGCTGCTCGATATTGCGCTTGCCCTGCGGATGCAGCACCAGCGGCAAGCCCAGCGCATCGGCCGCCGCCTGGCGCGTATGGTCGTCCGGCGTGGCGCCGATGCCGCCAAAGCTGAAAACGATGTCGCCGCTGGCAAAGCTGCGCTTGAGCAAGGCCACCAGACGGGCTGGTTCGTCGCCCACGTACTGCGCCCAGCTCAGCTGCAAGCCACGCTGCTTGAGCATGCTCACTACTTTCGGGAAATGCTGGTCAGGACGCTTGCCCGACAGGATTTCGTCGCCGATGATAATTAATCCGATAGCCATGGAACTTCCTCGTTCAATTCGATTAAAGGTCAGGATGAACGCAAGTCAGGCGTCAGCCGGCGCCACGTCGCTCATGCCACGTACGCCCCGCAAACGCGACAGTGCTTCCAGGCAGTAATACTGGAACCACAGACCCGTGAAGATAAAGATCAGTACATACAGCCAGATGGCAAACGCCGCCAGGAAGGGAAAAAACACCACGGCCATCACGCCGCCCATCCACAGCATGCCCGGCACGGCGCCGGCTACGCCGGACACCATGCCGATGGCCAGCAGGGGCCAGCGCTGCGTGCGCATGATGGCCTGGCGCTCTTCCACGCTGGCGTAATCGGCCATGGCGTCATACGCCATCACGCGGTATGTCAGCCAGCCCCACAGCACGGCTTGGCCCACCAGCGCGGCGGGCGGAAACGCGTACAGGGGCAGCATGATGACCCAGACGACAATAAACAGCAAGAACGTGGCCAGCGAGGTGCCGACGCTGCCGAGCAGGCTGCCGCCATGTTTCTTTTCCAGTTGCGCAAAGTGGCGCCCGCCAATATGGCGGCCGATAGCCGGCATGGCGAACAAGCCCATGAAGATCAGCGCCGTCAATATCATCAGCGGCAGCAGCATGAACATGGCGATCAGGGGCACGATCACGGCTTTCAGCATGCCCAGGCCGAAGGTGGCCAGCACCTGGCCGCTGGTGCGGAAGAAATCATAGTCGGCAAACAGCGCATGCAAGCTGTCGATCAGCGGTTGCAGGCCCACGTACAGCACAGCACCCCACAGTATCAGCGACAGGATGAAGGGGGCAACGCTGAGCAGCAGTATCTTGCCGTGCAATTGCGACAGCAAGGCACGCCCATACGAATTCAACACATTACGCATCAACGGCGTCCTTTTCGTTTTAATCTTGCAAATTCCACCATGCGGCGCAGGCCCAGCCATTGCTGCTGCCAGAAGCCGCGGCCATAGTTGCGTCCCGGCCGGCCCACGCCGTGGCTGTCGATGCGCGCCAGTTGGTCGCGCACGCCCGTGCGCGCATAGCCGGCCGAGAAATTCGCGGTGCCCAGCAGCATATCCCAAATCGGCAAAACGACGCCGAAGTTGCAACCGCCTATGCTGCCCTTGCCTTTCGACTCGTGCCCCACGCCGATGGCGTGATGCGTGCGGTGGAAACGCGGCGAAATCAACAACCGCTCGCCGATGTAGCCAAAGTGTATCCTCACATTCGCGTGCTGCAAGCTTTGCAAGATGCGCGATATCGACACCAGCAGCACATATTGTCCGGGCGGCACGCCGATGCCAAGCGCCACCAGCGCCATCACCACGTCGCGCAAGAAGTCATCGAGCAAATGGTTGCGGTCATCGCTCCACAAATTCATGTTTTGCTGGCTGTGATGCAGGCTGTGCAAGCCCCACCACCAGCCGACATGGTGCGAGCCACGATGGTAGCAATAGTCGACGAAGTCCAGTATCACAAAATAAATGATAAAACTGAGTAAGGGACTGATGCCGGGCAATAGCGACTCCAGGTTCAAGGGATGGATATTGTCGAAACGTAAGACGCCCGCCAATGCATCCATCAAGGGATCGAGCGTGAAGAAGATCAGCACGGAAAACAGGCCGATGCGATGCAGCAGCGTGTATATAAAGTCGTTCCAGCGGGCGCGCGGGTCGGTGATCTTTTGCGCGGGAATCAAGGCTTCGAGCGGGCGCAGCACGAGAAACAGCAGCACCAGTTCGCACAGGCCAATGAGCAGCCACTCCGTACCCTCGAACGCCTCTTCCGTGAATTCACCAAAGCCCAGGTGGTACACGAGCGGGTTGACGATGCTCTGGAATAACCATCCTTGCGCCACGCCAAAGGCCTCGACTACCGCGTCGATGGCCGCTTGCAGCATAGCGCCGAAGTCGGCGGCGATCATGGCTGGCCCTTCTTTTGCGCATACGCAGGATGCTCGCGCAGGGTAGCAAAACAAAAACCCCTGTCTTGCAAGCCGACGATCAGGGCATCGAGGTTAGCCGGTGCCCACGGGTCCTTGCGCGACCAGATGCCCATGTGGGCAATGAAAATGTCGCCGCTGCGCAAGTTCGCCAGGGCTTTTTTCAGCAACATGGCGTTCGGATACTTGTCGCTGGGCAGTTCATCGCCCGAATAGCCCGCTGGTGCCCAGCCCGCATGCTGGTAACCGCAGGCGCTGCCGGCAGCCAGGGTGCGCGGCGAGGTGTAGCCGCCCGGCGCGCGCCAGAACGGATCAAGCTTGTGCCCGGTCAGCTCCTGGAAGCGCGTATCGACGCGGCGCAATTGCTCGCAGAACTGCTGCTCGGTCCAGGATGCCAGCTTGCCGCCATCCTTGCCGAACTGTGGTTTGACCTGGATCAAACCGTTGGCCAGATCCTTCTTCCAGTACACATGGTCGAACGTATGCGTGCCAAACGCGTGGCCTTCGGCAACCCGGGCTTTCCAGTACGGCGCCCACGATGGGGCGAGCGCATCGTCGCCGCGCGTGGTTTTTTCATTGGCCAGGAAGAACGTTGCCTTCACATGACGTTTATGCAGCACGTCGGCGATCAATTGCGCTTGCGACTGGCTGCCCGTGTCGAACGTCATGTAGATGCTGCCCTTGCAGGCGGCCGGCGCTGCAGAGGTGGTCGGCACGACAGCTGCGCTCGCATGCGCGCACGACTGCGTGGCGCCCGCGCACAGCAGCATCAAAGGCAAGCTGCCAGTCAGTATCAGACGCTGCGTCGTCATATGCGCGGCGCATGGGTGGCAAAATACACGCCATGCGGTGAGCGGCCCACCGGTATCATCTTGATCACCTTGCGCGTGGTCAAATCGACCACGGCCACCTTCTTGATCCAGCGCAAAGTCACCCACATGGTCTTGCCATCGGGCGTGATTTCCATGCAGTCCGGGCCTCCTGGCACATTGATGGTGCCCACGTTTTCCAGGGTTTGCTGGTCGATGATATTGATCGTGTTCGACACGCGGTTCGACACAAACGTCATGCGCTTGTCACCGAGCGCGCGAAAATTATGCGTGCCGGCACCGGCCTTGATGCGCTTGACAGTTTTTTGCGTGCGCCAATCGATCACTTCCACGTAATCGCTGCCCATGATGCCCACCAACAAATATTTACCATCGGGCGTCAGCGTGATGCCGGCCGGTGCAGGGCCCACCGGCATAGTCCATTTGACGCTTTGCGTGGCCAGGTCGATGGCGCTGACCTGGTTGCTGCCCTGCTGGGTAATGAAGGCCATGCTGCTGTCGGCCGTAAACACCATGTGGCTGGGCAGCTTGGGTAGCGCAATGCGCTTGGCCAGGGTCAGGGTCTTGCCGTCATAGCGGTACAGGTCAATGCGGTCCAGGCGCAGCGAATTGGAAATGAACCACTTCTGGTCAGGCGAAAAGCCGATCTGGTAGGGATCGAGAATATTGCTGATGCGGCGCTGGATCTGGCCCGACACCGGATCGAGAAAGATCAGCTCGTTGCCGACGGAACTGGCGACGATCAGCGACTTGCCGTCCGGCGTTTCCATCAGGTGATGCGGTTCCTTGCCGACGGCAAAGGTAGACAAGGGAGCATAGGTTTTCTGGTCCAGCAGTTGCACCGTGGCATCACGAGAATTGAGCACCACCACCACTTCGGCTTGCGCCGTAGACATTGCGGAAACCAGGCACAGCGAGGAAAAAACAAGGCGGCGTAGACTGCGGAACATGGAAGAAGTCACTGTTAAATACAAAACAGGCATTTTACGTGGAACACTGTATTTTTTGTATTAAATCCCCCCTTAAATGCGCGCGGCAGCCAGACATCGCCGTAATTTCTCCTTTTTCACTGTGCCGTGCCTGGAATGGCGCTTTGTAACTCATTGCTCTACAATCTGAAGCTTTCATCGCCTACACAAGGATTATCATGACCACCACCACTACCGCTTCCGGCCTGCAATACATCGACACCGTCGTCGGCGAAGGCGCTGAAGCGCAAGCCGGCAACAATGTTGTCGTGCATTACACGGGCTGGCTGCAAAACGACGACGGCAGCGCCGGTTCGAAATTTGACTCCAGCAAGGACCGCAACGATCCATTCGAATTCCCGCTGGGCGCAGGCCGCGTCATTCAAGGCTGGGACGAAGGCGTGCAAGGCATGAAAGTGGGCGGCAAGCGCCAACTGATCATCCCGGCAGCACTGGGCTATGGCGCACGCGGTGCCGGCGGCGCGATTCCACCGAACGCCACCTTGATTTTCGACGTTGAACTGCTGGGCGTATAAGCTGGCTCTCGCAGAAGCAGGCCGCGCTTAAATGCGCGCGCCAGGCGCCGCCACACTACATAGTGCGGCGGCGCTTTTTTTTTGAGTATCCCCTCTAATGCATGGCGCCCTTTTTTCACTATGATGTCAGGTACTGCAGCACGCACGGTGGCCACTCCGCCAGGCCTGCCGCACTTTTCCAGCGATTCCATCAGTACCTAGGAGCCATCATGAATTTACAAGAGCAATTCGAACAAGCGCAACTCGATTCCAAGACCCTGTCCGAGCGTCCGGACAATATGACTTTGTTGAAAATCTATGCCCTGTTCAAGCAAGCTGCGAGCGGCGACGCCACCGGCGAGCGTCCTGGCATGACCGACTTCGTCAACCGCGCCAAGTTCGACGCCTGGGCGGCCCTGGCCGGCACATCGAAAGAAGACGCGCAACAACAGTACATCGACCTGATCGAAGACTTGAAGGATTAAACGCGAGCGACGCCTGCTTTCGGAGAAATCAGCCAAAAACGGCTAAAAACTCACGAAAAACCACAGAAATAGGTAAAAACAGGCTAAAAACGCAAAAGTGGCTACCACAATGGTAGCCACTTTTTTACGCCTATCAGCAGGTAATGCCGTTCAGTTAGTGTGTTAGTGATGCTATTTTTAGCCCAAGAACTAGGACAGGGGTCGGACCCTGAGGGGGAATGTGCTTCAATGGAGCACATTCCGATCACGAAGTGACCGACCCCTGCTCTTTGCCTCTGGGGTTAGCGAATTTACTGGCGCTCATCAATCACGCCAAAACCCTTAACTGAACGGCATTACCTATCAGCAGGACAGATTTATTTTTTCGCCGCCGCCAGCGCTTGCGCGATCCAGCCGTCAAACGTCTGCTGGTGATACTTGATCCAGCCTGCCGTGTGGCGCGCGATGTCGGCCTGCGTGCTTTCGCCGCGGCGCATGCGCTCGTTCTGCGCATTGATGTCCGCCACCGGCAACTGCATCACCTCGAACAGCTTGGCCGCCGCCGGGTTTTTCTGCACCCAGGCCTTGTTAGATACGATGCGCGCCGTGTTGACGGCAAAGCCGTAATCGCTGCCATCGTCGAGGCGGGTATTTAACTTGTCCGGATTGGCCGAGAACGGCACTTTCAGCCAGACCACATCCTTGCCAGGCACCAGCACGCCACTGACCCAATACGGCGTCCACGTGTAGTACAGGATCGATTCGCCACGCTTGTAGCGGCCCAGGGTGTCGGCGATCAGGGCCGCATAACTGCCCTGCACGTGCGTCACGGTCTTGCGCAATTTGTAGGCATCTATGTGGTGCTCGATCAACGTTTCGCAGCCCCAGCCAGGGTTGCAACCGGTCAAGTCGGCCTTGCCATCGCCATCATGGTCGAACAGCTTGGCCAGATTGGGATCGCGCAACTGGTCGATATTCGTGATGTTGTACTTATCCGCAGTCGCCTTGTCGATCAGATAGCCCTGTGCCGCAGGACCGGCATACTGGCCCGCGCGAAGCAACTTGGCGTCGCCGCCCGCATTGCTATAAAAATCCTTGTGCATGGGGTCCCAGTGCACGGCCATGAAAGTGGCGTCGCCGTTGGCGATGGCGATATGCGCGCTCAGGTACTCTATTTCCTTGATCGGCAGCACTGCATAGCCGAGCTTTTCCAGCGCCTTGCCAACGAGCATGGTCTGGAAGGTTTCTTCCGCAATCGAGCTTTGCAATGGCTGTACCTTGACGCCCTTGCCGGGCAGCGCATCGGCGCGAGCGGCTGGTGTTTGCGCCATGGCCAGGCTGGTAGTGAGGGCCAGGACGGCGATCACCAGGGCAGAAAACAGCTGGAACTTGCGTTGCGATTTTTGCGTCACTTTAAAATTATCAATTTGATGCATGTGCTTCCTTTGTCTTTGTTATTGTGCGTTGGCAAGCGTAGCTTGCTGTACAGCATGGGCTTCAGGCTTGGCGGCATTGCCGCGCACCAGACGCAGTACAACACCGGCAGGCCCCGTCTGATACCAGTGGCGCACGCCACGGCGTGGCTGGCCCATCGCTTGCGTCAAACGGTCCAGGGTAATGGCCAGCAGCACGATGCCCAGGCCACCCACGGTTGCCAGACCCATGTCCAGGCGGCCAATGCCGCGCAATACCATCTGACCCAGGCCACCGACGGCGATCATCGAGGCGATCACGACCATCGACAGCGACAGCATCAGCGATTGGTTGATACCGGCCATGATGGACGGCATGGCCAACGGAAACTGCACGCGGGTCAGCAACTGCCACGGCGAAGCGCCATACGCGCGGGCCGCTTCGATCAGGTCAGGACGCACCTGGCGGATACCGAGGTTGGTCAGGCGTACCAGCGGCGGCAGGGCGAAAATGATCGTCACGATGACGCCGGGCGCATTACCGATACCGAACAGCATCACCACCGGCACCAGATAAACGAAAGCGGGCGTGGTCTGCATGGCGTCCAGCAAGGGGCGCAGGATATTTTGCGCGCGGTCGCTGCTGGCGAGGAAAATACCCAGCGGCAAGCCGATGGCCAGGCAAAAAGCCAGCGACGTCAGCACCAGCGATAAGGTGGTCATGGCTTCCGGCCAGATGCCCAGCATCGATACGAGCAGCAGCGCCAGCACGCTGCCGAGGGCCAGGGTGCGGCTGGTAAATTGCCATGCCAGCAAGCCGATGATAGCGATCAGCGTCAGCGACGGAACGGCCAGCAGTGCGCCCTCCATGCCGGACAACACGCTGTCGATCGGCGCGCGCACGGCCTGAAAGAAGGGGCGGAAATGCGCCACGACCCAGCCCAGACCTTGGTTGATCCAGCTCTCCAGCGGCAGCGAGCCGTCGAAAATTTGTGTCAGGTGAAAGCCGCTCGCCTGTTCCGGCTGCACGGCAGAGCCGGCGGCGTCCAGCCAGGCGGTGCTGGCGTCGGTGGGCGGCGTCAGGGCCCAGGGATTGATCTGGGCGGCTTGCTCAACAACAGCTTCTACTGTGGAATCGGTGCTAGGGTTCATGCTTGTCCTTTCTGTTGTTGTTCGGCTATGGCTGGCGTATCGCGGTCGAGGAACTTCAGCAAGGTCGTCTTGCTGATGGCGCCGCGGAAGCTGCCGTCATCGGCCACCACAGGAACGGCATAAGGCAGTTGCGCCACCTGACCGAACAGGCCGGAGACTGGCTCATCTGCATTGATGCTCTGCACATCGGGCAGATAGGCATGCGCCAGGCCCAGCGGACCGACATGGCCGTCGAGCGCACTGCGCAGCGAATCGACCGAGACGACACCGAGGAACTTGCGCTGAGGATTGACGACATAGGCAAAGGCGCGATCCTGCTCTTCCAGCATCGACAACGCGGCGCGCGAGCCGCGGTTCGGCGATTCCGACACGACGATCTGGCTCTTGCGGGCGATATCGCTGGCCTTGAAAACGGCCGCCGCATCGACGCCGCGCACGAAGTTACGCACATAGTCATTGGCCGGTTTGCGCAAGATTTCTTCCGGCGTGCCCACTTGCACGACGTGACCGTCTTTCATGATGGCAACACGGTCGCCGATACGCATGGCTTCGTCGAGGTCATGCGAAATAAAGACGATGGTGCGGCGCTTGATTTGCTGCAAACGCAGCAGTTCCGATTGCATTTCCGTACGAATAATCGGATCGAGCGCGGAAAATGCTTCATCCATCAGCAAAATCGATGGATCGCAAGCCAGCGCACGGGCCAGGCCCACGCGCTGCTGCATACCACCTGACAATTCGTCAGGATAGCTGGCGCCGTAGCCGTCCAGGCCTACCTGCTCCAACGCTTGCTGGGCCAGCGCATGGCGCTCGGCCTTGGGCATACCAGCCAGTTCCATGCCGAAGGCAGTGTTGTCGAGCACGGTAATTTGCGGCAGCAGCGCGAACGACTGGAATACCATGCTGATATCCTTGCGGCGCAAGGCGCGCAACTGGGCATCCGGCAAGGTATTGATGTCATTGCCATCGATCAGGATGCGACCGGCAGTGGGCTCGATCAGGCGGTTCAGCATGCGCACCAGGGTCGACTTGCCGGATCCGGACAGGCCCATGATGACGAAGATCTCGCCCGCCTCAATGGTAAAGCTGGCGTCGAAAACGCCGATGGTGCAGTCGGTCTGGGCCAGAATGTCCTGCTTATGAACGCCCTGGCGAACGAGTTCAAGTGCTTCTGTTGGCTTGTCGCCGAACACTTTGAACACATGGTCGATCGTAATTTGTTTTGCCACGATGTGGTTCTCCCTCGATTTGACGAATGGAATGAAACCCAGCAAGCTGCTAGCTTGCGGCGGGTATCAGCAAACCCTGCTGCGTCGGCTACGCCGCGGCGCACAGCGCACGGGAGCGACAGCAAACAGGGGGTGACACGCGTGTGACCGGCGGATGGCAAAAGCCGGTGCCGGGGTGCCATGTGCGTGCTAAAAGAGGCTGTGGTTCAGGACTTTTAACAACGCTAGCGCCATGCAAATACATGGCACCAAATGTATCTAGTCGAGAAAAAAATCGACCAAGCTACTTTTAATTGGATGCGGGTGTAAAACCCGAAGAATTGTTCACCACTGAGCCAGTGGGAGTACTGCGAAGCAGAGGATGAAACGCGGTGTAGTTGTTGTAAATATGACTCAAGTATAACGCAAAAAAACACAAAAGTCCAATGGCTTTCCAAATGGAAATGTGATAGCAATGTTATCTAGCGCACAGTCAGACGTAAAAAAGGCGAAAAGAGATGTGTTTTCATCGTCTTTTCGCCCATCGCTGTGGCGCACTCATTAGCACTAAACATGGTGCCTGACAAGGTTGGGTGGGGCGGTGGCCCAGCGTCAAACCTGCTCGGCAAACACCTGGCGCATCTTCTCGGCAATCTTGCCTTCAATGGTGGAAGCAAAGGCGCTAAGCATGAAGCCCAGCTTGATTTGCAGTTGCGCCTGGTCTTTTTCCAGAGTCAGCGAGCCATCGACGCCGCTGCGCTCAAAGCGCAGCACGTCGCCATCCCAGGCGCACGCCAAGTCATACTCCTGGGCCAGCTTGTCGGCCACTTGCTGCGCCGCTTCGCGCGCTTTCAGCGCTGTCAGCTTATGTTGCTGAACTATATTTATATCCGCCATCAAACTATCCTTTTATTAAATACGGGGGCAATACGGCCAGCATCATACCAGCCGCCATGGGGCAGGCGCGACCATGCCCGGCAGCGGCCTGGCGAAAAACGCTCCCCCTGCATCTCGTTTGCGCGGGATCAAACCGGACATGCCGAAGCGGGACGACTATTCCAGTTCCAGCTGCGCGTGTCTTGGAGAGCTACCATGGAGCAGAAAGTCATCGTGCCGGTCGAAGCCGTGCCGAGCAAATGCATTTCCCTGCCGGTCGGCTATGTCCCGACCCCCTCGGCGCCATACCGCCAGCACCGCAAAAATGCACAGCTGACCTTGCAGCCGGGTCTGCCCCGCCTGAGCGCCCCCCACCTGAACCAGGCCACGGCGCGTAAGCTTGCCGCCGTGCCCATCGGTTCGCGCGTGCTGATCTGGAAGCAAGACCCCTCCGTCAGCGACCTTGGCACGCGCAAGGCCTTCCTGCCCGGCCTGATCCTGCAAGGTCCGCGCGATGCGCGCATCACGTTTGGCGAACCGGGTATCGCGCAGGTCAGCCCGAATGCCTTCGGCGACTTTATCGTCTCGCCCAACACAGACCAGTTCGACGCCGTGCACACCTTTGCCATCGTGCGCATGACGCTCACCATGTACCAGCGCGCGCTGGCCAGCAAGGAAACGGCGCCACCGTTGCCCTGGCAATGGAATAGCGCCAGCGACACAGCACCCCTGCGCGTATTTCCGCACGGCTTGCCCAATGTCATGAATGCATATTACAGTCGCAGCGACAAGGCTCTCAAGTTCGGCGACTTCATTCCCAATGGCGCCACCGAGCGCGTCTACACCTGCCACTCGCTCGATATCGTCTCGCATGAAACGGGGCACGCCGTGCTCGATGGCCTGAAGCCAAATTGGCTGCTCAGCAACAATCCGCCGCAAACGGGCGGCTTGCACGAATCGTTCGGCGACCTGACAGCCATCTTCCTGGCCCTGTCGCAGCTGGACCAGGTGGAAGCGGTGATCGCCCAAACGAAATCGGACCTACACGACAAAACCTTCCTGGCCGACCTGGCGGAACAGTTCGGCCTGGCACTGGGCCGGCCGAACGGCTTGCGCAATGCCGACAATGACATCAAATTATCGCAAGCAGGCACGGAAGTGCACGCCATCTCGCAAGTGTTTACAGGCGCTATCTACGACATCCTGGCCGACATCTTTGCCCACGAACGCCAACCCCAGCTGGAAGACGATGCAGCCGTGCTGCACCGCTGCGGCGACTACCTGCGCAGCCTGGTGCTGCGCGCCCTGGTGGCATCGCCCGAGCAAGCTGCCACGTATGCCGATGTGGCCGGGCACATGCTGACGCTTGCACAGGCCGATGGCAATAGCGCCTACCTGGACTATATCCGTAACAGCTTTACCGTGCGCGAAGTGCTCAAGGCTCATGCCATGACAGAAGATGGCCAAATGACATTTGCGCCCGACGTCGTCGACGAGGGCGGCGCTGTGCAAGACCGGCGCGCCTGCTGCGGTACCATGAACCATGCGCAGTACAGCGAGTCAGATCAATTGCTCGAAGCAGAACGCGAAGCGCTGGCCGCCTGGTGCCGCAGTTACGGCGCCCGCTAAATAGCACAGCAGCGCACCACTTCAGGCCAGCCGGATCAACGGCAGGCCATAGCCCGTCCGAGCAATATTGACAGCGAGGAGCAGCATGAAAATTTCAGCCCGTAGCAGCGGCGGCTTTGCCGGCTTGAGTGAACAGTATGATATCGATACGCAAGCCCATCCGGCTGGCCCCGGACTGGAAGCGGCACTGGCCAGCAGTGGCTTTTTCACGCACCAGCAGGCCATGGACGAACAACTGGGCGCCGATATCGCCCAATGGCAAATCACCGTCGATGCGCCCACCGCGCGCCATACCATCAGGTTTCAAGACGATGGCAGTGCTGAAAATGCACGTTGGCAACAGTTGCTGACAAAAATACGTGGTAGCGCCTGATTTTTCTGGCCGGTATTTTGTGTCGATCTTGATTTGAGTAAAACAAAAACACCACACGGCAACACAACACCCCGCCCACCCCACGCCCTGCCGTATCGGACGACTGTCGCTTTCTTGCCGCGTTCTGCATGACTACGTCCCTGATAGTCGCGCAATTGCGCTCTCTGCGTGGCAACGGCAACGCGAAAAAATGAATTTGCTTATATGTATTGTATATAAGCGGGATTTGTGAGAAGCAGCGAATTGCCTTAAAATACAATGCTTTGCTTTAGTATGCGCCGCCGAGGTTCCCGCAGGCGCTACAGCACCTCCCCCAAAAATTGATAGGACTGTTATGACCCACGTTGTCACCGAATCCTGCATCGCCTGTCGCTATACCGACTGCGTCGATGTCTGCCCGGTAGATTGTTTCCGGGAAGGCCCGAACTTCCTGGCGATCGATCCGGACGAATGTATTGACTGCGCAGTGTGCGTAGCGGAGTGCCCGGTGAACGCGATTTTTGCGGAAGAAGACGTGCCGGGCGACCAGCAAGCCTTCATCAAGATCAACGTCGATCTGGCCCGCAACTGGCCGTCGATCACCAAGACGAAGGCTGCCTTGCCGGAAGCCGAGCAATACAAGGACGTCAAGGATAAGCTCGACATGTTGGTGCGCTAAGCGCACGACAGTTGCGGCGGCCATTCCGGCGAGGGGAACCCCCGCCGCAGGGGCATGGCGGTAAAAAAAAGAACAAAAAGCAGCGGAAACGCTGCTTTTTTTGTTTTTAAAACATCGTTGCAGGTCTATCCACGCAAGTGTGGCGCGCTGTCACAGCATTGCGCAAACTGTGGACCTATGCGCGGTAAAGCACATTTTGTCCTCAACAAATATCGTAGAATTGGATTATGATATTTGAGCCGATATTGGCGCTTGGAATTAAACAAGGACTCTATATGCTTTACCAACTGCACGAACTGCAACGCTCTTTCCTCACTCCGGTGATGCAATGGGCAGACATGTCCTCCAAGTTATTTACCAACCCGGTGTCACCACTGGCCCACACTCCGTTTTCGCAACGCATCGCAGCCGGCTACGAGCTGATGTACCGCCTTGGCAAAGACTACGAAAAACCGCAATTCGACATCCAATCCGTGCTCGTCCAGGGCGAGAGCGTCGACATTCGCGAACACGTTGTCGTGACAAAACCGTTTTGCCGTCTGATTCACTTCAAAAAAGAAGCCACTGGCTTGCAACAGCCCAAAGTTTTGCTGGTTGCCCCCCTGTCCGGTCACCACTCGACCCTGCTGCGCGATACCGTGCGCGGCTTGCTTGCCGAGCACGATGTCTACATCACCGACTGGACGGATGCGCGCATGGTACCGCTGACGGAAGGCCCGTTCCACCTCGACGACTACATTTATTATGTGCAAGAGTTCATCCGCCTGCTGGCACCTGACTTGCACGTGATTTCCGTCTGTCAGCCGACCGTGCCGGTATTGGCCGCCATCTCGCTGATGGCGACGGCCAAAGATCCGCACATGCCGAAGACCATGACAATGATGGGCGGCCCCATCGATCCGCGTCGCTCACCCACGCAAGTGAACAACCTGGCGACGGAAAAGAAATTCTCGTGGTTTGAAAACACCGTGATCTACGCGGTACCGCCCAACTACCCAGGTTTTGGCCGCAAGGTATATCCGGGTTTCCTGCAGCACGCAGGTTTCATCGCCATGAACCCGGGCCGCCACGCACAAAGCCACCGCGAGTTCTATATGCACCTGGTGACCGGCGATGACGAGCCGGCGGAAGGCCACCGCCAGTTTTACAACGAGTACAACGCCGTGCTCGACATGCCGGCCGAGTACTACCTGGACACCATCAAAACGGTGTTCCAGGAATTCAGCCTGCCGATGGGCACCTGGAAAGTGGGTGGCCAACTGGTGCGTCCGCAAGACATCACGAACGTGGCGCTGTTCACGGTAGAAGGCGAACTGGACGATATTTCCGGCGCCGGCCAGACCCAGGCGGCGCATGACTTATGTTCCGGCATCCCTGCCGAGATGCAGCAAGACTTCGTGGCGCCGAAATGCGGCCACTACGGAATTTTCTCGGGTCGCCGCTGGCGCGAAATCATTTGCCCAAAAATCGGCGAATTCATACAAAAACACGGCTAAAAACCACGTTTCGATCAAAATGGCACGCCGTGCAAGCCTGGCGTGCCATTTTTTTATAGCCAAACTCTACTCGATCCGCTTCCAGTAATCGCGCTCCAGCCTGAGCATGTCGATATCGCGCGCCGCCTCGTTGAAGCGTTTTTGATACGCAGCACCTTCCTCGTCGCGCTTGAAACACACATGCACGGAGCGCTCCTTGAAAATGGTATCAATGATGGCGATACGCTCGCGCTCGGCCTTGCTGAAGTTGCGTCCCATCAGTAAATGCTGCAGGACTTGGCGCTCGATAAGGATCACGCGGTAACGTTTGATAAACAGTTTCTTCAAATTCGTGGCGTCGTTCAAGCCCTCTTCCGTCTTCAGTTCGCCGCGCGCCACCATGCCATCGAACTGCTCGCCATTCGCATAGCCGGCCACGGTGCCGATGCGCAGCTTGCCCATCTGTGCCAGGGTGGCACCGGGCGAGCCATCCTCCTTCAGGTAGGCCAGCACCGCCTGCGTGTTGCCAACAGGAACAGAAAAATGACAGAGTTTTTCCCGTTCGGGCGTGCGCCAAACGGCCAGAAAGCCGGCGTAGCGGGGACTGGTCAGGCCAAACTGCACGGTGCGCTTCCAGGGGAAATATTCATATCTGACGGTATAGCCGAGACGCGCGAACACGCTGCTCACCATGACACCCGATATGCCATCGGCAGGCAGGCTACGGGAAATGAAAGGCGGCCAGTCTTCCGCCGCGAAGCGGACGATGCGCAAACTGGCAGCGCCCGACGACGCCACAGGGGAGCCCGCCTGCCCGTGCGAAACGGCAAGCGTACAGTGCATGAACAAACAGAAGGGCAAACCAACTGTCCGGAGGAAACGCATGTTCTGCTCCTATGGCTAGGCGCACCTTACAGTGCAGGCGCGGCAACAGGGCTGGCGTCGGCTTTTTTTGATAATGGGCTGCATAAAAATCATGCTCCCACAAAAAAATAGAAATTGCAAAGTTTTTTATTTTCATTTTGATATCAATATGAACAATAAAATAGGCTTGCGGCGCACCTGCAACAGCCAGCCGCGACGCGCCCTATCCCCTATCGCGACACAGGTTTTTACTTACAGGCGGCCCAGATGGCCGATAATGATGTTTTATCGTCTTGAAGATGACCGTGCCGCATCCCGCCTCTCCCTCACTTGCCGACCAAATCGAAGACTTGCTGCCACAAACGCAATGCACCAAATGCGGCTACAACGGCTGCCGCCCATATGCGCAAGCAATTGCCGACGGCAACGCCGACATCAACCAATGCCCACCAGGCGGCGCGCAAGGCATCGTGCGCCTGGCCAGCTTGCTGAATAAAAAATTTATTCCACTCAATCCGGTCAACGGCATCGAACGTCCGCGATCTGTTGCCTACGTCGACGAATCACTCTGCATAGGCTGTACTTTGTGCATCCAGGCTTGCCCCGTGGATGCCATCGTTGGCGCCGCCAAGCAGATGCATACGGTGGTGACCAGCTTGTGCACGGGCTGCGACCTGTGCGTGGCTCCCTGCCCCGTCGACTGCATCGTGATGTATCCCGTCAACGACGATACCAGCGGCTGGGATGCCTGGAGCCAGATGGACGCCGACGACGCGCGCACACGCCACGATTTGCGCACGCAGCGACTGCGCCGCGAAGCCGAGGCCAACGATGCGCGCCTGGCCGCCAAGGCCGTCGCCAAGATGCAGGAAGTGACACAGGAAGTATCCGTCACGTCCGACGAACAGGCTGAAAAAGAGCGCAAGCGCGCCATCATCGCCGCCGCCATTGAACGCGCGCGCGCCAAGGCCGCCGCCAGCACCGAAGCCACCGCCCCCGATACGCCGAAAAAAGACGCATGAACGCTGCCAAACGCCTGGAAATCTTTACGCGCTTGCGCGCTGCCAATCCATCGCCAAAAACGGAACTCGAATACACGACGCCGTTCGAACTGCTGATCGCCGTGCTGTTGTCGGCGCAGGCGACAGACGTGTCCGTCAACAAGGCGACCCGCTTGCTGTATCCGCTCGCCAATACGCCAGCCAAGATACTGGCCCTGGGCGTCGACGAACTGGCCAGCTACATCCGCACCATCGGCCTGTTCCGCACCAAGGCCAAGAACGTCATCGCGACCTGCCAGATCCTGCTCGAGCAACACGGCGGCGAAGTGCCGCGCGATCGGGCCGGCTTGGAAGCCTTGCCCGGCGTGGGTCGCAAGACGGCGAATGTGGTCCTCAATACGGCATTTGGCGAACCGACCATGGCGGTCGACACGCATATCTTCCGCGTCTCGAACCGCACCGGTATCGCACCGGGCAAGAATGTCGATATCGTCGAGCAAAAACTGCTGAAATTCGTGCCCAAGCAATTCCTGCACGATGCCCACCACTGGCTCATCTTGCACGGCCGCTACACATGCACGGCGCGCAAACCGCAATGCTGGAACTGCATGATTGCCGACCTATGCGATTACAAGGACAAGTTGTCGATGCCGGCCGTGGTCTAGCAAAAAAAACGGCCCATCTGGGCCGTTTTGATCTGTCAGGCACTGCAAGCTAGCGCTTACAGCAAAACCATATTGTCGCGGTGTATCAGCTCATGGCCTTCCATATAGCCGAGAATGGACTCGATTTCGGTGGACGGCTTGCGCATGATGCGACGCGCTTCGCCGCTCGTGTAGTTGGACAGGCCGCGCGCCACGGGCGCGCCGGCGGCATCGACGCAGGTGATCACGGCGCCGCGGCCGAATTCGCCGTTCACGCCCGTCACGCCGATCGGCAGCAGCGACTTGCCTTCCTGGCGCAGCTTTTGCACGGCGCCCGCGTCCAGCACGACGGCGCCAGCAGTATGCAGATGATCGGCCATCCACTGCTTACGCGCCGTCAATTGTCCCGTTTGTGCCAGCAACTCCGTGCCGATCGCTTCGCCCCGGGCGAGGCGGCTGAGTACGTCACTATCGCGGCCCCAGGCGATGATCGTATGCGCGCCGGACTTGGCGGCACGCTTGGCGGCGAGGATTTTCGTCAGCATACCGCCACGCCCCAGGCTGCTGCCGGCACCGCCGGCCATCGCTTCCAGGGCTGGATCGCCAGCGATGCCCTGCGTGATCAGATAAGCGTTCGGGTCCTTGCGCGGATCGGCCGAGAACAGGCCATGCTGGTCGGTCAGGATCACCAGCGCATCGGCCTCGATCAGGTTGGCCACCAGCGCGCCCAGGGTATCGTTGTCGCCGAACTTGATTTCATCGGTGACGACGGTGTCGTTTTCATTGATGATCGGCACCACACCCAGGCGCAGCAGGGTCGTCAGGGTCGAGCGCGCATTCAGGTAGCGTTCGCGGTCAGCCAGGTCGGCATGCGTCAGCAGCACTTGCGCCGTACCGAGCTGGTGGGCGCGGAAGCTGCTTTCATAGATTTGCGCCAGGCCCATCTGGCCGACGGCGGCGCAAGCCTGCAATTCGTGGATATCGGTGGGGCGCTGCTCGAAACCGAGGCGCAACATGCCTTCGGCGATGGCGCCGGAACTGACCAGCACGACTTCCTTGCCCAGTGCGCGCAAGCCGGAAATCTGCGCAGCCCAGCGGGCAATCGCGGCATGGTCGAGTCCGCGGCCATCGTTGGTGACCAGCGAGGAGCCGACTTTGATGATAATGCGGGTAGCTTTTTGAATCACGGAATCCATGGGGCGGCGCTCTTCACTTAATAGACGTCAGCGCGCAGGACGCAGCAGCAGCAAGGCCAGTCCCGCCAGCAGCTCGATTGCGCACATGAACAACACAAAACCCTGGGGCAAGCCGAAACTGAGGACCGCGTACAAACGGCCAGCGGGCTGCGCCAGGACCAACATTGCAGTGATATCGCCAAGCATGGGCGGTTCGCCCTGCCGTGCTGCGAACAGCGCCAGGAGCGCGGTAGCGCCCCAGACACCGACATGGGAGGCGTAGAACTGGCTGTAGCCGTTGACGCCATTGAGGAAGATGCCCATGCCGGCCGCCAACTCATCGGCGAACAGCAGGCAGGCGACCGCGCTCAGCCCGTAAGCATACGCGATCAGATGCAATACACGGCGCTGCCACGCTTGCTTGCGCGAGGGCGCGACAGCGACCGCCTGTACTGACATCAAGAGACAGCCTTAGTCGATAATCTTGAAACGCGGATCATCCGGATCGATCGACGAGATACCGCGTGCTTCTTCGGTCATCTGCGTTTCTTCGGCACGGCTTTCGCTGTGTTTCTTCGCTTCCAGATGTTGATAAATCGCATTCACCAGTTCCGGGCAACCCTGATGGTTCAACGCGGAGATCTCGAAGACGGGACCTTTCCAGGCGAAACGCTTGAGGAAGTCCTTGACGATCTTCTTGCGTTCGTCTTCCGGCACCATATCGAGCTTGTTCAACACCAACCAGCGCGGCTTGTCAACCAGCGATTCGTCGTATTTCTTGAGTTCCTTGACCAGCGCCTTGGCTTCCTTGACAGGATCGACGTTGGTTTCAAACGGCGCCAGGTCGACGATATGCAACAGCAGACCCGTACGCTGCAAGTGACGCAGGAATTGATGGCCCAAGCCCGCGCCTTCGGAAGCGCCTTCGATCAAGCCAGGAATATCGGCGATCACAAAGCTCTTCTCGTGCGACACGCGCACGACGCCCAAGTTCGGGTGCAAGGTGGTAAATGGATAATCGGCAATTTTCGGGCGCGCGTTCGAGACGGCCGAAATGAACGTCGACTTGCCGGCATTCGGCATGCCCAGCAGGCCCACATCGGCCAATACTTTCAGTTCCAGGCGCAGTTCGCGGCGTTCGCCTTCCTTGCCCTCGCCTTTTTGGCGTGGCGCGCGGTTGGTCGAGGACTTGAAGTGAATATTGCCCCAGCCGCCTTCGCCGCCCTTGGCCAGCATTTCGGTCTGGCCGTGTTCGGTCAAATCGGCCAGGATTTCGCCGCTCGCGTTGTCGATGATCAAGGTGCCGACTGGCATGCGCAGGTGAATGTCATCGGCGCCCTTGCCATAGCAATCTGCGCCACGGCCAGGCTCGCCATTGCGAGCCTTGTGCATTTTGGAGAAGCGGAAATCGACGAGCGTGTTGATGTTACGGTCGGCGACTGCCCAAATGGTGCCGCCCTTGCCGCCATCGCCGCCATCGGGACCGCCGAAAGGCCGGAATTTTTCACGGCAGAAAGAGGCGCAGCCGTTGCCGCCATCGCCCGCGATGACTTCGATTTTTGCTTCGTCGATAAACTTCATAATTTTGCCGCCATAAAACTAAAAAGGCTCTACCTTGGGCAGAGCCTTTCGATTGAAGGCTTGCGCCTTACATCATGCGATCACAGCGGAGCAAACTGGCTCCGCGATGAATTACGCTGGTACTGCTGCGTTAGGTACGACGGTCACGAATTGCTTCGAGCCAGCACCTTTGACAACGAACTTCACTTTGCCCGCGATCAACGCGAACAAGGTGTGGTCTTTGCCCATGCCTACGCCTTCGCCGGCGCGCACTGGGGTGCCGCGTTGACGAATGATGATGCCGCCAGCATTGATAGCTTGGCCGCCGTAGACTTTAACGCCCAGACGTTTTGATTCTGAATCACGGCCGTTTCGCGTTGTGCCGCCGCCTTTTTTATGTGCCATTTAAGACTCCTTGATAGCTGATTAATTCAAACAGCGGCGATTAGCCGTTGATCGAAACGATTTGGATTTCGGTAAAATTCTGGCGATGGCCTTGATGCTTCTGGTAATGCTTACGACGACGCATCTTGAAAATTTTGACCTTATCATGGCGACCATGCGCCACAACCGTAACCAGTACCGTTGCACCTTCGACCAATGGCGCACCAAATTTAATGGTGTCGCCCGCGCCTACTGCGAGAACTTGATCGATGGTGATTTCGGAACCAATGTCTGCCGGTATCTGTTCTACTTTAAGTTTTTCGCCAGCGACAACTTTGTATTGTTTGCCACCGGTTTTTATGACCGCGTACATGATTTGAAACCTCATCAAATGTTGAAAGAATATGTCCCACTGCTACGCAAAGCAAGCCGTACACAACAGGGGGAACCTGCAATTATACATGGACTGAGAAATTGCGTCAAAAACTATTCACAAAGCTTGACGATCGTGGTATGTCGACAACCTGACCATCGTGTCAGGCTTGCGCCAAGCGGACAGGAAAGTGTGCGCCAGTGCCAATAAGGTCAAACAATTGCTCCGCAGCCATAGGCAAACATCACGCCCGCGCATGCCTTGTCGTATAATCGGCGCACCCACAATCTAATGCAGGTTCGCCTTGTCTGACGCCAACAAACACGTTAACCAAAACACCATCGTGCAAACGATTGCCGCCGACATGGATGCAGTCAACACAGTGATCCGCCAAAAACTGCACTCCGATGTGATGCTGATCAATCAGATCGCCGAATACATCATCAGCGCAGGCGGCAAACGCATTCGTCCCGTGCTGATTTTGCTAGTGGCCAATGCCCATGCCTATCGCGGCACGGCGCACCATGAACTGGCTGCCGTCGTCGAATTCATCCATACCGCCACCCTGCTGCACGACGATGTCGTCGACGAATCGTCGATGCGCCGCGGACGCCAAACGGCCAACGCCCTGTTCGGCAATGCCGCCTCGGTGCTGGTGGGCGACTTCCTGCACTCGCGCTCGTTCCAACTGATGGTATCGCTGAACAATATGCGCGTCATGCAAATTCTCTCCGACGCCACCAACGTGATCGCCGAAGGCGAAGTGCTGCAATTGCTGAACATGCACGATCCGGACGTGACGCAAGACAGCTACCTGAACGTCATCCGCTCGAAGACAGCCAAGCTGTTCGAAGCGTCGGCGCAACTGGGCGCCCTGATCGCCGGCGCCAGCGAAGACGATATCGAAGCGGCGGCCGAATACGGCCGTTCGCTGGGCACGGCTTTCCAACTGATCGACGACGTGCTCGACTATGCAGGCGATGCCAGCGAAATCGGCAAGAACGTGGGCGACGACTTGCGCGAAGGCAAGCCGACCATGCCGCTGATCTGGTTGATGGAAAACGGCACGCCGGAACAGCGCGAACTGGTGCGCAGTTGCATCGAGCAGGGCGACGAACAGCATTTCGACGCCATCCTGGCCGCCATCACCAGCAGCGGCGCGCTCGACTACACGCGCCAGCAGGCGGAAATCGCCGGCCGCCGCGCCGCCGATGCCATCGCCGGCTGGCCGGACAGCGCCTACAAGCAATCCATGCTGCAACTGTGCTCGTTTGCCGTCGACCGCAATCACTGATCGCGTTTCACTCTACACAAGGCAAAGCGGCAGCACTGCACTGTACCGCGCAAGTTGGATAGCAACTTGCGCGGTTTTTTCATGGCCGCCCTACTTGCGCTCATGCTCCATGGCCGCGTCCGCCAATGCGCGCACGACGGCCGGCTCCGCTTGCAGCCGCTCGCTGTAGCGGCTGCCCAGGTAATCGCGGCGGTCGCGTACCAGCAAAGTAAATTTATACAATTCTTCCATCACGTCGACCAGCCGCTCGTAATACGGCGACGGCTTCATGCGACCCGCATCGTCGAATTCCTGATACGCCTTGGCCACCGAAGACTGGTTCGGAATGGTCACCATGCGCATCCAGCGCCCCAGCACGCGCAAGCCGTTGACGGCGTTGAATGATTGCGAACCACCCGACACTTGCATCACGGCAAGGGTGCGTCCCTGCGTCGGGCGCACGCTGCCCGTCTCCAGCGGCAGCCAGTCGATCTGCGATTTAAACACGCCCGTGACGGCCCCATGCCGCTCTGGACTGCACCAAACTTGCCCTTCCGACCAGAGCGACAGCGCGCGCAATTCCTGCACTTTCGGATGCTCGGGCGAGACGCTGTCGACCATGGGCAAGCCATGCGGATCAAACACGCGCGTGTCGGCGCCAAAGTGGCGCAGGATGCGTTCCGCCTCCAGGGTCAGCAGCTTGCTGTACGAGCGTTCGCGCAAGGAACCGTACAGCAGCAGGATGCGCGGCGCGTGAGTAGAAACCGTGAGCGGCGCCAATTTATCCAGGCTGGGCAGGTCCAGGTGAGCGGCGCTGATGTTGGGCAGCGCATTCGATAGTTCCTCGGGAAAATCATCCATCTCAGGCTACCGGCTTGCCGCCGTCGCCCACCACGGGCTGACCATCTTCCTTGACGAAGGCGCCTAGCTGCGGCAGCGGCAAGATCTCCAGCACTTTTTCGGAAGGCCGGCACAGGCGCACGCCCCGTTCCGTGACGACGATGGGGCGGTTGATCAAAACAGGATGAGCTTGCATGGCATCGAGCAGGGCCGCATCGCTCAGCTCAAGATTGGCCAGGCCCAGTTCCTCGTACAGGGCGCCCTTGTCGCGCATCACGGCGCGCACGGACAGTCCGGCGCGCTTGATCAGGTCGACCAATTCTTCACGCGATGGCGGGTGCTTGAGGTAATCGATGATGACGGGCTCGACGCCCGTATTGCGGATCAGAGCCAAGGTGTTGCGCGAGGTGCCGCAAGCCGTGTTGTGATAAATCGTGACACTCATGGTGTGCTTTCGTTGGTTATATGGCCGCTGTCCGTGACGCAGCAAGGGGCGCCGGCGCAGCAGTTCTCGGTCAAAAAGGCCAGCAAGCCGTTCATGCCCGCATAGTTAGCGGCGTAGATGATGGAGCGCCCAGCCTTGCTCGCCGTCAGCAGATCGGCGTGCGCCAGTTCCTTCAAGTGAAACGACAGCGACGATGGCGCAATGGCCAGCGCCTCGGCGATTTTCATCGCGGCCATGCCCTCCGGCCCCGCTTGTACCAGCAGGCGGAACACGGCCAGCCGCGATTCCTGTGCCAATGCCGCCAAGGCAACGATGGCGGAAGCACTCGTCAGCGGCGTTACCCGACTGGCTATTGTCTTTTCATTTTCCATATTTCAATAATACTCGAATTATGGAATTATCTCAAGCGACAGCCCTGGCATCAGATGGCACATCAGGCGCGATGGGCTGTTGGCTTAGCGTACCGATGTATACGATTTTCTGCTACTCCACACCCAGTGCCTTGAACACCGCATCCACCGGGTCCGAGTAAAAGCTTGTCTGAAACTGGGCAAACAACTCCCCAGGAACCGTCGCAATATCGGTCACGCTCGACATTGACAGCAAAATGCGTTTGGCGCCGGCATCAAACGCGACCTGCATGCACTCAGCCAGATTGCGCACCTGCACGATGGTGCCGCCCAGGCTCAACCGCAGAGGTCTAACCGGCAACTACGGATTCATCCTCAAACGGCACATGCCGCCCGGCCAGCGCCTCACGACAATGAACGCCCATGCAGAGACCGTTGGCCAACTTAGGACGTAAAAGTCAACATGGATCAAGTCTCAGCTCTGCCTGGTCCGGATGGTCCGTTTCTTCGAGCCAAACTGGGAGCTGCCTACGCGCGTGCGGTGGTCCATCGGGATGGCTACCGGTAAGCCATTCGCCCTCGCCGGCCTTTACAGGGAATGGAAAAAAAAGAATGAAAAGAAGTCGTTTTCGTTCACCCAGCTGACTATCAACGCCGACGACCATTCTTTCATGAAACGCTTCCACCGCCAAGGTGAGGAAAAACGCTCGCTAGTCATCGTTCCAAGCGCTGACGACGACTGGCTTGGATGCAAAAAACCGAATGCGCGAGAACATACTTTCAGCCGTGCCCGGCCGAACTGATGTGTGGAGAGCCTGCACCAAAGGTAGTGCCGATTGCCAAACAAACTGAACTATTTTGAGCTTGAGTCAGCATCCCTCGTCGTCACTGCCCTTATGCCGTGGCCCGTTGATTAGAGGCTGGCGTGGCTGCTGCGTTGATTCATAACCATTACCCTGATATCCCGACGAACGCAATCCAACTCTGCCTGGCCCGGGACCGAGCTTTCAGCTGACACACCGCTGACTTCTTGTATTAACGTCCCGTGACAGCTTGCAGTGCGCGTTTACAACTGGTGGGCTGGCCATCCGGTCGCGCGGCCCGAAATGCCTTGTTGTGGATCTTGGGCGGCGCCGGCATGCCGCTGATGAAAGCCCAGGTAACAATGTCGGCGTCGTCATGATTCAGGCCCAACTTGATCACGATATTTTGTATTTCAGTGCAGACCCGGTCAGCCACCGCGGCATCTTTGACCGCGTCGCCACTGTAGGCGCCAGCTGCGGTCACGTACCACGAATTGCGGGTCACCAGATTTTCCATCGTCGCCAGCTCGCGGTTTTCGGCAAGCAGCGAGTAATTTAGCACCTGGCGAGCCGACACTTCCTGGCGCAGTGCCGCCAGCGCAGCCGCCCGGGTGGGGGCGCAGCGGATAGCAGGGTTGGCGGGGCAGATCTTCCAATCTGAAAAAATCGATGGCCGCGGCGATTCGAAAGTGATGGTCCAGCTACCCACATGGGTTAATTGTTTTTCCCATGATGACGATTCGGTGGCCGGTAACTGGAGCGACACAACGATACCCCCGGCCCGGTTCCATTTTAGGAAATCGCGGTGTACGGTATGTTCTTCCGACATGCCGTTGGAAAATAGCTGGCCGATCGCCGTGTCGATCGCCTTTGAGCGGTTTTTAGCGGACTCTGCTGTTAAGGAACTGAGTACGCCAGCCTCCGGCGCCACTTCCTTGAGTCCCGCAACAAGCAGATCGAGCGACTTGCCAACCATATTGCTGGAATATGCCTTACTACCAGCCACCTTGATATTGAAGGTGGGAATGCTGGCCTCGCCGTCAGCTTTTACCAGGAACAAAGGGAAATTGCCGAGCCGTTGAGAAATCGTGCGTGACCATTGCTCGCCATTCGAATTGCTCTGGTGGCTGAGCGTGACCAGCGGCGCGGTCGCTTCGAAGGCGCCGATTTTCATCCTGACCGACAGGTTCATATCGTATTTTTCCCCCACCAGGTAGCGCGCGAATGCGCTCCGGGATTTGTAGGGCAAAATGGCGATTTCGCCCGGAGTCTTGCTGGACAGTTCGTCAGCGACAGAACTGAAGATCAACACGCGGGTGTAAGCATTGGTAAAAATTCCGCCTTCGGCTTGGGCGGAGCCGTCGTTGTCTGCCAGTGTGGTTAGCGGCGTGACGTTGAGCATCTTGGGCCCAGTTGCTCCCACATTCCCCGGATCTGTCGGCATGGAAGGAGTCGGGGGATTCGACGTCGGTGGCGTGGTGCTGCAGCCGCTGGCCAGCAGCGTGAACAGTACGCCCGGGACGAGGCGGAACAGGCTGGATGAGTTGAACATGGCTACCTCTTCTGGATAGTTGACGGCGTTCCGTTTACAGACGGGATGCTGCGCGTAGGTTGTTTTTCAGGGTTATATCCTTGGCCGCCGTCAGCTCTTGGCTCAGCCGCTCGCGTGCACCTGAAGACAGTGCGAGCTTGCTGCGCTGATTGGCCAGCGCGACTGCCACGCCAAGTTTGTAGCGATAGCTGCTCCCGCGCATATCCTCGATCAACCCATTGATTTCGCTGCTGGACGCTGCCGGCATCAGATCTGCCAGACGGGCCCGGGCATCGCGGCGGATGAAGACGTCGCTTGATTCGAGGTCAACCTTGGCGCGGGACAGTGCATCGTCACGGGTTGGCGCACTAGCGGACTTAGGCATTGCTTTAATTGTCGCCCCGGCGATGTTGAGTTCGCCGGTTGGAGCAGTGCCCGTATTTGGTGGATACATGATAGCGACGCCTTTCTTGTCTAGTCGCGAAATCTCATAGTTCACATTGCTATAGCAGGGACTATTTTCACCTTTTTTGAACACCTGCGCCGGTAGCCAATACTTCAGGTTAGAGTCCTTGTCCCCCTCGCCCACGATGTTTTCCGCTTGGCTGTCCACATCCAGGTTGAACTTGACTTTGTCGCGCTGCCAGTAATTCGGCGGACCGGCGAAATAGTCGAACACATTATTCGGCCCCTCCCATTTGATTTCATCGGCGCAGCGGAGGTTTGGGTTTTGTAGCTCGTGCACCAGGCCAAGTGCATGGCCGAATTCATGCCGAATCACGGCCTTGTCATAGGCGTCGGCCTGGGCCACGACCTGACCCTGGGCAAATTTAGATTCCGTGTACTTCAGGTTGAAATGTTCTAGATTCATTGATGGCGCCAGGGCATCCATCAGCATCTCGCTATCGCGGCCCATGGTTGACCAGTAGCCGCGTTCGGAAAATCCGATGCGGATCTGAAAATGTCCGCTGGCCGGTGATAGGCAGTTGTACCAGCCCCGTTCCTTGCCGAAATCAAACTTGACGCCGGAATACTGGTTCCACTCGCCGGCGACTTCCGCGATCAAAGTAGCGACCGTCTGATTACCGGAAAACAAGCATACCCGCAACGTGCGTCCGTTTTCCCACTGGCGCGCACCTGGGACCATGACTTGGTCAGACTTTCGCACGCTGGCATTCGAGGGAACGGGCCTGCTGTACAGGTACTGCAGATGCTCGGGTAGCGCTTCGACGATGACGGATGTCTGCTGAGCGTGCAGAGCGCGGGGCGAGAGCAGGATAGCTTGGGACAGGACAAAGATTACCGCATGGAGATGGGGTCGCACGGTGCCTCCGAAATAGTGAGGGAACTTGCAGTGTCATAAAAGCATACCTCAAATCGTCGGGCCAAAACTGCACGCCAATATTAGATTCGCAAGGCAGCGACACTTTTAATTTATTTCGTTACAACTATTGATTAAACGCAGGAACATGGCATTTGTTGGGGAGGACAGGTTTGACTTTCTCCAATGCGCGACCTACATTGGGCGATTAGTTTTTGCACAGGCGAGTGACAGATTGCTTTACGCACAGTCGGTTTTGGAGGTGGTGGCAAGACGCGGCTCGGGAGCGTGTCAATAATTTTGAAACACCTAGTTGAATCGGCGAGAGTCTAAGTCTCGTGTATCAGGCAGCTTTATTCTCCATCGGTGGTGGCTGATCCAGGCAGCCGTTGGCAGCGTCTAGACGTGCTCTCAGTGCCGCGGGATCGCGGCAGCTCGGCTATCGTGGCGCTGTGCCGGCGTCACGAATTTCAGGCCGCTATGTTTGTGCTGGTGCTTGCACCATTACACGAATTTCAATGTCCATTCGCGCGCCTCATCGATGCTGTCGAACGGCTTTCCTGGCCAGTTCGGCAGGTATTTACACGTCCGAAAAAAGGACTCTGCGTAAGCATGATCGTTGCTCACCCGGCGCCGGCTGAACGACGGCACGATGCCCAGTTTTTTCAGCGTCGCCAGCATCGTCGCGCTTTTCATCGAGCTGCCCTTATCCGACTGCAGCACAACCGCGCGACCCGCCACACTTACATCCCCGCCCTGAACGACGGGTTTTACGCACAAATCCGACAAACGCCCCGGGGAAAACTAACGATGACATTGTCCAAAAACAAGATGGCTTCGGAACTGGCAAAGCAAAATGGCATCTCGGAATAGACAATCCATACGCCTGCAGCTGGGCTTGGTTAGCAGCCTCATCCGGGTAGAGTTGAGGGGCTGGCCGCGCAACGGTGCACCGATTTGACCAATTAACGGCCCTCGTCTTGTTTGGGCAATGGAAATCAATATGCCGCATGAACACGTAGCCGCGCGTACCGCTCTGGTATTGGAGACGAATAACCTGCGCGGCGGCGCCGACTTGGATGCTGCCGGCGCCAGCCTGCTGCATGTGATCGGCCTGCTGGCGCAACAGAGCGTAGCCCTGAGCGCACTCGCGCAAGTGGTCGTCACGCACGACGGCTTGTGCGAGGGCATTCTCACAAGCGTTGAACGCCTGGCAGGCCGCAGCATCGACTTCGTGCGGATCAATGCCGGCACCGGCTACTACCAGGCCAAGAACGACGGTTTCGACGCCGTCCATGCCGACCGCTGCGACTACGTCTGCTTCGCCGACGCCGACTGCAAGCCCGAACAAGACTGGCTTGAACAGCTGATCGCGCCGCTGACGGACGCAGCGCCACCGGCTGTGGTGGCCGGCCGCACCAGCTACGCCGCCACCGTGGCAGGCACCGCCCTAAGCACGATTGACTTCATGTACTTCCCCAGCCAGCTGCAAGCTCGCGCAACGCGCAACTTCTACGCCAACAACGTGGTGTTCTTGCGCGAGGTGTTCGCGCAGCACCGCTATCAGCCACTCGACGGCGTGTATCGCGCACACTGTCAGGTGCTGGGCCTGCGCCTCCAAGCTGCGGGCGTGGCTCTGCGCTATGCGGCGCGGGCGCACACCGAGCACAAGCTGCCAGATACCGGCTTCGAGCTGCTCAAATTGCGCTGGATGCGCGGACAGGACACGCTCGGCCTGACGCCCCACCTGGTACGCACCTATCTGCCAAGGTCCATGCAATGGCTGAGTCATAGCGGCCCTATCGGGCCGCTATGCGTACTGACGGCGCGGCTGTGGTACAGCCTGCGCGCACTCAACCATCAGGATGCAGCGCCGGTGCGCGGCCTGCGCTGGGTGTCGGCCGTCGTCCTGATTGGGATTTTTTCCGGCCTCGACATGCTTGGCGCACTGTGCCGGGGCCTGGGTATCGGCAGCGTCGCCGCCGACGGCGCCGACGCACAATCGCTGTCCTACCATAAACGCTAACCACGGGAAACACTACCATGACCTTGCACCGTTCCCATACCATTTTGCAATGGGCAGCCCTGAGCACGCTGGCGCTGACCGGTAGCGCCAGCGCCACCGACCTGGAGGGGCGTGGCGTTCACTATTTTGCATCAAGCAGCGGCTGCCCACTTCCCGAGGTGAGCATGCGCGCCGAGATGTGCAACCGCATCGGCCTAGACGACCAGGCCACCACGGCAGCAGTGGACACCAGCTCGCACCAGATCCACTTCAACAACGCCCGCAGTTATGACAAAAAGACCATCGTCGGCGACGTGCTGTTGCAAGGCTCGGCACTGGATGAAGCGGGCCGCCGCGTACCGGTCAGCGTCCACCTGATACTAAGCAAATCCGGAGACCGCTGGTCAGTCAGCAGCCATGCGCATACACCGGTCAAGGGAACGTTCAGCGCGGTACGCATCGACCCCTATATGGTGGACGTACCAACAGCAAATGGCCGACGTGTGCTGGTATCGTTCGAGCAAGCCACAAAGCTGGTGTCCGATCCCGCCTTGGGCGCGCGCCTGTCCAGCCACCTGGTGCAGGTACGTGACAATCGCAGTGCGAAGACGGGCGATGCCGACATTTCCATCGCGCTCGGTGCAGGTAAGGCAGCCAAGTCGGTGATGCGCGCACGGCTGCACAGCGATCCGCCAAGCGCTGGCAACGCCGGCGGCCTGCTGGCACACGGCACTTGGTCATTCGAGCTGGAAGCGCTGACCGGCAAAATCCCCGACCACGTAGTCCAGCGCGAACTGTTCCTGTACGGCCTGAGCGACCAGCCGCTGCTCAAGCCGCTGATGAAGCGTGGCTTCGCCGCGCGCGACAAGTTGACCATCGGCGCCGTGCACGGCCAGGGCTACCTGCGTTACGGCGACCAGCAACAGGCCTTTGCCGGGGCCGGCGATGCGGCGGCAGCTTTCCTGCAGCAAAGCTTTATCGGGCTCGTGCTGGGCAATCAGCTGGCGGCGGGCGATGCGCTTGCACGCTGATGAATGGCCGCTGCCGGCCAGCTTGGCAGAGCCGCCACTACGCGGCTTGCCGGCCATGCAGGCGCGCTGGATCGACAGCATCAAGCGTGCCGCCCTGCGCCAACTGCATGCCAGCGTGGCCGGTGAACGGCTGCTGTTGCGTATCTACCTGATCGGCGAGGAGGCCAGCGAAATCGCGCTGCAGTCTGACCTGCTGGGTAAGCCGCCGGCCTGGCTGGCACGACAAATGGGAAAGCACCTGGCCGACGAACGGCGTCATGCGTCGCTGTTTGCGGCTGCGCTTACGGCGCGGGGCGGGACAGCGCCGGTGCCTTTGTCCGCGCGGCCCGATGCGCTCACTCTGCGCAAGATCGCGCAATGGCGCACACTAGCGCATCGCTACGGTAGCAGCTTTTCCGCAGGCCACCTCATCCCGGCGTTCGCTGTCGGCTTGTGCGCCGAACAGACGTTCACCCGCGTTCTGCGGCGCCATTGCGCGCTGATTGGCGCAGTTCATCCGCTACATCCTCTGTTGGTTGGCGTGCTGAGCGATGAAGACCGCCACGTTCGCTTGTGCCAACATACGCTGGCGCGTCTGGTGCTGCCGTCCGAACACGGGAGCCTAGCATCGCTGCTCGATGAGATTCGCGCCATCGACCGTGCCTGGGGCATTTCCAGCGCGCTCATCATGTATCTGGCCGGCGCCGCGTTGCGGCTGTGGCCCGCACGTCCATGAACGCTATCAAGGTCACCTATCTGGCAACGGCCGACGCCCGAGGCCACCTGATGCGCGCGCAACTACTCACGCATGCGTTGCGCGAATACGGTGCCGATGTCGATGTACTGACCACATCGGACGAAGGGGTCGCTTTCCTGGCCGGCTTCGGCATCACTGCGCACGTGCTGTCGCATGACTACGCAGTCCAGTTCGACACCAGGCAAAACATGCTACCCGCAGAAACCGACGCAAATATCGCCAACTATCTGTTTCGACCGTCGCGCATGTGCCGCGACATTCTGCAACTACGCGTCGCTCTGCGCAGCGCGGACTTAATCATCAACGACTCCTTTCACCCGGCGTTGCTGTTCATGGGCTGCATGCCGGCATGGCGGGGCAAGGTGGTACACGTCTACGGCGCCAGCTTGCGGCAGGCGGTCCAAAACAATTTTTCCGGGCGACTACCAGCTATCGTGTCACGCCTATTCCATCGCATCGTCGGATGGCAAATCAACGCCAGCTTAGCGCGCATTGAGCACGACTTCAGCTACGAGGCGACTTGCGACAGCGGCACATTCCGCCTGCCGACGCCGGTCGTTGTGGCTGCGCTGTTTGACGCCCCAGTGCCGCGCGCACAGGCTTGCGCAGCCGTCTACCTCAATCCCCATTTCCGTGACCCCTGCCTGGCCGATGGCATCGAAACCGGCTTGAGCCTCGCCGGCATGCACGCAACGCTGGTCGGCGAGGGCTATGCCGGACGCGCGCGATGGGAGGCGCAGGACGCCGACTGGGTGCGGCAAGCTGCCGCCAGCAACCTGATCGTCTCGGCACCCGGCATGGCGGCGTTGTCGGTGGCGCTAGTCTACGCTCGGCCCATCGTGCTGGTGCTAACCGAGCAACCGGAGCAGAAAATCAATGCAGCACGCGCGGCAGCGCTGGGGCTGGCACATCGCATCGTCGTCTGGCGCGACGACGCGGCAACGTTCGCCCAAGACCTGTGCAGCGCGTGCGCCGATTTGCTACAAAGCGCCCCCACCTTGCCTGCGCCGGAAGGCCGCGCGGTAGCCGGCGCACGCCTGCAGAGCTGGGTAGCGGTGCTGCACGAGCTGGCCGCGCGGTCTGTCCAGCGATGAGGCGTCCATCATGAAGCCCCCATTGCCGGCGCATCTAACAAGGATCAGCAATCTGCGCGCACTACTTGCCATCGCGCTTGACTGGGCGCTGATTGCTGCCTGCTTCGTCGCGGCTATCCGCTTTTCCCATCCGCTAGTGTTCCTGCTGAGCGCGATCCTGATTGCCCGCACGCAGCTCGCACTAGCCGTGCTGATGCATGATAGCGCTCACGGCACCCTGCTATCGCATCGGCGCCTGAACGACATCGCAGGCCAGCTGTTCGCGGCAGCGCCACTACTGCTGGTGATGGACTTCTATCGCCGCGGGCACTTGCAGCATCACCGCGCGCCGATGGTGGCCGATGATCCGGTCGCCAACATCTTCGGCATTGACGACTACCCCGTGACGCGTAAGCAATTAGTGTGGCGTTTGTTCAAAGATGCCACCGGCATTGCTTACTTCCTCAGCGCGCGCAATCTGGTGCGCGCCAGGCAGCGTGGTCGCAATCGGCACAAGGCTGCCGGCCACAGCAAGGGGTTCTACGCAATCGCCAGCATCGTTGCGGTGCAGGGCGTGATGATCGGCCTGCTCACAGCGGCGGGACATGCAGCGCTGTATTTCGGGCTTTGGATCTTGCCAGCGCTGACCTTGCTACCGCTGTTCGGGCGCATACGCGCGATCACCGAGCATGCCGGCTACCGGGCGTCGGAAGATCAGCGATTCAGTGCGCGTACCGTCGTGCGGCGCAGCTGGCAAACCTTTTTCGTCGGACCGCATCGTATCCATTACCATATCGAGCATCATGAATATCCAAACGTCCCCTTCTATCACCTGCAGCAGGTGCATGCGCTAATGGCGCAACAAGGCCGCCTGCCGGCGGCCCACTTGTATAGATCGTATGGACAGGTGCTGAAAGACGTCAGCCAACTCAAGCAAACTGCTAACACTGAACGCATGCTTTGCATCCGTACGCGATCAATTGCTGAGCTAAGCGTCTATGCCATGACGAATCATTTGCCAGAGCAGCCAGCAAATAAGAAGAAAGCATATCTGCTTGGGCTACTCATCGGATTTCTCCCGATCCTTGCCTTTTTCCTGCTCATCATCGATCACCCGACTACATTGCTTGGGATATTCACAGGTATCAGCGTGCCTGATTTCAATGACAGAACACTGAAAATCGCACTTGCGTGCGTCGCTATGTACCTGTTTCTTTGAGCATCGTTCAAGCTGCAAAAATCAGGCCTAATCACAATGGGCGAGCAGTATGGATTGGTTTTTATTGCCCGTCCTCGCCGCCGTGTATTCCATCTACGCTGAACACGGCCTTGCACAGGCCAAGACCAGCCTGTAACGCTTGGCGCGGATTACAAGGCGGCGTCGGCCAGCAACTCGGGGCGCAGCGCGCGGATGCGCAGTTCCGTGAAGTAGCCGCCCGCCTCGTTGTAGCGCAGGTAGTGGCGGGCGCAATTGAGGCAGCGCGCCACCTGGCTCAGGTTGGCGGGATAGTAGCGCGGCGCGATGGGTGCATCGACGCTGTCATAGCGCGTGCCATCGGGATGGTATTCTTCAAACGTGGGCTCCTCGTACGGGTCTTCGCGCAGGGTGCCGACCTCCTCGAAACGGTCGAGTTCCAGCGAGGTGGGCAGTCGCTGCCACGCGGCCAGCGACACCGTGCAGCAGCTGCATTTTTTTGTTACCAGTGCCGAAGCGGCGGCCAGCACGGACAAGGCGGGGAAGTCGATGAATAACATGCGTCAACCAATACAAGGGGGGAGGCCCCAGGCAACGAGCCGGGCCGCACCCCCTATTTTAGCGCAGACTTTTAGCGCAGGCCCGCCCTGCCGATACGCTTACCCCATTTTGCCAGCCCCAGTTCGAGCAGCATCAGCACGCAGGCGGAAATGAACAGCAATGGCATCAGTGCACACATGGCGGCGCCAAGCAGCCAGGCCAGAGCTGAAGGCGAGGTCCAGGCGCCGGGCAGCAAGCGGGGCAAGCCCAGTGAGCCTGGCAAGCGCCGCTTGAAGAACATCACCCAGCCCGATACCAGCGAGAACAGCACGCTGGCGCCAAACAGCAGTAACAGCGCCTGGTTCCACCAGCCGAACTCACCCCGGTGAAACGGTATGCCGATGGCGGTGGCTTTGCCGAACGCCGTCTGCGCCTCCCACCCGGCGTAATACAGGGGCTTGCCGCTATAGGCATCGAATTGCAGGTCGAAGCGCAACGTGGGCTGGCTGCGGTCGGCCATGGTGGCGCGCCACACATCGTCCTGGCTGGCCGGCGCTGTCAGCTGCAAGGCGATGGCCGGTGCATGGCTGCGCGCCACCTGCCAGGCGTCCTGCCAGTCGAGCGGACCTCCCGCGCCATGCTCGCTTGAGTGCAAGCCGCGCGGCACGGGCGGCGGCGCCTGGCCGCTGATGTCGCGCAGCGCGCGTATGCGCCCGCCCGCCTGCTGGCTCCACGTCAAGCCCGTCGCCAGGATGACCAAACTGATGACGCCGAGCGCCACGCCCAGGAAGGCATGCCATTGGCGCCAGCCATTGCGCCCCCGCGCGCCACGCTTGGGCAAGCCCGATTGGCTGCCGCGCGGCCACCACAGGACTACGCCCGTCACCAACATCACCATCAGCCAGCTGGCCGCCAGCTCGATCATCCAGCGCCAGCCATCGTTTTGCAGCAGGCGCGAATGCAGCTTTTTAGCCCAGTTGCCGAAGCGCTCCGCAACCGCCAGGCTGCCCAGCACTTGCGCATCATACGGATTGACGTAGACGATGATGGCTTGCGCGGGCAGGCCGAACTTCGGTTTGCGCGGCGCGCCATGTCCGCCATGGCCCGCATGCTCGTCCACGCCGCCGCCGGGTGGCGCGAACGCCACCTGCACCGCGTCGTCCCCTTGAAATGGCGGCACCACGTGCTGCACGGTCCAGCCACGCGGCGCCGCCTGTTCCGCTGCCGCGACGGCGGCGTCCAGCGCCAGCATGGACGCTTGTGGGGCCACGTGGTCAAGTTGCTGGTACAGCCTGGCCTCGATCTGCGGCGTGAACACATACAAGATGCCCGTCAAGGTAGCCACCAGCGCAAACGGCGAGGCGATCAGCGCGGCCCAGAAGTGGATGCGCCAGTACAGGCTTTTACGCCGTGCGATGAGAAAAGTTGCGTCGTCCATGGCCGTCTTCACAGTGCATTGAAGGTATAGCCCAGGCCCAACATCACGCTGCGCGGCGCACCGGGCGTGTACTGGTTCTGGCTGTTCGGCGCGTAACTGCCCACGCCCGAGTAGCTGCTGCTGGCCGAATCGGCATAGCGCTTATCCATCAGGTTGCGCACCTGCGCCCACGCTTCCAGACCACGCGCCAGCTGGTAGCTGGCGCGCAGGTTCAGCAACGCGTGGCCTTTGTACTGCACCGTATTGGCGTTGTTCATCCAGTAGCGGCCTTGATGCACGGCTTCGAGCGCCACCCTGGCGCCGGCCACAGGCTTGTAGCCGATCTCGACCGAGGTGATGTCGCGCGGCGCCTGCGGCATGCTGCGTCCACTGTAATCGAGGCTGGCAGACACCTGGTAGCGCAGATAGCGGTGACGCGCGATCGCCGTGGCGAAGCGCGCGTCGAACGGGCCGCTATCGTAGTTCAGCCCAAGCTCCAGGCCTTCGCTGCGCGTGCGGCCTGCATTGCGGTTTTCGCTGTTGCCCGGCGAAAGCGTATAGCTGACGATGGTGTCACGCCCATCGAGGCGGTACACGGCCGTATCGAGTTTCAGGCGGCCCTGCAAGAAGGCCCAGCGCAAGCCCAGCTCATAGTTGTTGTAGACCGACGGCTGCAGGTCGGCGATGCCCGTCTTGCCATACAGCTGACTCACTTCTGGCGGCGTAAAACCCTGGCTGACGTTGGCATACGCGCTGCCCGCATGGCCGAGCGCGTAGGTGCCACCGAGCTTCGGACTGAGGTGCGAAAAGCTGCGCGACTCGTCTGGTGCGCCGTAATTGACGCTGCCACCGGGCGCCAGCTTGTTGTGGTAATCGTAGCGAATGGCATCCGAGCGAGCGCCCAGCACCACGCGCGCGCGCGCCAGCGGAGAAAATTCCCATTGCGCGAAGACGGCCGTATTCAGAATGTCCGTCTGGTAGTCGCGCACGCCCTGCGGATTGCCGGCATTGGCCAGCGTATAGCGCAGATAGCGGCCCGTGGCGGCATCGCGCACGATGGACAGGTTATCGCTGACAAAAGGGTTGTCGCTCTTGTCCACGTACACGCCAGCGACCAGGCGCGAACGCAGCCAGGTGAATTCCTGCTGGTGTTTCACATCCAGCCCCAGCGAATCGACGTGGTTGTTATTGATGACACCCTTGCACAGCGTACCGACGCAACTACCGATGGAATACGCGGGAATCTGCCCATGGTCGTTCTTGCGCGTAAACACGGTGACGGTGCTTGTGCCGTTGACCGTCGTCTCGCCTTCCCACGCCAGATTCATGCGCGTGGTCTTGTCTTTGCGGTAAGTAAAGGTGTTCAGGCTCTTGCCGGGCGCATTGCGGTAGTCATTTTCAAACAGACTGCCCGTCATGGCCGCATCGAGATCCGTGTGGACCAGGGTGGCGCGCAGCTGCGAGGTAGGACTGAGCGCATAGTCGGCGCGCAGCGAGAACGAATCCTTGTCGCCATAGCTGTACTCTTGCCAGTTGTCGCGCGAACGGCGCGAACTGTAATGGGAAAAGCGCAGTCCCAGCGGCCCCCAGGTATCGCTGGCAGAGGTGTCATAGCGGCTGAAGCCGGCCACATTATCGCGCCGCACGCCCACCTTGGCCGTCGGCGTGGCGCTGGCGCCAGCGCTGAGGAAATTGACGGCGCCGCCCACGGCATTACTGCCATACAGCGAGGAAGCAGCGCCCTTCACCACTTCCACGCCGCTCGCCCCCGCCATATTCATCTCGTTGAGCGAGTTGTGGTTGAAGACGCCCAGCGGGCGGATCGGAATACCATCTTCCAGGTACTGGTAGACGGCATTCGTGCCGATAGGCTGGCGGATGCTCATGCTGTGCTGCTCGTTGCCCAGATCATTCCAGTACACGCCGGCGATGCGGTTGAGGATATCGCCCATGGTCTTGGGCTTGTCGCGTTCCAGCAATGCCGCATTGACGACGCCGATGGCTTGCGGCGTCTCGGACAGCCACGATTGTGCGCGCGAACCGGAAACGACGACGGTATCGATGGCGTGATCGGCTTGCGCCTGCGCGCAGGGGTAGGCCAAGGTGATGGCCACGGCCAGCACCAATAATCTTTTATTCATGTGATTCTCGTTTAAATGTGCGGATGCCGCCCGTCACGCTCAAGGGCGCAAGAGGCAAGCACTAAAGATGCTAGAAATTAAACGAGGCCGGGCGGCGCGCGCGATTGCGCGGTAGACCAGATGAACAGCGGGGACGGCGACTGGTAGTACAGGGCCGGGAAAATGGCCGTGCCGCTGGCCACAAGCAGCGGCAGCACGGGACTGGGCGGCAAGCCTATGGAGCCCGCATGCGTGGAACAGAAGGCACAATGCTCCATCTGCATGGCCTTGCCGCCGGTCTTGCCGTCGGCGGCGCCGTCATCGACCTGGACAAGCTGGACGAAACGGATGCCGGCCACCGAACAGATTTCCGCCCAGCCGGAGCCGGACTGCTGCTTGGCATTGGCGACGGCGTGGGAAATCGACGGCGCGAGCGCCGCCAGCAGAATCGCGAAACAGGCGATCCAGGCAGCGCAGCGGCGTGTGAAAGAGGTCATTCCCATGCCAGCATTTTACCAGCGGCCGGCGGGACTGGGTAGCAGAAAGCGGCTCAGGCGGCCGGGCAGGCAGCGTGGCCGTTGTCAAAAGCACGCACCACATTCGCCACATCGGCAGCGATGCGCCCGACGGCGCGGCGGTGGCCCTGCACCAGTTCAGCGTAGCCTGCGCCCACTTTTTCATTGGCGATGGTGCGGCAAGTGAGCACCTTGTTGCTGGCCAGTTGGCGCGCGCTCCACACGGCATCGATCAGCGCATACTGGCCCATGACGGACTCGAAGCGCTGCACATTGGTGCTGATGCGGTACACGGGCAGGTTGTCGGGGTGCGGCGTGCGAAATACATCGATGGCGCCCAGGTCATTCGTCAAGGCCGTCGACAAGGCCTGACCGATCTCGCCGGCCAGCGGGCCCGCCCAGCGCTGCTGCTCCAGCAATTCGATGCGTCCAGACGGCGCCGTCACGACGAACTGATTGCGGCTCACCTGTTGTGGCACGCTGACGGCCAGCACCTCGACATAATATTTGACGGCTTTGGCCGGCTGCGCGTCAACGCCGCCACCGAGCGTATAGAAATACTCGGGCTGGGGCGTGGAGCAGGCGCCCAGCAAGACGCTCGCCAGCAGCGCTGCACAGCTTACAAGGACGGGCTTCATCATTTTTCATCTCCTTTTTTACCGCGGATCAGGGACTCGGGATGCCGTTCCAGGTAATCCGACAGGGCATTGAGTGATTGCAGGGTTTGCGTCAGCTGTTGCAAGGCCTGGCGCACGTCCGACTGCAGCGGCGAATCCTTTTGCAGTACCTGTTCGGCCGTACCGAAGGTCTGTTTTGCCGCCGTCAGGGTATCGCGCATTTCCGGCACTACCTGGCTATCGAGCTGCTTGAACAGGGTGTTGGCCTGCTTGATGGTCGCGTTCAAATTGTTGCCAAGCTCGGCGTAGGGCACTTGGTCCAGCTTGCGCGCGATACTGGAGATCTGCGTCTGCAGTTCATCCAGGGTATTGGGCACGGTGGGCACTTCCAGCGGATACCTGTTCAAGTCCAAGGCCACTTTCGGCGCTTTCGGGAAGAAGTCCAGCGCGATATACAACTGGCTGGTGAGCAGGTTGCCCGTGCGCAGCTGGGCGCGCAAACCACGACTGACCATGCGTTCGAGCAACTGATGACCGGCCGAGCCTTCCGCATCATCGACGGCCGCCTTGAAGCGCGTGCCCAGGCGCGCAGGATACAGATTGACGGTGACAGGCATGCGGAAATTGTTTTTCACGGGGTCGAACTCGATGCCCACCGAGCGCACCTCGCCCAGTACGATGCCACGGAAGTCGACGCTGGCGCCAGGCTGCAAGCCGCGCAGGGACTGGTCGAAATAGAATACGGTGGTAATGGCGTCACCATCGGGCTCGCGCATGGCGCTGGCCTCGTCGGCCGCCAGGCGGTAGCTGGTGCCAGCGGGCGCCGGATCTTCCGGCTTGCGGCCATTTTCCGCCTCGAAGGCTATACCTCCCACCAGCATGGCGGCCAGGGACTGCGTATTTAGCTTGAAGCCGTTCGAATCGAGGCGCACGTCGACGCCGCTGGCATGCCACCAGCGCGCATTCTTGCCGACGAATTGATCGTACGGCGCATTCACGAAGACGGACATGCTGATGCCGTTGCCATCCTTGTCCAGCGCGAAGCTGACCACCTTGCCCACGCGCAGGCGGTGGAAAAACAGGGGCGAACCGACGTCGATGGAACCGAGGCTGTCCGCATGCAGCGTGTACAGCTTGCCCTTCTGGTCACCGGCCACGGCGGGTGGGTTCTCCATGCCGACGAAGTTTTCCCTCTTCTGCTCCGACTTGCCCGTATCAACGCCGATGTAGGCGCCCGACAGCAAGGTACCCAGCCCTGTCACGCCGCTGGCACCGATCTGCGGACGCACCACCCAGAAGCGCGAATCGTTGGTCGCAAAACGGCGTGCTTCCTTGCTCATGTCTATCGTTACGAGCACCTTGCTCAAGTCCTCGCCGAGAGTGATAGCGCGCACCTGACCGATGTCGACATCCTTGTACTTGACCTTGGTCTTGCCCGGCTCCAGCCCTTCGGCGCTCTTGAAGCTGACCGTCAGCGTGGGTCCCTGATCGAGGATGGACTTGGCAGCCAGGCCGGCGCCGATCAACGCGGCCAGCAGCGGAATGAGCCATACCAGCGACGGCAGCCAGCGGCTGCCCTGTTCCACATCGGGTTCGGGCAATCGGTGGCCCCCCGTTTCGGCAAGGTCGTTTGCTGCTTTGTCAGCCATGCGGTTCTCCAATCACGGTATTGTTTGCGGCATTTTTCATCATCACGGGCTCTTCCTCTCCAGGCACCTGCTCATCGACGGCGTCCCAGATCAGGCGCGGGTCAAACTGCATCGCCGCCAGCATGGTTAGCACCACCACGGCGCCAAAGGCCAGTGCACCAGGCCCGGCCGTGATCACGGCCAGCGAGTTGAAGCGCACCAGCGCCACCGTCAGGGTGACGACAAAGATATCGAGCATGGACCAGCGGCCGATGAATTCGACCATGCGGTACAAGATGGTGCGCTGGCGCGGCCGCCAGCGCGAGCGCCGCTGCGCGGTGAACGCCAGCAGCGCCAGTACGCCCAGCTTGAGCATGGGCACGACCACGCTGGCGATGAAAATGATGATGGCCAGGCCCTTCGAGCCGCTACTCCAGAACAGCACCACGCCGCTCATGATCGTGTCGTTTTGTGCGCCCAACAGGGAATGCGTCACCATCACGGGCAGCAGATTGGCGGGAATGTAGAGGATCATGGCGGCGATCAGCAAAGCCCAGGTGCGGCTGATACTGTTCGGTTTGCGCACGTGCAGGGGCGAGCCGCAGCGTACGCACGCCAGGCGCTTGCCCTTGCCCTTGTGCAGGGGCGGCGCCACCAGGGCGCAGGCGTGGCAGGGCACGACCTTCGCGCTCTGCGCGAAGCCCTGGCAGGCGATGCCAGGCTGCGCCTGCGGCGTCAAATCATCACCCAGGTTCCACAGCGCCTTGGGATCGAAGGAGACGACGATGGCCAGCAGCAGCGTCAGCGCGCCGAAGGCGAACAGTCCCGGTTGCGGCAGCACGGTGGCCAGGCTGCTCATCTTGACGACAGTGATCAAGATGCCGATCATCAGCACCTCTGTCATGCCCCATTCGCGCGCTATCTGCACGGCGCGCAGCACGCGGTTAAAGCCGGGCACCTTGACGCCGCTACGCAAGCCCAGCGCCACATACAGCAGGGACGCCAGTTCAACGGCCGGGAAGACGATGGTGGACAGGAAGACCATGCTCGCCACCACCTGCATCTGCTCGTACCACAGCACGCGGATGGAGCCGAGCAAGGTGGCGCTGGAGGTCAGTCCATTGACGTCGAGTTCGACGATAGGAAAGAACTGCGCGATCAGGAAGGCCAGCGCGGCGGCCAGGGTCAACGCCAGCACCTTGTCCAAACCTGCGCTGGCGCCCCGACCCGATGCGGCTCGGTACAGAACCGAGCGGCAACGGCTACAGCGCGCCTTCTCACGTGGACGCAGCGGACGTTTGCGATACAACACGCCGCAGTCATGACAGCTAATTAGGTCGTATTGGTGCACAGTGTGAAGTTTGCCGGCGCGCAAGCGCGACTATTTCATATCAATGCCGCCCATCATGACAGAGTTGGCATTTTCCTGCACTGCAGCACTATTCTTTTTCACTCTCCCGCAGCAGCGCCGGCACGGCGCGGCCGATGACGGCCTATTTTTCTCCCAGGAAGTCGAGCAGTGTCAGGGCGACGATCTTGCTGGCCTTGCGCAAATCGTCGAGCGCCAGGCGTTCATCGGCCTTCTTCGCGTTCGATTCGGGTACCGTGCGCGGTCCGGCGCCATACAGCACGGCAGGAATGCCGCGTTCGCCATACAGGCGCGCATCCGCGTACAAGGGCGTGCCGACGGCGGCAATGGTTACGCCCAGAATCGCCTGCGCGTTCTTTTGCAGGCTGCCGACCAGTTGCTCGGAGCCTGGCAAGGGGCGCAGCGCGTGCGACAGCAGCAGGCGACGGATCTCGATGCGGATGCCCGGCTCGCCGCACACGGCATCTTCGATCAGCGCGCGCACCTGCGCTTCCACCGCCACCGGATCTTCTTCCGGAATCATGCGGCGGTCCATCTTCATGACCACCTTGCCCGGCACCACATTGGTATTCGTGCCACCGTCGATACGCCCCACCAGCATGGTCGGGGAATCGATGCCCGCCACCTTGGACTTGATCTTTTTCAGCTCCGGCAGCTGGCCATAGATGGCATTGAGGATCTTGTTCGCTGCCTGCAGCGCATCATGCCCCGTTTCGGGCATGGCGCCATGCCCCGACTTGCCGTGTACGGTAATTTCGAGCTGCAAGCAGGCGTTGTGGGCGGTGACGATCGCGTAGCTGAAACCGGCGGCGATAACGAAGTCGGGTTTCGTCAGCTGCTGTTCCAGCAGCCAGCCCGGCCCCAGCAAGCCGCCGAATTCCTCGTCATATGTAAAGTGCAGTTCCAGCTGGCCTTGCAAGGGAACGCCCAGCGCTTCGAGCGCGCGCGCGGCAAACACATAGGTAGCGAAATCACTTTTTGACACGGCCGTCGCGCGGCCATACATAAAGCCGCCCTCGATCTGGCCGCCATACGGCGGATACGTCCAGTTGTCACCAGGCGGCACCACGTCGCCATGCGCATTGAGCGCCACCGTCGGCCCGCCCGCAGCATAAGGCCGGCGCACGATCAGGTTGGTGATGCTCTGCATGCCGTACGCCGCTACCTGCTCGGCTGGCACCGCGTGCTTTTCCACCTGCCAGCCATAGGCTTGCAGCAGTTGCGCCACCAACTGCGCATGCGGTGCGTTATTGCCCGGCGGCGTATCCGTCGGCTGCTGCACTACCTGCTGTAAAAATGCGACTTCCTCGTCGAAGTGATCGTCGATCCAGGCGGTGATCCGTTCTGCGTGCGTTGTCATTTTGCTCCTTGCATGGTCTGTTGTAGCCAGGCGCCCAGTTCATTGCGCTCGGCGTCGGTGATGTTGGTCAGGTTCCCGATCGGCATGGCTTTGAGCTCGATGGCCTGCTGGTAGATTTGCGCTGCGTGCTGGCGAATCTGCGCTTCATTATCGAGCATCATGCCCGCTGGCGCGGTGGCAAAACCGGGCTGCGTGGGCCGCGCCGAGTGGCAGGTAGCGCAGCGCTGGGCAATGATGGCATGCACGCTCTTGAACTGCGCTGCCGGATCCAGCGCAGGCGCCCCCGCCACAGCCACGGGCGCTTTCGGCGCGATGGCCACGGCCACGCCCAACAACAGTGCCACGCCGATGGCCGGATAGCGCCACTCAACCCGGCCCTTGTGGCGCAGATTGAAGAAGTGGCGTATGAAGACACCGGCCGCCATGATCAGCGCCAGCACCAGCCAGGCGTGATCGTTCCGGTAGGTCATCGCGTAGTGGTTGCTGATCATGATGAACAGCACCGGCAAGGTAAAGTAATTATTATGCACGCTGCGCTGCTTGGCTTTCAGGCCGTGCTTGGGATCGGGCAGCTTGCCGGCAGCCATGGCTTCGACCATCTTGCGCTGACCGGGAATGATGAGCATGAGCACATTGGCCACCATGATGCTGCCAATCATGGCACCCACGTGGATGTAGGCGGCGCGCCCGCTCAACAAGTGCGTCAGCACATACGCAGCGCCGACGATCAGCGCAAACACCGTCACGCCGAACCACAGTTCATGCTTGGCAAGCGGGGAACGGCATAGCAGGTCGTACACAGTCCAGCCTATGACCAGGGTGGCGATGCCGATACCAACGGCTTGCGCGCTGCTGATGTCGGCCACGGATTTGTCGATCATCATGGCCTGGGCATTGAAGTAATAGGCAATCGTCAGCAGCGCAAAGCCGGACAACCAGGTCGAATACGCTTCCCACTTGAACCAGTGCAGTTCCTTCGGCAGTTCGGCCGGCGCCAGCAGGTATTTTTGCGGGTTGTAGAAGCCGCCGCCATGCACGGCCCATAATTCTCCGGAGACGCCCTTCTTCGCCAGCTCGGAACCGGGTGCCGGCGGGCGGATCGAGTTGTCGAGCCAGACGAAATAGAAGGACGCACCGATCCAGGCGATGCCCGTGATGACGTGCAACCAGCGAACGATCAGGTTCAGCCACTCAAGGCCGTACGGAATCAGGTAGGCAAATACTTCCATAAATTTCCTCAAGTCAGACCGAAGCCATATTCGTGCCAATCTACACAAGATAAACGGATTTACCGCCCTTCACATGAAAAATATCGTATATTCGACATATTCAAATCGATATACAACGAAGCCGCCACCCCATGTCCAGCCTGCCACAACACCTCGACCTGCACTTGATCCGCATCCTTTACCTGCTGCTGGTGGAAAAGAATGTCTCGCGCGTGGCGCTCAAACTCAATCAGCCGCAGCCGTCGATTTCCGCCTCCTTGCGCAAGCTGCGCGAATTAACGGGCGACCCGCTGCTGGTACGCGGCGCGCGCGGCATGGTCCCCACACAGCATGGTGAAAGCCTGCTCAATCCGGCCAAGCGCATCCTCGACCAGACCGAGAGCCTGTTCATCAAGAAGACGCCGTTCGTGGCCCAGGAAGAGGCGCGCACCTTCCATATCGCTGCGCCCGACTACCTGGACAGCCAGTTCCTGCCCAATGTGGTGGCCATGCTGCGTCGCGGTTCGCCGAAAAGCCGCGTGGTGCTGCACAGCCTGGGGCCGGGCATCGACCATATCCGCCAACTGTCCGACGGCGGGCTGGACCTGGTCATCGCCAACTGGGACGAGCCGCCCGCTCATCTGCACATCTCGAAGCTGTTCGAAGATCCCATCATCTGCGCCATGCATGCGGAAAACGCCTATGCGCGCCGCACGGCAAGCGACGCCATGACGCTCGACGATTATCTGAGCCTGCCCCACGTGGCGCCGTCGCAGATGATGCCGGGCTACCATGGCGTCATCGATGCCTTTCTGGAGCGTCAGAACCTGCAGCGCAACGTGGTGGTGGAGTCGGCATATTTCGGCCTGATTCCCTATATGCTGACGCAGACCGACCTGGTGCTCACCACGGGCCGGCAATTCATGCGCTTCTATGAAAAAACCCTGCCGCTGAAGACGTATACGGTGCCATTGAAATTCCCGCCCATGCGCTTTTACCAGCTGTGGCACCAGCGCGTGCACCAGGCCCCAGAACACAAATGGCTGCGCGACCTGGTCAGCGCTGCCGCCAAGGCGCTGGTACAACGATAGCCGCTATCAACGCGCGCATATAATGGACGCAGGAACGGGGCGCTATCATCACCGCTTGCATGATCGGAAAACCATGACCACCCTTTCAGACCTGAACACCGGCAGCCAGGCCGATTTTATCGCGCAACTGCATGGCATCTATGAACATTCGCCCTGGATCGCCCAGCGCGCGGCCGCAGCCCGGCCGTTTGCCAGCCTGACGGCACTGAAGACGGAACTCCAGCGCGTACTCGCGCTGGCCTCCCCCGAAGAGCAGCTGGGGCTGATACGCGCCCATCCCGAACTGGCCGGCAAAGCCGCCATCGCGGGACAATTGACGGCGGAATCGACGCGCGAGCAGGCCAAGTCCGGCTTGCATCTATGCAGCACCGAGGAATTCGCCACGCTGCAGCATCTCAACGGCGAGTACAACGCCAAGTTCGGTTTTCCCTTCATCCTCGCCGTCAAGGGCCCGACGGGGGAAGGCTTGACACGCCAGGACATCATCGCCACGTTTGCACGACGCCTGAAAAACCGTCACGCCGACGAACTGGCCGAATCGCTGCGCCAGATCAAGCGCATCGCCGAACTGCGCCTCAATGACTTGTTCGACGTGCGCCTGGACTTCGGCCCGGCCATCATGCAGCATGCGGAAACGCTGGCCGCCTGGAGCGACAGCGATGACAGCCTGACCTGCGCCTACCTGACGCCGGCCCACCAGAAGACGGCCGCACAACTGGCCGACTGGATGCGCGACGCGGGCATGCAGGTGCGAATCGACGCCGTCGGCAATGTCGTCGGACGCTACCTGTCCGACGTGCCGGGCGCAAAGACACTGATGACCGGATCGCATTACGACACGGTGCGCAACGGCGGCAAGTACGACGGCCGGCTAGGTATCGTGCTGCCGATCGCCGTCGTGCGCCACCTGCATGCGCGGGGTGAAAAACTGCCGTTTCATGTCGAGATCGTCGGCTTCGCCGAAGAGGAAGGCGTGCGCTTCAAGAGCACCTTCCTGGGCAGCACGGCTGTCACCGGCAAGTTCGACTTGTCGCTGCTGGAACAGTGCGACACGAATGGCGTGAGCATGCGCGAGGCGCTGGCTGGCGCCGGCCACGAGGCCAGCGCCATCGGCGCCATCGCGCGTGATCCGTCCGACTTGCTCGGCTATGTGGAAGTGCATATCGAGCAAGGGCCCGTACTGCTGGAGCGCGATTTGCCGCTGGGCGTGGTGACGGCGATTGCCGGCAGCTCGCGCTACCTGGTCAATCTTGGCGGCGTGGCCAGCCACGCGGGCACCACGCCCATGACCATGCGCAAGGATGCCGCCAGCGCGGCCGCCGAAATCATCTTGCTGGTGGAGCAGCGCTGCAAGCAGGGCGAGGCGCTGGTCGGCACAGTAGGCCAGTTGCAGGTGCCCAACGGTTCCGTCAATGTGATCGCCGGCGCCTGCACCCTGTCGCTCGATATCCGCGCCGCCAGCGACGCGGTACGCCAGGCGGCCGTCGACGACATCCTCCATGGCATCGCCGCCATCTGCGCGCGGCGCCAGATCGACTGCCAGCTGGAACTGCTGCTGTCGGCGCGTGCCGCGCCATGCGCGCCATGGCTGATGGCGCAGCTGGCGCAGGCCGTGGAATCGGTCGGCATCGAACCATATGCGCTGCTGTCGGGCGCCGGCCACGACGCCATGGCCATGGCCGCCATCACCGACGTCGCCATGCTGTTTACGCGCTGCGGCAATGGCGGCATCAGCCACAATCCGCTGGAAACCATGACGGCGGACGACGCCGACATGGCAGCGCGCGCACTGCTGGCGTTTTTGCGCCAGTTCCAGCCCAAGCCCCACGACTAAGAGTCACTCCCGGCGCGGAGCGTCTTCTGTCGCCAGCGCGTCAGCTGCTCGGCCACCTGCGCGATCAACGGTGCCCAGCCGCCTGGCGCAGGCTGGTGGAAAAGGCGCATCGCGCAATACCAGGGACTATCGCTGCGCCCCGCCAGCCAGCGCCAGTCGGGCCGGTAGTGCGGCAACAGCAGCCAGCACGGCGTACCCAATGCGCCCGCCAAGTGCGCCACGGCCGTATCGACGCTGATCACCAGGTCCAGGTTGGCGATCAGCGCCGCCGTATCGGCCATGTCGCCCAGCGCTGCGCCACCGCCGACCAGGGCCAGTGACGCCGAAGTGTCATCCTCGCCGGCACCCTTCTGCAAGCTGACAAACTGCACGCCGGCCACCGCTCCCAGCGGCGCCAGCGCGTCGAGCGCCGCCAGCGAACGCTCGCCATCGTTTTCAAATGCGCGATTGCCTCGCCAGGCCAGGCCCACGCGCAGCGGCGCGGGTGGCAAGCGCGCGGCCCAGGCGGCCACGGCGCACGCATCCGCGTGCACATACGGCACGTTCGACGGTATCGTTTCCAGGACCGTACCGCACAGGCCGGGAATGCTCAGCAGGGCGACCCAATAATCGCGTCCGCCCTGCGCGACCGCCTCGCCGATGGCCAGCACCTCGTCGATGCCAGGCACGGTCTGCAGCAGCGCCTTGAGCGGCGCATGGCACAGTAGCGACACGCTGGCCGCGCCCATATCGCGCAGCAAGGGCACGTAGCGGCACAGCAGCAGCATATCGCCCATGCCCGCTTCGGGGCAGATCAGCAGCGACTTGCCGGCCAGCGACTCCCCCTGCCAGCGCGGGAAGTCAAAGTAGTCGCCAAACGCGGACGGTTGCGGCCGCGCTTCGAGCATTTGCCAGCCTTCCGCCAGGCGTCCCTGGCGCAGCAGCAGGTAGGCGAGGTTGTAGCGCGCGTTCGCGTAGGCCGGATCGAGTTCCATGGCATGGCGGTAGCAACGCTCTGCCTGTGTTTCGCGCTGCAGGCTGGCCTGCAGCACGCCCAGGTTGGACCAGGCGGAAGAGCGTTCCGGCTCCAGCGCCAGCACGCGGCGCAAGATTTGCTCGGCTTCCTCCATGCGACGCATGCGCAGCAGCAGCGCGCCCAGGTTTTGCAGCAGATGCGTATCGTCCGGCATGTGCGCCAGCGCGCGCAGGTACAAGGCCACGGCGTATTCGAGTGCGCCCTCCTGTTCCCCCATCCAGGCCAGGTTGGCCAGGGCAAACACGTTGTCGGGGTCAAGTGCCAGCGCCTGCTGGAAACACGCCTGCGCACCCGCCGCGTCGCCCATCGACAGCAGTTCGCCGCCACGCGCAGCGTGCTGCGCGGCCGGACGCTGCCGGGTATCGGTATCGGTATCGGTATCGGAAATGCTCATCGCTGGGCCGCCTGTTGTCGCAAGACGCCCAGCATAGCATCGCCGCGCAGCGACAGCTACACGGCCACGGCCCGCTCCAGCATCGCGTGCAGCAACACATTGCAGCCAGCTTCCAGGTGTTCGGGCTTGGCGTCTTCGATTTCATTGTGGCTGATGCCATCCTTGCAGGGCACGAAGATCATGCCGGCCGGCGCCAGCCGGGCCGCGTAGATGGCGTCGTGACCAGCGCCGGAAACCACGTCCATCACCGAGTAGCCCAGCTTTGCCGTGGCATTGCGCACGGCGTCCACGCAGTCTGTGTGGAACGGGCATGGCGGGTAATAGGAAACCCGCTCAAGAGAGATATCGAGTCCCGTAGCGGTGCGCGTGGCGTCGATGAAGGCCGTGATTTCGCCGTGCATGGCGTTGAGCAGATCATCGTTCACATTGCGCAGGTCGATGCTGAATGTCACTTCGCCGGGGATCACGTTGCGGCTGTTCGGGAACACCTGCACCATGCCCACCGTGCCGCGTCCGAATGGCGGATAGCGATTGGCGATGGCGACGACTTCCTGCATGATGCCAGTGGCCACCTGCAACGCATCCTTGCGCAGCCCCATGGGGGTCGGTCCCGCGTGCGCTTCCATGCCCGTCACGACGCAGTCATACCACGACAGTCCCATCACGGCGGGCACCACGCCGATGACCTTGTCGGCGTCTTCCAGCACGGGGCCCTGCTCGATATGCGTTTCAAAATACGCGCCAATGGGATGCTCGCCCGGTACCTGGTCTCCACGATAGCCGATGCGCGCCAGCTCCTCGCCCACCGTTTTCCCTTCCGTGTCTTTCGCCGCATATGCGGTTTCGAGCGAGAAGGCGCCGCAAAACACGCCGGAACCCATCATCACGGGCACGAAGCGCGAGCCTTCCTCGTTGGTCCAGAAGGCCACCTCGATCGGCGCTTGCGTCTTGATTTTCAGATCGTTCAGGGTGCGCACCACTTCCAGGCCCGCCAGCACGCCGTAATTGCCATCGAACTTGCCGCCCGTGGGTTGCGTGTCGATATGGCTGCCCGTCATCACGGGCGGCAAGCTATTGTCCGTGCCGTCGCGGCGCATGAAGACATTGCCGATCTGGTCGATGGTGATGCTCATGCCCGCTGCGCGGCCCCAGCCCACCACCAGGTCGCGCCCCTGTTTGTCCAGGTCCGTCAGGGCCAGGCGCTTCACGCCGCCCTTCGGCGTCGCGCCGATCTGCGCCAGTTGCATCAGCGCTGCCCACAATCGTTCACCATTAATGCGTAGATCATCGCGTAGATCAGCCATTTTTACCTCCTGAATTCATGCGGTGGTGGTGGAAAACGCAGGGCGCTCAATATAGCGCCCTGCGCCCTCGATGGCCGTCAGCTGGCCCTGATGGAACACCACCTTGCCGGCGGCAATCGTGGTGCGCGGGATGCCGCGCACGGTGCGTCCTTCAAAGACGTTGAAGCCGCCCTTGGCGAACTGCGTGGCGGCGGAAATGGTACGCGTGCCTTGCGGATCCCACAGCACGATGTCGGCATCGCTACCCGCAGCGATAAGACCCTTGCGCGGATACATATTGAAGATTTGCGCCGCATTGGTCGACGATACCTTGACGAACTCCGAGGGCGTCAGCATGCCGGAATTGACACCCGCGTCCCACACCACGGCCATGCGCTCTTCCACGCCGCCGCAGCCATTCGGAATACGCGTGAAATCGTGCTTGCCGGCCGCCTTCTGTTCGGCGCAAAAAGTACAATGGTCGGTGGCCGTCGTGTGCAGGTTGCCGCTTTGCAGGCCGTGCCACAGCGCCGCTTGATGATGCTTGCCGCGGAACGGCGGGCTCATGACGTGGCCCGCCACAAAGTCGAAATCATCGCTCTGGTAGACGCTGTCATCGATCACCAAATGGCCTGCCAGCGCTTCGCCATACACACGCTGGCCATTCGCGCGTGCGCGCGTGATCGCGTCGAGCGACTCCGCGCACGAGACGTGCACGATGTAGACGGGCGTATTGAGGACATTGGCGATGGCAATAGCGCGGTTGGCCGCCTCGGCCTCCACGGCGGGAGGGCGCGACAAGGGATGCGCCTGCGGCCCGGTAATGCCTTTTTTCAGCAAGGCTTGCTGCAATTGAAAAACCAGCTCGCCGTTTTCCGCATGCACGGTAGGCAGCGCCCCAAGTTCCAGCGAACGGCTGAAGCTTTTCACCAGCGTTTCATCGTCGGCCATGATGGCGTTCTTGTACGCCATGAAGTGCTTGAAGCTATTCACGCCGTGCTCGCGCACCAGCGTGCCCATCTCTGCATGTACCTGCTCGCTCCACCAGGTGATCGCCACGTGGAAGGTATAGTCGCCGGCGGCCTTGGCCGACCACGCGCGCCATTGGTGATATGCCTCGATCAAGGACTGCTTCGGCGCGGGAATGACGAAGTCCATGATGGTGGTGGTGCCGCCCGCCAGGCCAGCCGCAGTGCCGGTGAAAAAATCGTCGGATGTCACGGTGCCCATGAAGGGCAAGTTCATGTGCGTGTGGGTGTCTATCCCGCCCGGCATCACATACAGGCCGCCCGCGTCGAGCACAGTGGCGCCCACCGGCAGCGCCAAATTCTCGCCGACGGCGGCAATCGTGTCGCCCTCGATGAGTACATCGGCGCGGAAGGCACGGTCAGCATTGACAACAGTACCGCCACGTATCAGTGTAGTCATCTTGTCTCCTTATCGAAACGATCAGGACTGCGGCACCTGCTGTACGCGCGCCGCCGTCTTGCCCTTCATCATGACGCCGTAGACGGCTGCGGCGATGGCCACGCCCACGAACCAGGCATAGGTGTAAATCGTTTTAAAGCCTTCAGCCACGTCGGGAAACGCCGTGGGAAAGGCCGCATTCAGGAAGCCCGGGATATTGGGCAGCACGGCGACGACAAAGGCGATCAGCGCCGCCATGTTCCAGCCATTGCCATATGAATAGATGCCGTCATCGCGGTACAGTTGCTTGACATCGAGTTGCGTCTTGCGCACAAAGTAGTAATCGACGATGAGGATACCGGCGATGGGACCGAGCAGGGCAGAGTAGCCGATCAGCCACGTAAAGATATAGCCCTGCGTCGACTCGAGCACCTTCCACGGCATCATGACAATGGCGATGAAGGCAGTGATGTAGCCGCCCATCTTGTACGAAATCTGCTTGGGTGCCAGCGAAGAAAAATCATAGGCCGGTCCCACCAGGTTGGCCGCCAGGTTGACGCTAACCGTGTCGATCAACAGGATGATCAGGGCGATCAGCACGGCCGCGCCCGTCATGCGGCTGGCCAGATCGACGGGGTCCCAGATGGCCTTGCCATACATGACCACGGAGCCTGCCGTGACGATCACGGCCAGCATGGCCAGCAATCCCATAGGCACCGGCAAGCCGACCGATTGACCCACGATCTGGTCGTGCTGCGTTTTGGCGAAGCGCGTAAAGTCGGGAATATTCAGTGCCAGGGTAGCCCAAAAACCCACCATGGCCGTCAACGATGGCCAGAAAACACTCCAGAACTGGCCCGCTTTTTTACCACCGGGGATGAATTGCGATGGCTGGTCCAGCAGCGCGCCCACGCCACCGGCCTTGCTATGCACCCAGTACAGCAGCACGAAGCAGATGAGGATTTTCAGCGGCGCCGTGTACGTTTCGAGCTTGCGGATCGATTCCATGCCATGCAGGATGAAATAGAACTGGATGGCCCAGAAAGCCAGGAAGCACAGCAACTGGCTGCCGTTGATGCCCAGGCCTGCGATCTTCTCGCCGCCCAGTTCATGCCCTATCAGCACGCCCATCAGGGTATAGATCATCTGCCCGCCGAACCAGGTCTGGATGCCATACCAGCCGCAGGCGACGATGGCGCGCATCAGCGCCGGCAAGCGCGCACCCATGGTGCCGAACGAAGCACGCGCCAGCACGGCATACGGGATGCCGTACTTGGTGCCCGCATGGCCGATCAGCAGCATGGGCAGAAGCACGATGGCGTTGGCGAGAAAGACCGTCAGCACGGCCTGATAACCGGACATGCCGCTGTCGATCAGGCTGGCCGACAGGGTGTAGGCGGGAATACACATCACCATGCCCACCCACAGCGCGGCAAAATGGTACCAGCGCCAGGTGCGCTGCGCCGCCGTGGTGGGGGCGAGGTCTTCATTCCAGAGTTGGGTGTTGCCTGAATAGTCTTGGTTCACAGCTATGCTCCATCGGTTGGGAGGGGATCGGTATTATAGAAACGGCTGCAGTTTAGCTTACCGCAAAGACCCGCCGCCGTTTATCTAATAAATACACGCAAAAAGCGTGCCCTATGCCGTCTCCACCAACGCATGCGGGTTGCGTGGGTCCTGTGTCCAGTTCATATAAGGCTTGCCCGTGGCCTGCGGCACCATCGTAATGCAGCCCTGCACCGGACAAGTGATTTCGCACAGGTTGCAGCCCACGCAGTGCTCCTTGATCACTTCATACGTGCGCGTGCCGGCAGCGTCGATCAGTTGCGCGATCGACTGGTGCGAGGTATCTTCGCAGGCCACATAACACTTGCCGCACTTGATGCAGTCATCCTGCTTGATATGCGCGATGACCTGGTAATTCATGTCCAGGTATTTCCAGTCCGTTGTGTTGGCCACAGCCTTGCCGGAAAAATCACTGATACGTTCATAGCCCTTTTCATCCATCCAGCGCGACAGGCCATCCTTCATCTCTTCGACGATGCGAAAACCATGCAGCATGGCCGCCGTGCACACCTGCACGCAGCCGGCGCCCAGGGCAATGAATTCGGCCGCGTCACGCCAGTTACCGATGCCGCCAATGCCGGAAATGGGCAAGCCGCGCGTCTGTGGATCGCGGGCGATTTCCGCCACCATGTTCAGCGCGATCGGTTTCACGGCGGAGCCGCAATAGCCGCCGTGCGTGCTGGCGCCGCCCACGATGGGCAGCGCCACCATGCGGTCCAGGTCCAGCGAGGTGATCGAGTTGATGGTGTTGATCAGCGAGACGGCGTCCGCGCCACCGGCCTTGGCCGCGCGCGCCGGCATGCGCACGTCCGTGATGTTCGGTGTCAGCTTGACGATAACGGGAAGACGGCTGTACTTCTTGCACCAGGCAGTCACCATCTGCACATACTCGGGCACCTGGCCTACGGCGGCGCCCATGCCCCGCTCCGGCATGCCGTGCGGGCAGCCGAAATTGAGCTCGATGCCGTCCGCCCCCGTCGCCTCTACCTTGGGCAGGATGTCGGCCCAATAGTGCTCTTCGCAGGGCAGCATCAGGGAGACAATCATGGCGCGGTCGGGCCAGTCCTTTTTCACCTGCGTAATTTCGCGCAGATTGATTTCCAGAGAACGGTCGGTAATGAGTTCGATATTGTTGAAGCCCACGACTTCGCGGTTCTTGCCATACAAGGCCGAGTAGCGCGACGAGACGTTGACGGCGGCCGGGTCTTCGCCTAGCGTTTTCCACACCACGCCCCCCCACCCCGCCTCGAACGCGCGTACCACGTTATACGCCTTGTCGGTCGGCGGCGCGGATGCCAGCCAGAAGGGATTCGGCGCCTTGATGCCGCAAAAATCGATGCTGAGATCAGCCATTATGCAACCTCCAATTTACTCATTAAATCGGCATGAATGGTGAGTGCGGCCAGCTTGCCATGCTGGACCGCTTGCACCGTCAAGTCCTGTCCCGGCGCCACGCAGTCGCCGCCCGCGTAAATGCCCGGCAGTACCGTGCGAAAGCGCGCGTCGACGGCAATCTTGTCGCCCTCGCGTTTCAGCAGCGAGGCCATCGGGTCATGCAGCACCTGCGCATCGAGGCTTTGGCCGATGGCCTTGAAGATGGCGTCGGCCGCCACGTCGAACGTCTCGCCGGTACCTGTCAAACGCGTGCCCTGCATGCGCGTCTTCTCGAAACGCATGCCGGCAACCTTGCCACCAGCGTCGAGCAAGACCTGCTGCGGCTGGGCCCACGTCAGCATGCGCACCTGGTTCGCCTTGGCGATGTCCTGCTCATGCTCAGTGGCCGTCATGGCGTCGAAACCGCGCCGGTACACCAAGGTGACTTCCTCGGCGCCCAGGCGCTGTATCTGCACCGCCATATCGATGGCCGTATTGCCGGCGCCGATAACGATGGCGCGCCGGGGAACGGGCAGCGCGGCCAAGTCGTCCGCCTGGCGCAGCGCACTGATGTAATCGACGGCGGCCAGCAAGCCCGGTGCATCCTCGCCCGTCAGGCCGAGTGCGCGGCTGGCACCCAGGCCCAGGCCCAGAAAGACGGCGTCATACTGCGCGTGCAACTCGCGCAGCTGCAGGTTCTCGCCCAAGGCCTGGCGACATCGGATGACGATGCCGCCTATCTGCAACAGGAAGTCGATTTCCTTCTGCGCAAAATCGTCCGTCAGCTTGTATTTGGCGATGCCGTATTCATTCAGGCCGCCGGCCTTGTCTGCCTTTTCAAAGATCACCACCGCGTGCCCCAGCATGGCCAGGCGGTGCGCGCAGGACAGGCCGGCCGGGCCGGCGCCGACGATGGCAATCGTCTTGCCGGTGGCGGCGGCGCGCTGGAACGGATGTCTGGCGAAATGCATATGATCGACGGCGTAGCGCTGCAGCAGCCCTATCTTGACGGGCTGGGCTTCCGCATCGTGGTTGCGCACGCAAACATCCTCGCACAGGATTTCCGTGGGACAGACGCGAGCACAGCTGCCACCGAGGATGTTCTGTTTCAGGATGCCGGCTGCGGCGCCGTTAATGTTCTTCTCGTGGATATTGCGAATGAAGCTCGCCACGTCGATTTCTGACGGACAGATGCGGCTGCACGGTGCGTCGTAGCAGTACAGGCAGCGGGCGCTTTCGATGGCCGCCTGACGCGCCGTCAGGGGCGGCGCCAAGTCCGTGAAATGGCCCGCCAATGCCTCGTTAGGCAGGGCGGGATGCGGCAAATAGTTCAAGGACTCGATCATCGCGTTTTCCTTATCTTATCCGGCAGTGGTTTTTTGGTTTGGAAGCGTCACTTCATCTGGGGAAATGCAAATTCCACGCCAGCGCTTGCCGTGTTCGGCCAGCGCTGCATCACGGCTTTGTGGCGCGTGTAGAAACGCACGCCTTCGGGACCATAGGCGTGGTGGTCGCCGAACATGCTGCGCTTCCAGCCGCCAAAACTATTGAAGGCCATCGGCACGGGCAAGGGAATGTTGACGCCCACCATGCCGACCTGGATCTGGCGCACGAATTCGCGCGCCACACCGCCATCGCGCGTATAGATAGCCACGCCATTGCCGTATTCGTTGGCATTGATCAGTTGCACCGCATGCACCACGTCAGGACAGCGCAGCACGCACAGCACGGGACCGAAAATCTCCTCCTTGTAGATATTCATGTCGCGCGTGACGTGGTCGAACAAGGTACCGCCGACGAAGAAGCCATTTTCACGTCCAGGCACCACATGGTTGCGGCCATCGACAAGCAGGGTCGCGCCCTGTTCCACGCCTGAGGCGATCAGGTTTTCAATGCGCTGCTTGGCGGCCAGCGACACGACCGGACCCATTTCCGCACCATCATCCATACCGTCGCGCACTTTCAGTGCAGCCGTGCGCGTTGCCAGTGCGTCGATCAATTTGTCGCCCGCATCACCCACGGCCACCACCACCGAAATGGCCATGCAGCGTTCGCCCGCCGAACCGTAGGCGGCGCCGATCAGCGCATCGACCGTCATGTCCATGTCCGCGTCGGGCATCACCACCATATGATTCTTCGCGCCACCCAGCGCTTGCACGCGCTTGCCGCTGGCGCTGCCGCGCGCATAAATATATTCGGCAATCGGCGTCGAGCCGACAAAGCTGATCGCCTGCACCACGGGGTGATCGAGCAAGGCATCGACCGTCACTTTATCGCCCTGCACCACGTTGAAGACGCCATCGGGTAAACCGGCTTCTTTCAGCAACCTTGCGTGCAGCAAGGAAGCAGAGGGATCGCGCTCGGATGGTTTCAAGACGAAGGTATTGCCGCAGGCGATGGCGACGGGGAACATCCACATCGGCACCATCACGGGGAAGTTGAATGGCGTGATGCCGGCCACCACGCCGAGTGCCTGGCGCATGGACCAGGCATCGATGCCGCGCGAAATCTGGTCCGTGAATTCACCCTTTAACAGTTGCGGGATACCGACGGCAAATTCCACCATCTCGATGCCGCGCGCTACTTCGCCCTGCGCATCGGCAAAGGTCTTGCCATGCTCGCGCGTGAGCATGGCGGCAAATTCATCGGTGTGTTGCTGGCACAGCTGCAGGTAGCGAAACAGGACACGCGCACGCGTCAACGGCGGCGTGGCCGACCACGAGGGAAAGGCGGCGGCCGCCGCCTGCACGGCTGCGTCCACGTCCTCCACGGTACCGAGCGCCACGCGGGCCACGGGTACGCCCAGGGCCGGGTTGTAGACGTCGCCGTAGCGGCCACTTTGCGTATCGACATTGGCGCCGTTGATGTAATGGGTGATGGTGTCGAGTTCGTTCATGTGCTTCCTTAATCGAGATTTTTTAATACCTTGGCCAGCTTGCCGAACAGCTCGTCAATATGCTGTTTCTTCAGCACCAGCGGTGGTGACAGGGCGATGATGTCGCCCGTTGTGCGTATCAGCAGGCCGTCAGCGAATGCCTGCTTGAAGGCGCTGAAAGCGCGCGCGCCGGGCTTGCCGGCGATGGGCTCAAGTTCGATGCCGGCGATGAGGCCTATGCTGCGCAAGTCGATCACATGCGGCAGTCCCTTGAGCGAATGCACGCCATCTTGCCAATACGCCTGCATGTTTTTAGCCTGGCCGAGGATGTCCTGTTCCTCGAACACTTGCAGGGTCGCCAGGGCAGCGGCGCACGCCAGCGGGTGGCCGGAATAGGTGTAGCCGTGGAAAAGTTCGATGCCCGGTGGCGCATCCATGAAGGCATCGTGGATATACTGTTTGCTGAACACGGCACCCATGGGCACCATACCGTTGGTCAAGCCTTTGGCGGTCGTCATCAGGTCCGGCTCGACATCGAAATAGTCGGCCGCAAACGGCGTCGTCATGCGACCGAAACCCGTGATCACTTCATCGAAGATGAGCAGGATGCCGTGCTTGGTGCACAGCTCGCGCAGGCGTTTCAGGTAGCCTTTCGGCGGGATCAATACACCAGTGGAACCGGCCACAGGTTCGACGATGACGGCGGCAATCGTCGAGGCATCGTGCAGGGCGACGATGCGTTCAAGTTCGTCGGCCAGGTGCGTGCCGTATTCTGGTTCGCCCACCGTATAGGCATTCTTTTCCAGGTTGTGCGTGTGCGGCAGGTGGTCCACGCCCGGCAGCAGGGGTCCGAAGTTCTTGCGGTTGCCGCCGATGCCGCCCACGGAAATGCCGCCGAAGCCGACGCCGTGATAACCGCGCTCGCGGCCGATCAGGCGCGTGCGTGCGCCCTGTCCACGTGCCCGGTGGTAGGCCAGCGCTATCTTGAGGGCCGTATCGACAGCCTCGGAACCGGAGTTGGTATAAAACACGTGGCCGAACTTGTGGCCCGTGTACTGCATTAGCTTTTCCGCCAGCTCGAAGGCGGACGGATGCCCCATCTGGAAAGTAGGCGCGAAGTCGAGCTGGCCCACCATCTCGCGGATGGCGCCGACGATTTTTGGCTGTGCATGGCCGCATGGCACGCACCACAATCCGGCCGTGCCATCGAGGATGGCGTTGCCATCGACGTCCTTGTAGTACATGCCTTCGGCCGAAACCAACAGGCGCGGATTAGCCTTGAAATCGCGGTTGTTAGTAAAAGGCATCCAGAATGCCGACATCGATTCTGGCCTTGTTTCGTTCATGACATTCTCCTTTGGATCGGCTGCTGCAACGCCCAGATGGTTTTTGACGCGGCATAAAATAATTTACCAGTTGGCAAAAATCTGATGTAATAATAGACAGGCCATCCCCAATGGCACAGGTACACAAACGGCAAAGTATTCCAACCGTACAGGTCGAAAAAAACACTACAGTTTTGTGCAAGGCAGCATAAGGAGTCGCATTGAAGCCCAGCGAGAGCACAGACGATGCCCCCGAGCAAGCCAGCGGCTGGCCCGTGCTGGAAATCGAACGCCAGAAAAAAGGCGGACTGGTAGAACAGATCGTCAGCGCCATCAGCGTCATGGTGGGCAGCCGCGCCCTGCGCATCGGCACGCGCATGCCGTCCGTGCGCCAGTTCGCCAAGTGCAATGGCGTGTCGACCTTTACCGTCGTCGAATCGTATGACCGCCTGGTCAACCTGGGCCTGTTGTCGTCGCGGCGCGGCTCCGGCTACTTCATTGCGCGCCACGATATCGCCGCCTCGCCGCATACGGCCCTCAGTGCCAACACCATTGCCAGCCCCACCGCCATCGACGCCCTCACGCCTGACCTGTATTCGGGCGTATCGGATGCCCTGCCTGTGGGCGCGGGCTGGCTGCCACCCCAGATGTACGGCGAAGCGACCGTGCTCGATGCCGTGCGCCAGGCCATGCGCGTTCCCGCCAGCCGGCTGCGCGGCTACGGTCACCCGCTGGGCTTTCCCTCGCTGCGCCAGCACTTGGCGACGACCTTGTCCACAGACCTGTTCCAAGTAGAGCAGGAGCAGGTCCTGCTGACACATGGCGCCACGCATGCCTTCGATTTGATACTGCGCAGCCTGACCAAGCCGGGCGACACGGTGCTGGTGGAAGAACCCGGCTATAGCAATCTGCATTCGCTGATCCGCCACCATGGCTGCATCCCCGTCGGCGTCAACCGTGGCGAAGCGGGCCTCGATCTCGATACGCTGGCCAACGAGGCCGCGCGTACCCAGCCCAAGCTGATGTTCGTCAACACGGTGCTGCAAAATCCGCTGGGCACCTCGCTCAGCCAGGCGCAGGCGCACCGCTTGCTGGCGCTGGCCGAGCAGTTCGATTTCTGGCTGGTGGAAGACGATATCTACCGTGAACTGGCGGCGCGCGGCGAAGCATCGCTGGCGGCCATGGACGGCTTGCGCCGCGTGATCCGCGTGGGCAGTTTTTCCAAGACCCTGTCGCCCGTGCTGCGTGTCGGTTCCATCTGCGCCTCTCCATCGCTGGTGGCCGAACTGGTACGCGTGAAAATGCTGGCGGGGTTGACGACGTCGGAAATCAACGAGCGCGCCGTCTACCACGCCATCTCCGCGCGACCCTACAAGCGCATGGTCGAGCGCCTGGTGGCGCAGCTCGATGCGGCCCGCGAGCGCAGCATCGATTGCCTGGCGCAGACGGGCATGGCGCCCGTGGCGCGGCCCCGCGGCGGCATGTTCGTCAGCGCCGGCTGGCCCGAGCTGCAGACGCCGGAATGGAATGGCAAGATCATCGCCGACATGGCCTTGAAGGCAGGCATCCTGCTGTCGCCAAACGAATTTTTCATGCTGCGCGCGCCCGAGACAGTATGGTTCCGCTTCAACGTGGCCTACACTGACACCCCCGTGCTGCAAGCGTTCCTGCAATCGATACGTCCACGCTAAAGAATCAGCCATGGCCAGCGAAAACTCCCCTGCCGTTTGCGTAAAAAATGCCGCTGGCCGGCGTCTGCAAAACCGCGACCGCCTGGAAGCGGACATCCTGCAGCATGCGGTGCGCGCATTTGCAGAAAGCGGCTATGAGGGCGCCTCGATCGCCAGCATCGCCAAGCGGGCCGGCTTGTCGAAGCAAAACCTGCTGTATTACTTTCCCTCCAAGCAGTTGCTCTACCAGCGCGTGCTCGACGATGTTCTCGACGACTGGCTGGCGCGCATGGCGTCGCTGGCCAATGAACACAACGAACCGCATGACGTGCTGCGCGCGTATATCGGCGCCAAGCTGCGTTTCTCGCGCGAACAGCCGTGGGCCTCGCGCGTGTATGCGCTGGAGGTAATCAATGGCGCTCCGCTGTACGGCACGCAGATACGCGACAGGGTCGTGCCGCTGCTGCGCAAGGATATCGCCGTCTTCGAGGCCTGGATCGCCGCCGGCAGGATCGCGCCTGTCAACGCCACGCACCTGATGTTTGCCATCTGGGCGATGACGCAATCATATGCGGATTTTTCAGCGCAGATGGCCCTGGTGCTGGAACGCAAGCAGCTCACGCGCAAGGATTACGAGGACGCCGAAATGCTGATCACGCGCATGGTACAGACGGCCATTGCTCTGCCTGCGGCAGCGCCGGGCGCGTGAGGAAATTTCCAATGAATAAACTGGCAGTGATAGCATGACGCGCTGGAGCGTTTGCAATCGCGGCGCCAGAGCGACAGGATAAGGAGCAGGCATGAAACAATGGTCATCGGCGCGCACGGCGTCATTGCTGGGCAAGGCTGCCGGCACGCTGTTGCTGGCAGTAGCATCGACAGCACAGGCGCAGACAGTGGGCATGATAGAGAACGCGCCGCTAAGCGAAACCTGGCTCAATGCGGGCTTTTATTCGCATCACTTTCAACGCGACAAGAATTTGAATGATAGCAATCCGGGTCTGGGCGCCGAATACCGATTTTCCACGGTCGCATCGGCCACGGCCGGGCGCTTCTATAATAGCGACCGCGCCTACTCGAACTATCTGGGCGTGTATTATCAGCCCATCAAGGTGGGCCCGCTGCGCGTGGGCGCCGTCGTTGGCGGTTTCAGCGGCTATCCGAAAATGCGCGACGGCGGCTGGTTCCCGGCCCTGGTCCCCACCATCAGCTATGAATACCAGCGCGTGGGTGTGAATATCGCCATCGTGCCTTCCTACAAGGACCGCTTGTATGGCGCCCTCAGTTTCCAGCTGAAACTCAAGGTATTTGAATAGCCGTTCGTCCCCGTCTTTCACCGTTCGCTCCGCCATTCCTGCCACTCGTCGCATACGCGATGTCCGACAACAAGGTTTTGTCTACAGTGGCTTCATCGCCAGCCTGCATACGGCAGCGGCAACCACTGGAGAACGGCATGAAAGACATCAATTGGGCACCGGGCAACACTTCCTTCCGCGCTTTCTGGAGCGAACTTTGTACCTATGCGCGCGAGGGCTTGGCCGCCCTGCGCATCATGTCCTGGCCCATGTTGCTGGGGTGCTGCCTGGGACTGGCGTTCCTGATCACCATCTTGCCACTGGCCATCATGCTGTTTGCCCTCGTCATGCTGTTGCGATGGGCAAGCAGCGGCGACGACACGCACGCGGGCACGCAGGCGGAAAATCGACAGTCAGCGCAATAAAAATTGTCGTCGTGGCAGGAGTGCCAAGATTGTTTTATGGCACTATGCCTGGGTGCAGCACTGACGGACATCAAGGCCATCCTGATGGATGGCCTTGATACGGAACGCTGCGCTCGATGAATGATCGAAGCTACTCCCCATCTGCCATAGGAGTTTTCTGATGACCACGACAGCAAAAGCGACTGCAGCTACGACCATTCCCTGCCTGCGCTACCGCGATGCTCCCGCCGCCATCGAATGGCTGTGCAGCGCACTCGGTTTTGAAAAACAATTGATCGTGCCTGACGGTAACGGTGGCGTCGCCCACGCACAACTGAGCTTTGGTAACGGCATGGTCATGGTGGCACCGGCGCTCGACAGCGACTATGGCCGCCTGATGAGACTGCCTGGCGACATCGGTGGCGCCAACACGCAAAACTGCTACCTGGTCGTCAGCGATGCCGATGCCGTCTACCGCAGCGCACGCGAGGCCGGCGCCGAGATCGTGCTCGACATCAAGGATGAAGACTACGGCGGACGGGGCTTTACCTGCCGCGACCCGGAAGGCCATATCTGGAGCCTGGGCACCTACGATCCATGGTAAGACGCAGAACGATGATGAGCAGCAGCCTCGCCGCCAGCCTTGCCCTGCCCGACAACGCGAGCTGAACCGCGACAGCCAGCGTGGACATGTCGACTTTCCTCGCTTGCAACAGGCTAACGAGGCGCTGCTCGATGCGGGCTTATCAAAGGTGCAAATCGGCCGCATAGCGGTAATGCCGTTCAGTTAAGGATTTTGGCGTGATTTATGAGCGCCAGTAAATTCACTAACCCCAGAGGCAAAGAGCTGGGGTCGGACCCCAATCCACCCAAGTTAAGGAGCAAGCCCGCGCAATTGATGGCAAATCAATGAAATAGTGCTTGACGTGGCACCGGCTTTGCGCGGCCGCCGCCTTGCTGACCTCTCTTTTTTCGAC
>NZ_JBNYXR010000015.1:0-148757 GCF_051380805.1 Janthinobacterium paucivorans
CATAGCAAGTTGGTCCCACCCCTTCCCATCCCGAACAGGACCGTGAAACAACTTTGCGCCGATGATAGTGCTGCAACCAGTGTGAAAGTAGGTTATCGTCAGGCTTGTTATTTGGTGTAACAGCTCCCGGCTGTTGCACCTAGAGAAAAACCCCGCCAGCAATGGTGGGGTTTTTTTTCGTCTGTTGGTTTTAATGTTAGCCTAGCTATTCAGCAGACGAAAAAAAGCAGCGCTATGCGCTGCCTTTGTCATGTATCCAATCGATTAAAAGTGATACGCGACTTTGACGTTCATGTAATTAACGCCACTGTTAGGCTTTTTGTAGCCGCCATTCGAGAAATGCTGGATTTTCGCAGCGACTTCCCATTTGTTATTGAACACATAGCCAACGCCGATATGGTCGCCGAACTGAAAGTGGGTCGACAGGCGATTATCGTCGTTGTTGTACAGCTTGGACAGCATGTGTACGCCAATACCGCCTTCTGCATAAAATCCCAGCTTATTCGTGTTTTCAAAGCGGAACACCGGAGTGAAGCCCAGATCCCACAGTTTTTGATGCTGCCCAGGGACGTTGCGATAGCTTTTGCCATCCCAGCCGCCAATGCTGGCATCCCAATAACCGCTCAGTTGTGTGCCATTCGATACAAACCAGGCCTTATCCCAGTTCGACGTTACGCCAGCGCGCAGCATCTGCACTTTGACTCCCTTGGCATATTCGCCGTAAACGGAGTCAATCAGTTTGTCGTCGGCGGCAAAGCCGGCGTTGGCGGCCATCAGCGCGGCAATGGCGGCAATGGATTTGAGGAGATTCTTTTTGAAGAACATAGAGGCTTTCATCGTAAAATTGGCCGATAGGCTATTGTTGTACAGGCACCTTGCTTTGCATGCTGCTCTCGCCACTTTTTGATATCAGGATTTCAATTGACCTTCTCTACAAAAATCGCATTTCTTGGTATCGGTCTGATGGGTGATCCTATGGTCCGGTGCCTGCTACGCGCTGGATATTCTGTCACAGTTTGGAATCGCACGCACAGCAAGGCCCAAGTCCTGTGTGCGGCGGGTGCGCAAGCCGTCATTTCGGTTGCTGAGGCGGTCAGCGACGCGGATGTGGTTATCTCGATGCTGGAAGCCGGCCCCATCGTGGCGCAGGTGTTGCAAGAGGCGTTGCCGGCCTTGCCCGCTGGTGCGATGTGGATCGATATGAGTTCCACCAAGCAATCCGAAGCCCAGCAATTTCATGCCAGTTTGCACGCTGCAGGCCATGCCTTCATGGATGCGCCCGTGTCGGGCGGCGTCGGCGGCGCGCAGGCTGCCACTCTGGCCATCATGGCTGGTGCCAGCAGCGTCGATTATGCACGTGTCGAAACTATCCTGTCGGCCATGGGGCGCCCGACGCTGGTGGGGCCGGCCGGTAGCGGGCAAGTTGCCAAGCTGTGCAATCAGCTAATCGTCGGCGCCACATTGACCATCGTGGCCGAAGCGCTGTTGCTGGCGCAGGCGGCCGGCGCGGATGTGGCGGCCGTGCGGGCAGCCATCCGTGGCGGTTTTGCCGAAAGCAAGATTTTGGACGTTCATGGCCAGCGCATGCTGGAGCGAAATTTTGTTGCTGGTGGGCAAGTGAAAAGCCAGGTCAAGGATATGCACAACATCCTCGCAGCGGCCGCAGCGGCCCGCATCACCTTGCCGGTGACGCAACTGGTGACGCAGCGTTATGAAACCATCGCCGAAAGGTATTCGACGGCGGACCATGCGGCTGCCTTGCTGGCCCTGGAAGCGTTGAATCCGGGCCAGCGCCTCGGTGACGGCCCGGATAAGCTGAGTTGAATCAGGCGACGGGCAAGCTCGCTTCGGCCAGCTTGACCCAAAAACTGGCACCGATGGGCAGTAGATGGTCGTTAAAGTCGTAGCTGCCATTGTGTAAGACGCACGGACCCAGGCCGTGGCCGCCATCGCGGTGCTCGCCATCGCCATTGCCGATGAAGATGTAGCAGCCGGCCTTTTCTTGCAGGAAAAAGGCGAAATCTTCCGCGCCCATGGTCGGTTCGACATTCGCATTAACCTTGTCGGCCCCCACCACGCTTTTCATCACTTCGACGGCAAACGCCGTTTCCTTGGCGTGGTTGACCAGTGGCGGATAGTTGCGCTTGAAGTGAAAATCGACCTCCGCGCCAAAGGCGGCGGCCGTGTGTACGGCAATCTCGCGCATGCGCTCTTCGATGAGGTCCAGCACGGGCGTGGTGAAGGTGCGCACGGTGCCGACCAGGCTGGCATCATCGGGGATCACATTCGTCGCGCTGCCCGCGTGGATTTGCGTGATTGAGAGTACGGCCGTGTCGAGCGGGCTCTTGTTGCGCGTGATGACGGTTTGCCAGCTTTGCGCGATTTGCACCGCCACCATCACGGGATCGATGCCCTTGTGCGGTTGGGCTGCGTGGGCGCCCTTGCCTTTGACGGTGACGTGGAATTCATTGCTGGAGGCCATCATCGGCCCTTCCACCACGCTCAGGGTACCTGTTGCAGCGCCTGGCCAGTTGTGCATGCCGTAGATGGCATCCATGGGAAAGTTGCTAAACAAGCCGTCTGCAATCATTGCGCGCGCGCCGGCGCCGCCTTCTTCTGCCGGCTGGAAGACCAGATACACGGTGCCGTCGAAATGCCGGTGCTGCGCCAGGTAATGGGCGGCACCCAGCAGCATGGCCGTGTGACCGTCATGACCGCAGGCGTGCATCTTGCCCGGGTGGCGTGAGGCATGCTCGAAGGTATTCATTTCTTGCATGGGCAAGGCATCCATATCGGCGCGCAGACCGATGGCACGCTTGGAGCTGCCATTCTGGATGATGCCGACCACGCCAGTGCGGCCCAGGCCGCGCACCACGGGGATGCCCCATTGCGTCAATTTGGCGGCGACCACGTCCGAGGTGCGCTGTTCTTCGTAGCATAGTTCAGGATGCGCGTGCAGATCGCGGCGGATACTTTGCAGCTCGGATTGAAACGCCAAGATGGGATCAACTAATTTCATCGGACTCTCCTGTGGATGCTGGCGCGCGGCATCTGTGGCGCACCGGGCCGCAGCTGCTTGATCAAAAACAGGCTCGGCTAATGATGCATTGTAGCCCTTGTTTGATGGGTAAATCCAGCGGACGGCTCAGCTTGCTAAAGCGCCAACAGCAAGTGTGCGCAATGGTTTACAGTAACGCCTTCCACCAACGTTTTTGGATTGCACCATGACCACCACCCAAGTGCGCGCCGCCTGCCCGCTCGACTGCCCTGATACCTGCGCCTTGCTCGTCACCGTGACCGATGGCGTGGCAACAAACGTCAAGGGCGATCCTGACCACCCGACCACGGCTGGGGTGCTGTGCACCAAGGTGTCGCGCTTCACGGAACGCACCTACCATGCGGACCGGCTGCTGCATCCGCTGCGCCGCGTGGGCAAGAAGGGGGAAGGCAAGTTCGAGCGCATCAGCTGGGACGAAGCATTGCAGGCCATCGTGGCGCGCTTGAAACCGATCGCCGCGCGCGATCCGCAGGCGATCTTGCCGTACAGCTATTGCGGCACCATGGGCCTGGTGCAGGGGGAGTCGATGTCGTCGCGCTTTTTCAACCAGCTCGGCGCATCCCTGCTCGACCGCACCATCTGCGCCTCGGCTGGCACCACGGGCTACCGCTATACGGTGGGCGCCAGCATCGGCACGGACCTGGAGCAATTTCAGAATGCAAAATTGATCATCATCTGGGGCGGTAACCCGATCGCCTCGAACTTGCACTTCTGGATGCGCGCGCAGGAGGCCAAGCGCAATGGCGCCACCCTGATCGCCATCGACCCGTATCGCTCGCTGACGGCCGAAAAGTGCCATCAGCACATCGCCTTGCTGCCGGGGACCGATGCGGCCCTGGCGCTGGGCTTGATGCATGTCTTGATAGCGGAAGATATGCTCGATCATGACTACATTGAACGCTATACCGTAGGCTACGCTGCCTTGCAACAGCGGGCGCTGGAATGGCCGCCCGAGCGCGTGGCCGAGGTGTGCGGCATCACGACGGCCGAGGTAGTGGAACTTGCGCGCCTGTACGGCCAGGCCTGCCGTTCTGGCGAGGGCGCCGCCATCCGTACCAATTACGGCGTGCAGCGCGTGCATGGCGGTGGCATGGCCGTGCGCAACATCGCCTGCCTGCCGGCCCTGACGGGTGCGTGGCGCCATCCGGCCGGCGGCATGCAACTGTCGAGCTCGGGTTCCTTCCCCGTCAATCGCAAGGCTCTGCAGCGCCCCGATTTGCTCAAAGGCACGCCGCGCACCATCAACATGAGCACTATCGGCGACGATTTATTGAAAGAAAGCTCGCCCGAGTTCGGCCCGCAAGTGGAAGCCGTGATCGTGTACAACTCGAATCCCCTGGCGGTAGCGCCCGATTCCTCCAAGGTGGCGCAGGGCTTTGCCCGCGAAGATTTGTTTACGGTCGTGCTTGAACACTTCCAGACCGATACCGTCGATTACGCCGACATCGTGCTGCCCGCCACCACGCAGCTGGAACACGTCGATGCGCACTCCACCTACGGCCATCTGTACATGATGGCGAATAACGCGGCCGTGGCGCCGCTGGGCGAAGCGAAGGCAAATACGGAAATTTTCCGCCTGCTGGCCCAAGCCATGGGCTTTGATGACCCGTGTTTCCAGGAAAGCGATGATGCGCTGGCGGCCAAGGCCTTCGATGCGACGGATGCGCGCGCCGTGCATTTCGACTGGGAATCGCTGAAACGCACGGGCTGGCAAAAGCTGGCCATGCCTGAGGCACCATTTGCCGAGGGTGGGTTCCCCACGCCATCGGGCAAGTGCGAGTTTTATTCCAGCGCCATGGCGCAGGCCGGACTCGATCCCTTGCCGACGTATATTGCGCCGCACGAATCGCTGGCCAGCAATCCTGCGCTGGCGGCGCGTTTCCCGCTGGCCATGATTTCGCCGCCGGCGCGCAATTTCCTCAATTCCACGTTCGTCAACGTCACCAGCCTGCGCTCGGCCGAAGGCGAGCCGCACCTCGATATGCATCCCGACGATGCTGCCGCGCGCGGCCTGGCGGCCGGCGACATGGCACGTATCTTCAATGACCGCGGCAGTTTTGTCGCCAAGGCCAGGATCACGGACAAGGCAAGGCGGGGCCTGGTGGTGGGCTTGTCCGTGTGGTGGAAGAAACTCGCCAGCGATGGCAAGAATGCCAATGAGGTGACGAGCCAGCGCCTGACGGACATGGGCCGCGCGCCGACCTTTTACGATACGCTGGTCGAAGTGGAAAAGGTTGCCTGACCATGGCCCTGGCGCGCTGGCCGGCCCGCTTGCTAGTCGCTACCTTATGCCTGCTGCTGGGTGGCTGCACGCAGTTGCGCTACTACACGCAGGCGGCGCAAGGGCAATATGCCGTGTGGTCCGGCGCGCGCCCCATCGGTGATTGGCTAGCCGATCCGGCCGCCGAGCCGAAGCTGAAAGCGCGCTTGGCCAGGGCGCAGCAGATCCGCCGCTTTGCCGTCAGCGAGCTGGACTTGCCCGACAATGGCAGTTACAAGAACTACGCCGCCCTGCCGCGCCCGTTTGTCCTGTGGAACGTGGTGGCCGCGCCGGAACTGTCGCTGCAGCCGCTGCAATGGTGTTTTCCCATCGCCGGCTGCGTGAATTATCGCGGTTATTACAGCCAGGAAGAGGCGCTTGCGCATGCCGACGAGTTGCGCGCCCAGCGCTACGATGTGCAGGTGGGCGGCGTGCCCGCCTATTCCACCCTGGGCTGGTTCGACGACCCATTGCTGTCGACTTTTATCCATTACAACGATGCGGAACTGGCGCGCCTGATTTTCCATGAACTGGCGCACCAAGTGGTGTACGTACCAGGCGATTCGGCCTTTAATGAGTCGTTTGCCAGCGCCGTGGAGGAGGCGGGCGTGCAGCGCTGGCTGGCAAGCGAGGGCAATGACGCCATGCGCGCGTCATACGCCCAGTACACGGCGCGGCGCCAGGATTTCCTGTCCTTGCTGCTGACATACCGGGGGAAATTGGAGGCCGTGTATGCGAGTGACGCCAGCGACGCAGACAAGCGCGTGCGCAAGGCGCAGGTGTTTGCTGCGCTGCAAGAGGCATATCCATTACTCAAGCAGCGCTGGGGTGGTTTTGCCGCTTACGACCGCTGGTTCGAGCAGCCATTGAGCAATGCGCACCTCGCTTCCGTGTCGACCTACAATGAATTCTTGCCTGCCTTCAAAAAATTGCTGGAAGAAAAAAAGAACTTTCGTGCTTTTTATGCTGCAGTGCACACAATAGCCCAATTCAAGAAGCCTGAGCGCAGGCATGCGCTAGAACAATTGTCCAGCCCCTGACCCTTAAAGATTGTCTCGTACGTCAAGGCGAACGATCTTGCAATGGTGTATTTGTTATGCTGCGGTGCAGCACAAAAAGCCCCTAAAGTTGCCGCTAGAATACTGTTGAAAGCGCTTGCATGGAAGCGCTGCGCCCGATAGCATCGCAGTAGTAGCATAGAGCATTTGCTCGTCAGAATGCTCAAATAGACTGCAGGACGATAGAATCCGCAGCAATGATCCGCGTCGGCAAGCTGGGCCGGCTCCCCCACGATGATTCGAGACAAGAGGCACAAGATGGAAAAAATTTGGCTGAAGTCGTACCCTCCCGGCGTCCCTGCCGACATCGATCCAGATCAATATCGTTCGCTGGTGCACTTGCTGGAAGAAGCGTTTCAAAAATATGCAGACCGCAATGCCTATGTCTGCATGGACAAATTTCTCACCTATGCCGAACTCGATACTTATTCGCGCCAGCTGGGTGCCTGGCTGCAAAGCCGTGGCTTGAAAAAAGGCGCCAGAGTCGCCCTGATGATGCCGAACGTGCTGCAGTATCCGGTGGCGATCGCCGCCGTGCTGCGCGCTGGCTACACGGTGGTCAACGTCAATCCGCTATACACGCCACGCGAACTGGAACACCAGCTCAACGACTCGGGCAGCGAAGCCATCATCGTGCTGGAAAACTTTGCCCACACACTCGAACAAGTGCTGAGCAAGACGGCCGTCAAGCACATCATCGTCGCCAGCATGGGCGAAATGCTGGGCGGCTTGAAAGGCATGCTCGTCAATTTTGTCGTGCGCAACGTCAAGAAGATGGTGCCCGCGTATTCCTTGCCGAACGCCATGCGTTTCAAGCAGGCGCTGGTGCTGGGCAGCCGCATGAAACTTACGCCGGTCGAGCTCAGTATCAACGATGCCGCCTTCTTGCAATACACGGGCGGCACCACGGGCGTGTCGAAAGGCGCTACCTTGAGCCATCGCAATGTGATCGCCAACGTGCTGCAAAGCGAAGCGTGGTCGGGTGCGGCGCTTGATCAAAATAGCCAGGAGCCACTGATCATTGTCTGTGCCTTGCCGCTGTACCATATCTTTGCGCTGACGGCATGCGCGATGTGGGGCACGCGCGTGGGCGCCCTGAATATCCTGATCCCGAATCCGCGCGATATCCCGGGCTTGATCAAGGAACTGGGCAAGTACAAGTTCAACATGTTGCCAGCGGTCAATACGCTGTATAACGCGCTGGTCAACCACGCCGATTTTGCCAAGCTCGATTTCTCGGGCTTGAAGATCGCCAATGGCGGCGGCATGGCAGTGCAGCAAGCGGTGAATGACAAGTGGCTCAAAGCGACGGGCGTGTCCATCATCGAAGGCTATGGCCTGTCGGAAACGTCGCCCGTTGCGACCTGCAACCGCGCCGATAGTACGGCGTTTTCCGGCACTATCGGCTTGCCGATTCCGTCGACCGAGATCGCGATTCTCGACGATGACGGCAAGCAAGTACCGCTGGGGCAGACGGGCGAGATCGCCATCCGTGGTCCGCAAGTGATGAGCGGCTACTGGAACCGTCCCGATGAAACGGCGAAGGTCATGACGCCTGACGGCTACTTCAAGTCGGGCGACGTGGGCATCATGGACGAGCGTGGCTACGTGAAGATTGTGGACCGCAAGAAAGATATGATACTCGTCTCCGGCTTCAATGTGTATCCGAACGAAGTCGAAGCCGTTATTGCGGCGCATCCAGGCGTGCTTGAGTGCGCCTGCGTGGGCGTGCCCGATGAGCATTCGGGCGAGGCCGTGAAAGTGTTTGTGGTGCGCAAGGACCCGAACCTGACCCAGGCAGCGCTGTCCGCATATTGCAAGGAACAATTCACGGGCTACAAGCGGCCGAAATACATCGAGTTCCGCGATGAATTGCCGAAAACAAATGTCGGCAAGATTTTGCGTCGCGCCCTGCGTGACGAAACGAAGATAGCAGCATAAACAGTGTGAGATGCGCCAGGAGGTGCATCTCTTTTACAGATAAAGATGAGGCGAGATGGACAAGATTTGGTTGAAGTCGTACCCGGACAGCGTTCCCGCAGAGATTGATTGCACGCAATACCGTTCCGTAACCCATTTGCTGGAGGAGTCATTCCAGAAATATGCGGACCGCAATGCCTTCGTGTGCATGGATAAATTTATTACCTACCGTGAACTCGATCAAATGTCGCAGCACATGGCCGCCTGGCTGCAAAGCAAAGGCTTGCAAGCCGGTGCGCGCGTGGCGATCATGTTGCCGAACGTGCTCCAATATCCGGTAGCCATGGCGGCGATTTTGCGCGCCGGTTATACGGTGGTGAACGTCAACCCGCTGTACACGCCGCGTGAATTGCAGCACCAGTTGATCGATTCGGGTAGCACAGCGATCATCGTGCTGGAAAACTTCGCCACCACGGTGGAACAGGTGCTGCCGCACACCGAGGTCAAGCATGTGATCGTGGCCAGCATGGGCGATTTGCTGGGGGGCTTGAAGGGCACCATCGTCAATTTCGTCGTGCGCAAGATCAAGAAAATGGTGCCTGCGTTTTCCTTGCCAGGCGCCATCAGTTTCAACAAGATGCTGGCCGAAGGCGCGCGCCTGACTTTGAAGCCGGTGCAGCAGGGGCATGACGATATCGTCTTCCTGCAATACACGGGTGGCACGACGGGCGTATCGAAAGGCGCGATGTTGTTGCACCGTAACGTGATCGCCAACGTGTTGCAAAACGAAGCGTGGATGTCGCCCGTGATGACGGCTGAAATGCGCGCCACCTCGATGGGTTTCATGTGTGCCTTGCCCCTGTATCACATCTATTCGCTGACGGTCAGCGCCTTGATGGGCATGCGCTTAGGCGGCTTGAATGTACTGATCCCGAATCCGCGCGACATCCCCGGCTTCGTCAAGGAATTGGCCAAGCACAAGATCGTCGTCTTCCCGGCCGTCAATACCTTGTATAACGCGCTGCTGAACAATGCTGAGTTTGCCAAGCTCGACTTCTCTAGCTACAAGGTGTGCAATGGCGGCGGCATGGCCTTGCAGCGCAATGTGGCAGAACGCTGGCTGAAACTGACGGGCTGTCCGCTGATCGAAGGTTATGGCATGTCGGAAACGTCGCCCGTGGTGACGGGCAATCGTGTCGATATCACGGAATTTACGGGCACGATCGGCTTGCCTTTCCCGTCGACGGAAGTGGCCATTTTGAACGACGATGGCGTGCAAGTGCCGCTGGGCGAGCCGGGCGAGATTGCCGTACGCGGCCCACAAGTGATGGCCGGCTACTGGCAGCGTCCGGAAGAGACGGCCAAGTCGATGACGGCGGACGGCTACTTCAAGACGGGCGACGTGGGTGTCATGGACGAGCGCGGTTATGTGAAGATCGTGGATCGCAAGAAAGACATGATCATCGTGTCCGGCTTCAACGTGTATCCGAATGAAGTGGAAGACGTTGTTTCGTCGTGCCCGGGCGTGCTCGAATGCGCATGCATCGGCGTGCCGGACGCCAACGCGGGCGAAGCCGTGAAAGTGTTTGTGGTACGCAAGGATCCGAACCTGACGGTGGAACAGATCCGCGAGCATTGCAAGCATGAATTGACCGCCTACAAGAAACCGAAATACATCGAGTTCCGCGATGAATTGCCGAAGACCAATGTCGGCAAGATCTTGCGCCGTCAATTGCGCGACGAAAAAAAGTCCGCTTAGTTCGCCGCCAGGCTTGTGTCCGCCGCCACGGCTTGCCGTGGTCGGGCGGGCAGGCCGAAGCAGGGCCGCAGCCAGTTGACCTTGCTGATCAGCAGCGAAGTCCCCAGCCAGCAGATCGCCACCGTGCCGGTCAGGACCAGCAGCGGTTCCAGCACCGGTCCAAGCTGCAAGGGCACCAGCCAGTAGGCCAGCAGCACGATGGCACTCTGGTGCAGTATGTACCAGGGAAAGACCGCCTGGCGCGCCCATGACAGCCAGGCGAAGGGGCGGTTCAGCAGGATGTGCGACCAGCCCAGGATGGCGCAGATGGCCAGCCACATGTACATATTACGCATGGGCCAGGAGCCGAACGAGGCCCAGGTCAGTAAATTTTCCGAGTGAATCTTGTCAAAATATTGATATAGAAAAAACGCGGACAAGGCCAGCCACAGCGAATGCCAGCGCAAGCGCGCCAGTTCCTGCCACAAGCCCTTGTCATTGCCTAGCCACCAGCCATACATGAACAGCGTGAAATAGATGGCGTGCGCATACCAGTCGCCCACCAGCGCGTGGTTTTCCGGGTAGCGCATCTTCAGCAGCGCCATGGCCGCCAGCGTCGGTAGCGCCGGCAAGACCAGCAGGCGCCAGCCGCGCAGGCGCCGGAAGTATGGCGTGATCCGCTGCAGCAGCGGCTGCAGCGTCACCAGCACGATGATATACAGCAGCAGGTACACCAGGTACCACAGATGATTCCACGTAAAACCATATTGCCAGCCGGCGAATGCGCCGGCTGGCCAGGCGTGGCCGCCAAAGTAATGCAGCAGGAAGCGGCCAAAGCCGGGCTCCACCAGACCATGGCTGACGCCTTCGCAATAGGGCTGAATGGGAATGATGATGGCCATGCCAAACAGCAGCGGCAGCAGCAGGCGCTTGATCCTGCGCCACAGGAAGGCGCCGCGCGAGGTGGGCGTCATCATGGCGCAGGAAACGCCGGAAATGAGGAAGACGATTTCCATGCGCCAGCGGTTGATGAACACTAGCGGCATATTCAGGGCATCGGTGGCATAGCTGCTGCGCAGATGAAAGCTCGACCCTTCCAGGTACATCAGGGCAGTGTGATAGAGAATCAGCAGGCTGAAGACGAGGCAACGCAAGGCGTCGATATCGTGACGGCGGGAGTCGTGGTGCATGATCGGAGGGCGAGTGGTGAAGGAAGTCCCAGCATAGGCATCGGCGAGACCGCCAGCGAGCAAAATGGGACCAGCGGACAGCTCGCTGGGACGAATGAATCGCCTGGGACGGGGGTGGGGCGTTACAATCGTGCAACTAATTTACCTGTCGAAGCCATGCGCGTCTCTTCCACCGACCTGTTGCAACGTTATCAACGCTGGCGCCGCGTGGCTGAGCCCGGATTTTGGATCGCGCTGACCCTGATGCAGGCTAGCGTGAACAGCTCGCTGGCTTGGCTCGACTTGCAGCGCGCCGGGATTGATACGGCCTTCTGGGAAGTGGCCGTGTGGGAATGGAGCAGCAATCTGGTGTTGCTGGCGCTGGTGCCGGTGCTTGTCCTGGCGGAGCGGTACCGGCCGCTACACCTGGTGTTCCAGCGCCAAAACTTGCGCTGGCACCTGGCCGCGTCGGTCGTCTACAGCCTGGTGCATGTGGCGGCCATGGTCGCCTTGCGCAAAATTGCTTATTGGAGCCAGGACAGCGACTACGATTTCGGCGACTGGTGGCGCGAGCTGCCATATGAATACATGAAAGATGTACGTGCTTACTTCCTGGTCTTGCTGGCGGTGGGGTTCTATCGCTTGCTGCTGATGCGCTGGCAGGGCGAGGCGACCCTGCTGGGCGAACCCGATGAAGGGCCACCCGTGGAACCGGTGCAGCAGCCGGAGCGCTTCCTGGTGCGCAAGCTGGGCAAGGATTTTTTGCTGCCCGCGCTGGAAATCGAATGGATACAGGCCTGGGGCAACTATGTGAACCTGCATGTGCGCGGGCATGATTATCCGCTGCGCTCGACCATGGCCGCCATCGAGCACCGCCTGGACGGCAAGCGCTTTGTGCGCGTGCACCGCAGCTACATCGTCAACCTCGATTTTGTACAGAGCATCGTGCCGCTGGAATCGGGCGATGCCCGCGCCAGTTTGAGCACAGGTGGCGAGGTGCCCGTCAGCCGGCGCTATCGCGATGCCTTGAAAAGTACCTGCTAAGTCGGCTGCAGGCCCGCTTTGCCATCCTGCACGGTGAAACTGGCCAATGTGGCGATGCCCGATGTGCTGTCGCGCACATTGTCCAAACCCTGGAACAGGGTCGTGGTTTTCTCAGGCGTGATTTCCAGCAGCATGTAGCCGCGCTTGTCGCTGCGGCCGTAGCGGATGTGCGGGTTCATCGCCACGTACTGCTCGGTGCGCGCCTGCGGGCGGGAACTCGAGGTGATGGACGTGCCGCAAAACTCGGTGGCCAGCACGCGATTATCGTTGCTCGCGGGGCGCATGACGTTGCGCCTCAGTTCGGTCGCATAAAAGGTGTGCACGTCGCCCGACAGTACCAGTGGGTTGCTGGCCTTGCTGCTGCGCAGGGCGTCGAGCAGGTGCTGGCGCGCCAGCGGGTAACCGTCCCAGCCATCGGTCCAGATGCGCTCGTCGCCGGGGCGCGCGATGGGCACCTGGCTCGCTTGCGCCATCAGCGTTTGCTGGACCAGTATATTCCAGCGCGCCGGAGAGGTAGCCAGACCGTCCTGCAGCCAGCGCTGCTGCTCTTCGCCCAGCATGCTGCGCTGTGGTTTCAGCAAGTCGTGACAGTTGCGCGTGGTGACGGAATTGGAACCGCCGCGGCCCGGCCTGGCGCACGCGTGATGAGCGCGGTATTGGCGGTCGTCGAGCACGTGGAAGCGCGCCAGGCGGCCCCAGTCATAGCGCTGGTAGATGCGCATGTCGACAAAGCCGCGTCGCCCCAGTGGCAGCAGGCGCAGCGGCATGTGTTCATAAAATGCCTGGTAGGCGGCCGCGCGGCGCTGTAAAAAGGTGGGCGTGAGTAATTCGTCGCGGTCATTGCCATAATCGTTGGCCACTTCATGATCATCCCAGGTGACGATCCATGGCGCGGCCAGATGCGCGCCCTGCAAATCCGGGTCGCTCTTGTATTGCGCGTAGCGGGCGCGGTAGTCGTCCAGAGTGAAACTTTCGTGCGTGCGCATGGCACGGCTCGGGTGCTGCAGCTGGTACGGTCCCCATTCATAGATGTAGTCACCGAGGAAGGCCACCAGGTCGGGCGCAGCTGCGGCGATGTGCCGGTGCGCCGCGTAGGCGCCGAATTCCCAATGCTGGCACGAGGCCACGGCCAGTTTCAGCGATGCGGGCAGGGCATCGGTGGCGGGTGCCGTGCGCGTGCGGCCCACGGGACTGACGGCGTCGCCAAACATAAAGCGGTACCAGTACCAGCGGCCGGGCGCCAGGCCATCCACGTCCACGTGCACGCTGTGCGCGAGGGCGGGCGTAGCCGTGGCTTGCCCCTTGGCGACGACGCGTCTGAAACCTTCATCGTCGGCCACTTCCCAGCGCACGTTCAGGGCGATGGCGGGCGTGGCGGCTGCTTGCAACGGATCGTAGCAAATGCGCGTCCACAGCACGATGGCGTGCGGCAGGGGAGAGCCGGAAGCGACGCCGAGCGCAAACGGGTAGCCCGTGCTGTTGAGGCGCGTGGCGGCACGCGCGCTGGAGCCGGACAGCACGCCGCCGGCGGCAGCGACTGCGCCGATGCGCGCAGCCCTCTGCAGGAAGATGCGGCGCTGGCTATCCATATCGTCTGAAAATGAAACGTCGGAGTAAGGTGGCAACTAAGGTGGCAACTAAGGTAGCAACTAAGGCGGCAACTAATGTGACAAGCAAGGCGACAATCAAGACGACAATAAGGTCTCGATCGGCGGCACCTTGCGCGGCTTGCGGTCGGAATCGGTCGCCACATAGATCAGGGTGGCTTCCGTGACTTTCACGATGCACGCCTGCAGGCGGTTGCGCTCGGCATACACCTCGACATTGACGGTGATCGAGGTATTGCCAACCTTGACGATTTCAGCGTAGAAGGACAGCAGATCGCCGACGAAAACGGGGTTTTTGAAGACGAAGGAATTGACGGCGATGGTCGCGACGCGACCGTTGGCGCGCCGCGTGGCTGGCAGCGAGCCGGCGATATCGACCTGCGCCATGATCCAGCCGCCGAACACGTCGCCATACACATTGGCATCGGAGGGCGCGGGCATCATGCGCAGTTCTGGCATTTTTCCGGCGGGCAGGCCGGAAGCGAGGCAGTTGTCGGGACGCTCGGGGGAAGTACTCATCTTTTATTCTCATGAAAGGCTACAATTGCCCTGATTGAACCATAAAAAGCCGACCTTCGCCATGCGCCCCTCCCAGACTTCCCCTCCGCCCCGCTCGCCAGCCTCCGCCAGCCACAGCGATTTCGCCACCATCAAGACCTTGCTGCCGTATTTATGGGTCTACAAATGGCGGGTCCTGCTGGCGCTGCTATGCCTGGTGGGCGCCAAGTTGGCCAACGTCGGCGTGCCCCTGATCCTGAAAAAACTCGTTGACGCCATGACGATTACGGCGGCGCATCCGCAAGCACTGCTGGTGTTGCCCGTCGGCTTGCTGGTAGCGTATGGCTTGCTGCGCCTGTCGACGACCTTGTTTACGGAGTTGCGCGAATTCCTGTTCGCCCGGGTCACGCAGCGGGCCGTGCGCACCATCGCCCTGCAAGTGTTCCGTCACCTGCATGCCTTGTCGTTGCGCTTTCACCTGAACCGGCAGACGGGCGGCATGACGCGCGATATCGAACGCGGCACGCGCAGTGTCGGCTCGCTCATTTCCTATACCTTGTTCAACATCTTGCCGACGCTGGTAGAAATTACCCTGGTGCTCGGCTATCTGGTCTTGCATTACGATATCTGGTTCACCGTGATCACGACAGTGGCCCTGGTGTCGTACATCACGTTTACCGTGCTGGTGACGAACTGGCGCACGCATTTCCGCCGCACCATGAATGAGCTGGACTCGAAGGCCAATACCAAGGCCATCGATTCGCTGATCAACTATGAAACCGTAAAATATTTTGGCAACGAAGATTACGAGGCGAAGCGCTACGATGAAGGCTTGCAGCGCTATGAATCGGCCGCCGTGAAATCGCAAACATCCCTGTCGCTGCTCAATACGGGCCAGTCGCTGATCATCGCCACGGCCGTCACTTTGATACTGTGGCGCGCCACGGTGGGCGTGATCAACGGCAGCATGACCCTGGGCGACCTGGTGCTGGTGAACGCCTTCATGATCCAGCTGTACATCCCCCTCAATTTCCTGGGCGTCATTTACCGCGAAATCAAGCAAAGCCTGGCTGACATGGAGCGGCTATTTTCCCTGTTGAACGAAAACCGCGAAATCGCCGATACGCTGGATGCCAAAGCGCTCGTTACGCGGGGCGCGGCCGTGTGCTTCGCGCATGTGGACTTCAGCTATGAAGCCAAGCGGCAAATCTTGTTCGACGTGGACTTCCAGATCCCGGCCGGTACCACCACGGCGGTGGTCGGGCATAGCGGCTCGGGCAAGTCGACCCTGTCGCGCTTGCTGTTCCGTTTCTATGAAGTCGATGGCGGCAGCATCACCATCGATGGCCAGGATTTGCGTAGCATCAGGCAGGATAGCTTGCGCACCGCCATCGGCATCGTGCCGCAGGATACGGTGCTGTTCAACGACACCATCGAATACAACATCGCCTACGGCAAGCCGGGCGCCAGCAAGGACGCCATCGTGGCGGCGGCAAAAGCGGCGGCTATCCATGATTTTATTGAAAGCTTGCCAGATGGTTACAACTCCATGGTGGGCGAGCGGGGCTTGAAGCTGTCGGGCGGCGAAAAGCAGCGCGTGGCCATTGCCCGCACCTTGTTGAAAGACCCGGCCATTCTGATCTTCGACGAAGCGACGTCGGCGCTCGACTCCAAGGCCGAACAGGCGATCCAGGCGCAATTGAAGGATATTGCGAAAAACCGCACTACGCTGGTGATCGCGCATCGGCTGTCAACGGTGGCCGACGCCCAGCAAATCCTGGTGCTCGACCATGGTCGCATCGTCGAGCGAGGCACGCATCCGCAATTGCTGGCATTGCAGGGCTTGTACGCGCAGATGTGGCAACGCCAGCAGGCGAATACGGACGATGAGGCGCAAGTGGATGACGCGCTGGCGGGCTTGGTGCCGGAAAAATAAATCGGAGGGAAGAAATCAGTAGGAAAAATGCTACAGGCGCGCTGATTCAGGCGCGCGCGCAGCCCCTATTTGCGGACAATCGCAGAAAACGGCTGGTCCAGTGCTGAAAATGAAATAAAATTGGTCCCCTTGGTGGCGTTAGCACCACAGTTGTTTCGTCCGGCTTTTCGTCCGGTTTGTCCGTCCAGGAGAATTTATGAAATTGACCAACCTCTTCGCCACGCTGCTCAGCGTCGGTGTCATCAGCAGCATGTCGCCAGTCCAGGCTCAGGAATTGACCGGTACCTTGGCCAAGATCAAGAAGTCCGGTTCCGTCACCCTCGGTGTGCGCGACGGCTCCGTTCCCTTCTCCTACCTCGATGACAAGCAGCAATACCAAGGCTATTCGATCGACCTGTGCATGAAAGTCGTGACGGCCCTGCAAAAGCAGTTGGGCATGAGCGAACTGAAAGTGGTGATGAGCCCCGTCACGTCGGCCAACCGTATTCCGCTGATGGCCAACGGCACCATCGACCTCGAATGCGGCTCGACCACGAACAACCTGGAGCGTCAGCAGCAGGTGGCGTTCGCGCCGACCATGTTCGTCATCGGCAACCGCATCCTGTCGAAAAAAACCTCGAACATCAAGACTCTGGATGACTTGCGCGGCAAGACCCTGGTCGCCACGGCCGGCACCTCGACCATCAAGCAGATGACGATTTTGAACAAGGAAAAGAACCTGGGCATGACCATCGCCGTCGGCAAGGATCATCCTGAGTCGTTCCTGATGCTGGAAACGGGGCGCGCGGTGGCAGAAGCCAACGACGACATCCTGCTGGCGTCGCAAGTGGCCAATTCGAAGAACCCGAATGACTACGAAATCACCAAAGAAGCGCTGTCGGTCGAGCCGTACGGCATCATGCTGCGCAAGGGTGACCCGGCCTTCAAGAAAGTGGTCGACGATGCCTTGACCCGCTTGTACAAGAGCGACGACATCAATCGCATTTATGCGAAATGGTTCACCTCGCCGATCCCACCGAAAAACATCAACCTCAATTTCCCCATGCCGCCGCAATTGAAGGCCGTGTTCACGAATCCGACCGACTCGGGTGACCCGGCTGCGTATGCGGCTGTACCCGAAGCGCAGAAGACATCGGACAAACGGAAAAAGTAACAAGAGTGCGTAACAAACCGGGGGGCGCGAGCCTCCCGGTTTTATTTGCGGGACGGCGGCTGGTTGGCCGCTTTGCTTTAGCTGCATGGGAAGGGTGAACATGAATTACAACTGGAATTGGCGCATCTTCTGGGAGATCTCCCCCGATGGCGTGGGCACGTATATGGACACTTTGTGGTCCGGCCTGGTATGGACCTTGGCCACGGCCGGCGTGGCCTGGATCATGGCCTTGATCCTGGGCCTGGTGATCGGCACCGTGCGCACTTTGCCGAACAAATGGCTGGTGGGCGTGGCCAATGCCTACGTTGAATTATTCCGCAATGTGCCATTGCTGGTGCAGATGTTCCTCTGGTATTTTGTGATGCCGGAATTGCTGCCGCCGGACCTGGGCGCCTGGGTCAAGTCGCTGCCGAACGCGCCATTCGTTACGGCCGTTGTGTGCCTGGGCTTCTTTACCTCATCGCGCGTGGCGGTGCAGGTGACGACCGGCATCGAAGCGCTGCCGCGCGGGCAGAAACTGGCTGGCACCGCGCTCGGCCTGACCCTGCCGCAAACCTACCGTTTCATCTTGCTGCCGATGGCCGCGCGCGTCATCATGCCGCCGCTGACCAGCGAATTTTTGAACATCATCAAGAACAGCTCCGTGGCATTGACCATCGGTCTGATCGAACTGACGGCCAGCGCGCGCGCCATCCAGGAGTTTTCCTTCCAGGTGTTCGAGGCGTTTTCGGCCGCCACCATCATTTACGTCGTCGTCAATCTGCTGGTGGTGGTGCTGATGCACTTGATCGAGAAAAAAATCGCGATTCCCGGCTTCATCGTCGCTGGCGCCAAGACAGGAGGACACTGATATGTTCGGTAATTTCGACTTCGATGTCATCTCCCGCTCGTGGGTTTACCTGTTCCAGACCGGCATGGTCTTCACCTTGAAACTGACGGCGCTGGCCATGGTCGGCGGCATCGTGCTGGGCACAATGCTGGCGCTGATGCGCCTGTCCAGCAACCGCCTAATCTCGGGCGTGGCGTCGAGCTACGTCAATCTGATACGCTCGATCCCGTTGGTGCTGGTGATCTTCTGGTTCTATTTCCTGGTGCCGTACATTGCCGCCTGGGTCATCGGCGCCAACGAACCCGTGAAAGTGGGCGCATTTTCTTCCGCGCTGATCACCTTCATCCTGTTCGAGGCGGCCTACTATTGCGAGATCATGCGCAGTGGCATACAGTCGATTCCCCGCGGGCAGGTATGGGCCGGCCAGGCGCTGGGCATGAACTACGGGCAGACCATGGCCAGCATCGTGCTGCCGCAAGCCTTCCGCAACATGATCCCCGTGCTGCTGACGCAGACCATCGTGCTGTTCCAGGACGTGTCGCTCGTGTACGTGTTGTCGATCCCCGATTTTGTCGGCGCCGCCTCGAAAATCGCGCAGCGCGACGGCCGCCTGGTGGAAATGTATGTGTTTGTCGCCGTCGTGTATTTCGTGCTGTGCTATGCCTTGTCGTTCCTGGTAAAACGCCTGCAGAAACGCGTCGCCATCATTCGCTAACCGAAAAAGAAAGAACAAGATGATTGAACTCAATAACGTCAGCAAATGGTATGGCCAGTTCCAGGTACTGACCGACTGCAGCACCAAGGTCGCCAAGGGTGACGTGATGGTCATTTGTGGTCCGTCCGGCTCCGGCAAGTCGACCCTGATCAAGACCGTTAACGGCCTTGAACCGATACAGCAGGGACAGATCATCGTCGACGGCATCACCGTCAACGACCCGAAGACGAACTTGTCGAAACTGCGCGCGCGCATCGGCATGGTGTTCCAGAACTTCGAGCTGTTTCCGCACTTGTCGATCCGCGAAAACCTGACCATCGGCCAGATCAAGGTGCTCGGCCGCAGCGCCGACGAAGCCAATGCCAAGGGCTTGAAATACCTGGACCGCGTGGGCCTGCTGTCGCAGCAGGATAAATTCCCGGGCCAGCTGTCGGGCGGCCAGCAGCAGCGCGTGGCCATCGCCCGCGCGCTGTCGATGGACCCGATCGCCATGCTGTTCGACGAGCCCACTTCGGCGCTCGATCCTGAAATGATCAACGAGGTGCTCGACGTGATGGTGGGCCTGGCGCAGGAAGGCATGACGATGATGGTCGTCACGCATGAAATGGGCTTTGCCAAGCGTGTCGCCAACCGCATCGTGTTCATGGACCAGGGCAAGATCATCGAGGATTGCAGCAAGGATGACTTCTTCAACACCACACGTTCGGATCGCGTGCGCGATTTCCTTGCCAAGATCATTCATTAACTAGTGGCGCGCGAGCAGGAGCTGACGGCCAACTGGCTGCATCCTGATTCGCGCGTACTCCTGATAGTGAAAACGGCCAGTGCACACTGGCCGTTTTGTCGTCCGGCCGCAAGCGTGCACGCACCCGCACGACCGGCGCGACGCTCGTGCGGCTGGTAAAATGGTGTCATCCGCAACGACCGCCTGAGAGCTGCCGCCATGTCCACACTCGATCACACCCCGACCTCCATCACCATCACCCGTCCTGACGACTGGCATTTGCACCTGCGCGACGGCGCCGTCATGGCCAGCGTGCTGCCACACAGCGCGCGCCAGTTTGGCCGCGCCATCGTCATGCCGAACTTGAAACCGCCCGTCACCACCACGGCGGACGCTAGCGCCTACCGCGAGCGCATCCTGGCCGCCGTGCCTGAAGGCGTGAACTTCGATCCGCTGATGGTGCTGTATCTGACGAACAACACTTCGCCCGACGAAATCCGTCGCGCGCAAGATAGCGGCATCGTGCAAGCCGTCAAGTTGTATCCGGCCGGCGCCACCACCAATTCCGACCTGGGCGTGACGGATTTAAAGAATTGCTACAAGGTGCTTGAAGTGATGCAGGAAGTGGGCATGCCCTTCCTCGTACACGGCGAAGTGACGGACCCGGAGATCGACATTTTTGACCGCGAAGCCGTCTTTATCGAGCGTGTAATGCGCCCGCTGCGCAGCGCCTTCCCGGCCCTGTCCGTGGTGTTCGAACACATCACCACCAAGGATGCGGCGCAGTATGTGGCCGAAGCGGAAGGTCCGATCGCCGCCACCATTACGGCGCATCATTTGCTGTACAACCGCAACGAGATTTTCAAGGGCGGCATCCGTCCGCATTACTACTGCTTGCCCATCCTCAAGCGCGAAGAGCATCGCTTGGCGCTGATGACGGCCGCCGCCAGCGGCGACGAACGCTTCTTTCTCGGCACCGACTCGGCGCCGCACGCGCAAGGCGCCAAGGAAATGGCCTGCGGCTGCGCCGGCTGCTATACAGCCCTGCATGCGATGGAAATGTATGCCGAGGCATTCGAACGGGCCGGCGCACTGGATAAACTGGAAGCGTTCGCCAGCTTCCACGGCCCTGCCTTCTACGGCGTGCCGCGCAACACGGACAGCATCACCTTGAAGCGCGAAAGCTGGACTTTGCCAGACTCGCTGCCGCTCGGTGACAGCCACGTCATTCCGCTCAACGCGGGCGAGCAGATCAACTGGAAAATGGTCTAAGCGTTCATGTTGCCATCGATAGACTGGAGCCGCCCCTGGTTTGCCACGGTGCTGCCGGCGCGGCGGCAGCTGGACCTGCAACGCGACACGGTGATTGCCGCGCTGAACGTTCAGGCGCGGGCGCTGGACTTGCGCAATCCCTCCGGCCTGCCGCTGTGCTTCGTGCCGCAAGCCGACCTGCCCGAAGGCATGGCTTACGAGGAGTTCATCGGCGCGACGGGCGGCGTGCCCACGCGCGATAATCTGCACGATTTTTTCAATGCGCTCGTGTGGCTGACCTTCCCGCGCATCAAGCGACAGTTGAATGCGCTGCAGGCGGCGCAGATCGCCCTGTCCGGCGTCGGCAAATCGCGCGGGCCGGCACGCGACGGCGCCACTATCTTTGATGAAAATTGCGCCCTGCTGGTACTGCGCGACAGCGATGCCGGACGCGCGCTGGAAGCGGCCTTGCGCGGCCACGACTGGCGCAGCGCTTTCATTATGCAGCGCGACAAGTTTGGCGCCGGCGGCGACGCCGACGCCGAAGTATGGCTGTTCGGCCACGCGCTGATGGAAAAACTGGTGGTGCCGCGCAAGGCCATCACGGCGCACACGCGCGTGATTTTTGCCGGCGACGCTTACTTTGCGCTTGATGCTGCGGCACGGCGCGCCTGGCTTGACGAACGCGTGGCGCAAGACCTGGCCAGTGATGGCTTGACGACAGCCGACTTCACGCCGCTGCCCGTGCTTGGCTTGCCCGGCTGGTGCGAGGGCCAGGACGACGATTTTTACAATGACGCGGCGGTGTTCCGCCCGAAGCGCAAGGCAGCTGACCCAGAAAGAGATCGATAGCATGGAAAACACCGTCCGCTGGGGCATCCTCGGCACCGGCAAGATCGCCCATGCGATGGCGCATGGCTTGCGCGATGCGCCCGGCGCGCAGCTGCTGGCAGCCGCTTCGCGCAGCGCTGCCGGGGCGCAGGCCTTCGGCGCGCAATTCGGCATCGAGCGTTGCCACGGGTCTTACCAGGCGCTGGCCGATGATCCCGACGTGGACGTGATCTACATCGCCACGCCGCACACCTTGCATGCGGAAAATGCCTTAATGTGCCTGGCTGCCGGCAAGCATGTCGTGTGCGAGAAACCGTTCACCATGAATGCGCGCCAAGCGCAGGCCGTGGTCGACCTGGCACGCGACAAGAAACTGTTTTTGATGGAAGCCATGTGGAGCCGCTTCCTGCCTGCCGTGCAGGAAGCGCAGCGCATCATTGCCAGCGGCGAGATCGGTGTGCTGCAGCAGGTGCAGGCCGATATCGGTTTTGTCGCCAATTTCCCGCCCGAGCACCGCATATTCAATCCCGAACTGGGGGGCGGTGCGCTGCTCGACGTAGGCATTTATCCGCTGTCGATGGCGGCGTTTTTCCTCGGCCCGGTATCGCAGGTTCAGGCACTCGCTGAAATGGGCTCCACTGGCGTCGATGAGCAGGTCGTGTTTTCATTGCGTCACGCGGACGGCGGCACTTCATCCTGCGCCTGCAGCCTGCGCGCGCAAACGCCGACAGAAATGCGCATTTCCGGCAGCCTGGGACGCATCCGCCTGCCTAACCGTTTTTACAAACCAGATCATCTGATCGTTGAAGCGATGGATGGCGGGTACCGCGTCGTCGCCGCGCCTTATCTTGGCAATGGCTACACGCATGAGGCGATCGAAGCGATGCGCTGCATCCGCGCCGGCTTGCTGGAGAGCCCCGTCATGCCGCACGCGGACAGCGTGGCGCTGATGCGCAACCTTGACACCATACGCGGCCAGATTGGGCTGATATACAGCGCCGATAAGGCCTAAGGAGTCGTATGACACTGCACTCATCGCGTCCCAGCCTGAAAACTGTCCTGATCGCCAGCGGCGTCGTCCTGACCCTGGCGATGGGCGTGCGCCACGGCCTGGGCTTCTGGATGCAGCCGATCTCGCAAGCCAATGGCTGGACGCGTGAAACGTATTCGCTGGCGCTGGCCATGCAAAACCTGATGTGGGGCGTCTTCGGTCCGTTCGCCGGCATGGCGGCCGACCGCTTCGGCACCATGCGCGTTGTCATCGTCGGTGCCATCAGCTATATGCTGGGCCTAGTGTGGATGGCCCTGATGACGCAACCCATCCTGTTTATCGCCGGTTCCGGCGTCTTCATCGGTCTGGCGCTGGCCTGCACGGCCTTTGGTGCCATCAGCGGCATCATCGGGCGCAGCGCGCCGCCCGAGCAGCGCTCGTGGGCCTTCGGCATCTCGTCGGCAGCAGGTTCCTTCGGCCAGTTCCTGATGATGCCGGTGGAGCAGCAACTGATTTCTGCCGTGGGCTGGCAAAACGCCTTTTATGTGCTGGCCGCGCTGGTGCTGCTGGCGATGATTCCGATGGCCTTCTATTTGCGCGAGCCCCCCGTCTCGCACGCCAGTGGTGCGCAGCAAAGCATCGGTGCAGCCTTCCATGAAGCCATCGCCAGCCGCTCGTTCTGGCTACTGTTGGCGGGCTATTTTGTCTGTGGCTTCCAGCTGGTCTTCATCGGCGTGCACCTGCCGGCCTACCTGAAGGATCAGGGCTTGATGAATCCGAACATCGCCGTCACGGCGCTGGCGCTGATCGGCCTGTTCAACATCGTCGGCTCTTACTACGCGGGCAAACTCGGTGGAAAAATCGCCAAGCGCTATCTGCTGTCGGCCATCTACGTGACGCGCGCCGTGGTCATCACGCTGTTCCTGCTGGCGCCCTTGTCGGCGTGGTCGGTGTACCTGTTTGCCGCCGGCATGGGCGTGCTGTGGCTGTCGACCGTGCCGCTGACGAATGGCATCATCGCCGGCATCTTCGGCGTCAAGCACCTGTCGATGCTGGCCGGGATGGTGTTTTTCTCGCACCAGGTGGGCAGTTTTCTCGGTGCGTGGCTGGGCGGCTATCTGTACGAGCACCAGGGCAGTTACCACGTCGTGTGGATGATCACCATCGGCCTGGGCTTGCTGGCCGCGCTGATCAACCTGCCTATCGACGAGCGCGCCGTCAAGCGTGTGGCGGTGGCGGCGTAATGGGCAGCTGGCGCAACTGGCTGTGGCGCCTGGCTGGCGCCGCGCTGCTGGCCATCGTCTTCATGGCGTATTTGCGCCCCGACTTCATGCTCGACCTGGCGAACCGCTTCTGGATGTGCATGTAGACTGCGCGGGCGCAAGGTAGTTTGCGAAAAGTCGGATTAGCGCACAGCGCGTAATCCGACAACACCCTGAAGCATGCAATACCAGATTTACACTTTCAAAAACTCTTCTTTCCCACCCAGCCAGCGTGCTAAGTGTGCCTCGACGGTAGTCGCGGCGGCGGCCGTGGTGGCGTGCAGCAAATCGTGCGCCACGTCGCGCGCCTGATCTACCAGCCATTGATCCGTTTCCAGGTCGGCAAAGCGCAGCATGGCCTGACCGGACTGGCGCGCACCGAGGAATTCGCCGGGGCCGCGTATTTCCAGGTCGCGCCGCGCGATCTCGAAGCCATCGGTCGTCTCGCGCATGGTCATCAAACGCTGGCGCGCCACACCGCCCAAGGGGCCCTGGTACAGCAGCAGGCACACGCTGGCCGCCGTGCCGCGCCCCACGCGGCCGCGCAGCTGGTGCAGCTGCGACAGGCCGAAACGCTCGGCGTGTTCGATCACCATCAGCGAAGCGTTCGGCACATCGACGCCCACCTCAATGACGGTAGTGGCCACCAGCACATGGATATGGCCGGCGATGAAGGCATCCATCACTTCCTGTTTTTCCGCCGCTTTCAAGCGGCCATGCACGAGGCCCACCTGCAGTGCGGGCAAGGCTTCGGCCAGCATCATGTAGGTGTCGGTGGCCGTTTGCAGCTGCAGCGCTTCCGATTCCTCGATCAGCGGGCAGACCCAGTACACCTGCCGGCCTTCCAGCGCGGCCGCATACACGCGGGCGATGACCTCGTCGCGCCGGTTCTGGTCGATGGAGCGCGTGACGATGGGGCTGCGTCCGGGCGGCAGTTCGTCGATCACCGACACTTCCAGGTCGGCGTAGTAGGTCATGGCCAGGGTGCGCGGGATCGGCGTGGCCGACATCATCAACTGGTGCGGCACGGCCGCGCTGTCGCCCTTGTTGCGCAGGGTCAGGCGCTGGCCCACGCCGAAGCGGTGCTGCTCGTCGACGATCACCAGGCCCAGTTTGGCAAACAGCACATTGTCCTGGATCAGCGCATGCGTGCCGATCACCAGTTGCGCTTCGCCCGATTCGATCAAGGCCAGCGCCGCCGTCTTTTCCTTTTTCTTCAGGCTGCCCGTCAGCCAGGCGACCTTCACGCCCAGCGGTTCCATCCAGGCGGCGATCTTGCGGAAGTGCTGCTCGGCCAGAATCTCCGTGGGCGCCATCAGCGCGGCCTGGTAGCCGCTGTCGATAGCCTGCGTGGCGGACAACGCCGCCACCACCGTCTTGCCGCTGCCGACATCGCCTTGCAGCAGCCGCTGCATCGGATACGGCTGGTGCAAGTCGGCGCGGATTTCTTCCAGCACGCGGGCCTGCGCGCCCGTCAGCTTGAACGGCAGGGCTGCGCCAAAGGCATGCGACAGGGTGCCGACGATGGGTAGCTGTGCGGCGCCTTTCGAGCGGCGCGTGCGCTGGGCGCGTTTCAGCGACAGCTGCTGCGCCAGCAGTTCATCGAATTTCATGCGCACCCAGGCCGGGTGCGAGCGGTCCATCAGCGCGCTTTCATCGATGTCCTGCGGCGGGTAGTGCAGCAGGCGCACGGCAGCCTGGAAAGGCGACAGCTGCATCTGGCGCAACAAGTCGTCAGGCAGGGTATCGTGCCAGTCGATGCGGTGCATGGCGGCGGCGATCTCGCGCCGCAGGACGTTCTGCGACAGGCCTTCGCCGGACGGGTAGACGGGGGTCAGCGCCGTGGGCAGCGGCGCGCCCTGGTTGACCACCTTGTAGTTCGGGTGCACCATCTCGGCGCCGAAAAAACCGTGTTTGAGTTCGGCGCGCGCGCGCACCCGCGTGCCTTCGGCCAGTTGCTTGACCTGGCTGCCGTAGAAATTCATGAAGCGCAGCAGCAGGTTGCCCGTTTCGTCGGCGATCGTCACCAGCAACTGCTTGCGCGGCTTGAAATTGACTTCGCACTTGGTGACGACACCTTCCACTTGCCACGACTCGCCGCCGCGCAGGCAGGCATCGCGGATGGTGTAGATCTTGGTCTCGTCCTCGTAGCGCATCGGCAAGTGCAGCACCAGGTCCATGTCCGTGCGCAAGCCCAGTTTGGCCAGCCGGCTTTCCGTGCTGACCGCTTTTTTGGCAGCTTTCGGCTTCGCGGCGGGCTTGGCCGTGGGAGGAGGAGCGGGCTTTGGATCGGGCATATGCAAGGTTTTGGTGCCAATAGCGCAGGTTTTTATGCCGCTAGCGTAAAATAGAGGGTTGTCCGGCACACCCTGTGCGTACCGCAGTCGTCGTTGTTGCGGCGGATTATTGTAATGCCTGTATAGGCGCACAGTATAGTGCCAGATGTTCCATTGCGCACTCCTAATCATTTTTGACGTACTTTTGAAGCAAAACGCATGTATTCGCTATCCGATTTCGATTTTAATTTGCCGCAAGAAAACATTGCGCAAACTCCCTTGGCCGAGCGCAGCGCCTCGCGCCTGTTGCATCTGGATGGCGACGCCCTGATCGACCGCCAGTTCGCCGACATCGTCGGACAGCTAGCCGCGGGCGACCTGCTGGTGATGAACGATACGCGCGTACTCAAGGCGCGCTTCTTTGGCGTCAAGGAAAGCGGCGGCAAGATCGAGGCGCTGGTCGAGCGCGTACTCGATGAGCGCACCGTGCTGGCCCAGGTGCGCGCGTCGAAGTCGCCGCCGCCCGGTTGCCGCATCCGCCTGGCCGACGCCTTCGACGTGACGGTTGGCCAGCGCGCCGGTGAATTCTTCACGCTGCATTTCGAGGCCGACGTGTTCGAGCTGATCGAGGCGCATGGCCGCTTGCCGCTGCCACCCTACATCGAGCACGATGCGGATGAATTTGACGAAACGCGCTACCAGACTGTCTTCAACAAGGTGCCCGGCGCTGTCGCCGCGCCGACGGCCGGCCTGCATTTCGATCAGGCCCTGCTCGATCAATTGAAGGCCAAGGGCGTCAACTTTGCCTATGTGACCCTGCACGTGGGCGCCGGCACCTTCCAGCCCGTGCGCACCGAAGTACTGGCCGAACACAAGATGCATACCGAGTGGTACACCCTGTCGCAGGACACCGTCGATGCCGTGCGCGCCGCGCAACGGGCCGGGCGCGACGTGGTGGCCGTCGGCACGACCAGCCTGCGGGCGCTGGAATCGGCTTCGCAAAGCGGCCAGCTGGTGGCGGGCAGTGCCGATACGGCCCTGTTCATCACGCCCGGCTATGCCTTCAAGACGGTGACGCGTTTGATTACCAATTTCCATTTGCCCAAGTCGACCCTGCTGATGCTGGTGTCGGCCTTTGCCGGCTATGCGCCGATCCGCAGTGCTTACGCGCATGCGATCGCGCAGAACTACCGATTCTTCAGCTATGGCGATGCGATGCTGCTCACTACGCAGTCGCGTGCTCCGCTTGCGCTGAACCTTGATACTCCCGTGAAAGACTGACCATGCTGGAATTTACACTACTCAAGACCGACACGAGCGGCCTGACCAAGGCACGCCGCGGCACCTTGAAACTCAACCATGGCGTCGTGCAGACGCCAATCTTCATGCCAGTGGGTACTTACGGCACCGTAAAAGCCATGTCGCCGCTGGAACTCAATGAGATCGATGCGCAAATCATCTTGGGTAACACTTTCCATTTGTGGTTGCGTCCGGGTAACACCGTCATGGAGAAATTCGGCGGCTTGCACGGTTTCATGGGCTGGAACAAGCCGATTTTGACCGATTCGGGCGGCTTCCAAGTGTTTTCGCTGGGCGCCATGCGCAAGATCACGGAAGAGGGCGTGCATTTCAATTCGCCCATCAATGGCGATAAATTGTTCCTCTCGCCGGAAGTGTCGATGCAAGTGCAGCGCGTCTTGAATTCCGATATCGTCATGCAGTTCGACGAGTGCACGCCATACGAAATCGCCGGCCGCCCGGCCACCATCGAGGAAGCGGCCAAGTCCATGCGCATGTCTTTGCGCTGGGCGCAGCGCTCGAAGGACGAGTTCCACCGTGGTGAAAACCCGAACGCGCTGTTCGGCATCGTGCAGGGCGGCATGTTCGAAATGCTGCGCGACGAGTCGCTGGCCAAGCTCGAAGAGATCGATTTCCCCGGCATCGCCATCGGTGGCCTGTCCGTCGGCGAGCCGAAGGAAGACATGATGCGCATGCTGGCCCACGTGGGTCCGCGCCTGCCTGCCAACAAGCCGCATTATCTGATGGGCGTGGGCACGCCCGAAGATCTGGTGGCCGGCGTGTCGAACGGCATCGATATGTTCGATTGCGTCATGCCGACGCGTAACGCTCGCAACGGCTGGCTGTTTACCCGTTTCGGCGACATCAAGATCAAGAATGCCAAGTACAAGGAAGACCAGGCGCCGCTCGACGACACCTGCAGCTGCTACGCCTGCCGCAACTTTTCGCGCGCCTACCTGCACCATTTGCACCGCTCCAAGGAAATTCTCGGCGCGCGTTTGAATACCATCCACAACCTGCATTACTACCTGGACTTGATGCGCCAGATGCGCGAGGCGCTCGACGAAGACCGTTTCCACGCGTTCACGCTGCAATTCCATGCCGAGCGCGCACGCGGAACTTAAGAAATGCTTAGGTTCAAGAGCCGCGAGGCCCTGAGCTGATGTTTTCGAGATTGGTGCTTGGACTGGGGCGATAAAGCATTGCATAATGCTTTTTTAGCCCCATTTGAAGTTGCCATGCCTGCAATTCGTGGGATGGTCTTTTGTCAATGCTAGAATACAGCGCTGTTTTTTCAAACTGATTAGAACTGGAGTCAACGTGTTTTTCATTTCCAACGCTTATGCGCAAGCCCCTGCCGACGCTCTCGGTTTCGGCGGCAACCTGACCAGCTTCCTGCCGCTTGTACTGATGTTCGTGGTGATGTATTTCCTGATGATACGTCCACAGCAAAAGCGTGCCAAAGAACAACGGGCGATGATGGACGCGCTGGCCAAGGGTGACGAAGTCGTCACCGCTGGCGGCATGCTGGGCCGTGTTGTCAAGGTAGTGGACGCCTACGTCACCATCGAAGTGGCGACCAGCACCGAAATCACGGTGCAAAAGAGCTCTATCACCACCCTGTTGCCTAAAGGCACCCTGAAGGCGCTGTAATTGCTCGCCGTCGCTACGCATGTAGCGACTGACCGGGCGGCTACCCGCCGCCTATCGCGACGCCTCCGACGCCTCCGACGCTCAACACTGAACGCTGAATCACTATGAATCGCTATCCTGCCTGGAAATACATCATCATCGTCGTCGCCTTATTGCTGGGCGCACTCTATACGGCGCCCAATTATTTCGGTGAGTCACCGGCGCTGCAAGTAACCAGCGGCAAGTCGACTGTCAAAGTGACGGGCGAGCTGATGACGCAAGTCGAGCAAATTTTGACGAAAGAAAACGTCAAGTCGGAAGGTGTCACCATGGATGGCGCCGGCAACCTCGCCTCCGTGCGCGCGCGCTTCGCCGATCCCGATACCCAGTTCAAGGCAAAACTGGTGCTGGAAAAAGACCTGAATCCCGATGCCACCGATCCGGCCTACATCGTGACGGTCAATCTGCAAGCCAATACGCCAATGTGGATGCAAAAATTGCACGCCTTGCCCATGTTCCTGGGCCTCGATTTGCGTGGTGGCGTGCACTTCCTGATGCAGGTTGATGCGAAAGCAGTCCTGAACAAGAAAGTCCAGGGCGTCCAGTCCGCCGCGCGTAGCGTCTTGCGCGACAAAAATATCCGCCACGCCGGCATCGAGCGCGTGGGCGATAGCGTGCAGATCAACTTCCGCGATGCGGAAACGCGCGGGAAGGCAAAAAATGTCTTGTCCGACCAAATGTCGGAACTGGCATTCGCCGATGCCGGCGAAGGCAGCGACTTGAAACTGAACGTCAGTCTCAAGCCGGCGGCCCTGAAGGCGACCATCGACGAAGGCGTGAAACAAAATATCTCTACCTTGTCCAAGCGCGTCAATGAGCTGGGCGTGGCTGAGCCGCTGATCCAGCAACAAGGTCCGGACCGCATCGTGGTGCAACTGCCTGGCGTGCAGGACGTGGCCCGCGCGAAAGCCATCATCGGCCGCACAGCCACCCTGGAAGTGCGCCTGGTCGATGAAAGCATCGTGCCTGGCACGGAATTGTCGAGCGCAATTCCGTTCAACTCGGAATTGTTTACGGTTGGCAAGGGCGTGCCTGTCGTGCTGGCGAAAGACGTGATCCTGACGGGCGACTATATTTCCAGCGCCACGGCCAGCTTCGACCAGAACCAGCAGGCGGCCGTGTCGATCGACTTGAATGGCGACGGCGGGCGCAAGATGCGCGAAGCGACGCGCGAACGCGTGGGCAAGCGCATGGCTATCGTGCTGTTTGAAAAAGGCAAACCGGAAGTGCTGTCGGTGGCGACCATCCAGCAAGAACTCGGTTCGCGCTTCCAGATCACCGGCATGGGCGGCGCGGAAAACGCGAATGAACTGGCGCTGCTGCTGCGCTCGGGCGCTTTGTCGGCCCCGATGACCGTCATCGAAGAACGCACGATCGGACCGCAACTGGGCGCGGAAAACATCGCCAAGGGTTTCCACTCGACCTTGTATGGCTTCATCGCTATCGCCGTCTTCATGATCGCCTATTACATGCTGTTCGGCGCCTTCAGCGTGCTGGCCCTGGCCACCAACCTGCTGCTGCTGGTCGGCTTGCTGTCGATGATACAGGTGACCTTGACTTTGCCGGGTATCGCCGCTATCGCGCTGGCGCTGGGCATGGCGATTGACGCCAACGTATTGATTAATGAGCGTATCCGCGAAGAGCTGCGCGCCGGCAATACGCCGCAAGCGGCGATCTCTGCCGGTTTTGATCGCGCCTGGGCCACGATTCTCGACTCCAACGTGACCACCCTGATCGTCGGCCTGGCGCTGCTGGCCTTCGGCAGCGGCCCGGTGCGCGGCTTCGCTGTCGTGCATTGCCTGGGTATTCTGACCTCGATGTTCTCCTCCGTCTTCGTTTCGCGCGGCGTGGTCAACCTCTGGTATGGCCGCAAGAAAAAACTGACGACCTTGTCGATCGGCACGGTGTGGGTGCCGGGCATCAGCAAATAAGCCACGGCCCAGACTCACCCAATAGCGTCAACAGCGATAGCGTCCGGTGGCATGGCCAGCCGGATGCACAGAATAGAACTCAGAGGATTTCATGGAATTTTTCCGGATCAAAAAAGATATTCCCTTCATGCGCCATGCGTTGATTTTCAACGTGATTTCGGCGGTGACCTTCCTTGCCGCCGTCTTCTTCCTGGTGCACAAGGGCTTGCACCTGTCCGTTGAATTCAAGGGCGGCACCCTGATGGAGGTGAAATACCCGAAGGCGGCCAATCTTGAAGGCATACGCGGTACCCTCATCGCCATGGGCTATGAAGAGCCTGGCGTGACCAGCTTCGATACGGCGCGTGACGTGATGATACGCCTGCCGGTGGAAAAGGGCGTCAGCGCCGCCAACACCTCGCAGCGCGTGTTTGACGCCCTGTGCAAGGCCGAGCAAGGCACGAGCAAGGCGATCGACACCGTCACGGCCAAGGGTGAGCATGTGCTCAAGAGCGCGTGCATGGACGCCGCTGGCAGCGAGGCAGTCGTGTTGCAGAAAGTCGAATTCGTCGGTCCGCAAGTGGGCGAGGAACTGGCGCAGAACGGCTTGAACGCGCTGGTGGTGGTGATTATCGGTGTGATGATCTATCTGGCCATCCGTTTCGAGTGGAAATACGCGGTCTCGGCCATTATCGCCAACTTGCATGACGTGGTGATCATCCTGGGCTTCTTCGCCTTCTTCGAGTGGGAATTCTCGCTGACGGTGCTGGCGGCGATCCTGGCGGTGCTCGGTTACTCGGTCAACGAATCGGTGGTGATCTTTGACCGTATCCGCGAAAACTTCCGCAAGCAGCGCAAGGCTTCCGTGCATGAAGTGATCGACAGCGCGATCACCAGCACCATTTCGCGTACCATCATCACCCACGGCTCGACTCAGCTGATGGTGCTGTCGATGCTGGTCTTCGGCGGCCAGACCCTGCACCACTTTGCACTGGCGCTGACCATCGGTATCTGCTTCGGTATTTACTCGTCCGTGTTCGTCGCGGCCTCGATCGCCATGTGGCTGGGCGTCAAGCGCGAAGACTTGATCAAGCCGATCAAGGAAAAGGACGAAACCGACGGCGCCGTGGTTTAAGCGCAGTCGATTGCATGACGAATTCAAAAACGATCACCGCGGTGGTCGTTTTTTTTTAACCGATGGCGATGAAACGTTGGATAGTGATGGCCATCATGGCAGGCCTCAGTATGCTGGCCAGCGGCGCGCAGTTGCGCCGTGTGGCTAGCGATGCCATCACCCTGCGTGGTGCCATTGCCGAGGGCGACGTGGACCAGCTGCGCCAGCTGGTCACGCCAGGGATCAGCGTATTGCGCGTCAATAGCGACGGTGGTGATCCGCAGGCAGCCATGCTGCTGGGACGCTACCTGCGGCAACTGCAATGGGGTCTTGCCGTCCTCGGTGTTTCGGGAAGCACGATTGAGCGCGAGTCAGGAAAATGTGCGCGCTAAGTGTGCCAGCGCACGGAAGCGGCGCAGCGCAGCGCATAAGATAGGACTGTCTCTTTCAGGACATCCCTAGCTTTGGACTTTACCCGCTTACGAGCGGGTTCTTTTTTTCCGCTTTCGAGCGGTTTTTTTTCCGCTTTCGAGCGGGGTTTTTTTCCGCTTTGGAGCGGATTTTTTGGTTTCGAGCGATTTTTGTGCAGCGTTTGAAAAGTGGCTTGATAAATTGATCATCGCTGCACATATGCGGTGTCTCCCACTTTCAGCAGGTACGCCATGTTTATGCCTCGCCATCCAAAGCCCCTGTTGAGCACCCGGGCGGTCGCCACGCAAGTTGTCCAGCAAAAGCAGGCGAGCAAGGCCATGGACAAGCATGTGTTGATCGTGGACGAGGTCAAGCCGGCGCCAGCGTCGCCAGCGCCGCCAGTGATCAAGAAGCCTGCAGTTTAGTGCACCAGCACCTGTAGCAGCGACTGCACTTCTTCGTCCGACTCTTCCATGATGCTCGACAGGGTCGCATTAGCGCCGATCACGCAATCGATGCTGCCGGTGGTGCGGGCGGCCCGCACGGCAATGGCGGCCGGGCTTTCGTTGAGGGGCGAGGCCACCGGCGCCAGGTCATTGGCCAGCAGCAGCGTGTCGCCCAGCGATTCAGGCGGGATGGCGCGCAAGCCTTCCCACAGCGCACCGATGGCGCTCATCACCGCGTCCGGCACCTTCAGTTTGGTCAATACGCCATGACCGATGGCTTGTTCGCCATGTTCGATCCAGTCCTGCGGCTCGCCGTCGAGGATGCCGGGGAATTCGGCCGCGCGCGACAGCAGATAAAAGCCGCCCACCTCATGCATGATGCCGGCAAACAGGGCCGTATCCGGGTCTACCCTGGTGACGCGGCGCGCCAATACCTGCGACAGGGCCGCCACGTGGGCCGTATGTTCCCACAGTTGGTTGGCCTTCGCCTGCACGACGGGATCGGTGATGGTGCTGCCCAGTTGGCGCACGATCAGCGACGCCACCACCGATTGCAAGGTGCGCACGCCGAGCCGTTGCACGGCATTGCGCACACTGGTGATGTCGTTGCCGGAACGGTTGAATGCCGCCGAATTGGCGATGGCCACGGTGCGCGCGGCCAGCAGCGGGTCCGCTTGCACCAGCTTGGCAGCGGCCTCGATGTGGCAGTCGGGATCGGCCAGCGCCTGTTGCAGCTTGAGCGAAGCGTCCACATTGGCGGGAAAGGTCAGCTCGCCACGAGCGGCTTGTGCGGCGATGCTTTTAAAGGCGTCGAGTCTGTTCATTGAAAAAATTATACTCGTAATATTTCCGTACGGAACTTTTTAAGCGTGATCTTTTCGCAAACAAGCGAGTAAAAGGCAAGTAAAGCCTGGTCAACGGGGAAGGCCTGCCACTGTATCAGCGGCAGGCTTTTTTTTGATGCTAGGCAGCGTTATCAGTCAGCTTCGCTGAAGATCGCATCGCAGCCTTCAACGAGCTCGTCGCTGTCTTCCAGCTCATCCGTCAGTCCCAGGTCGAACAATTCCTCGACGGCGTTCATGAAGCTGTTGTGCTTGGTGGCGCCGATCAGGCGGTAGATTTCGCCATCTTCGTTGCGCACGCCGATGATCAGTTTTTCCTGGCGTACCAGTTCCGGCGTGCTGGCGTTGAGCAGCAGATTGCCGATGATGTGTTTATCGAAATGCGCGGTTTTTTTGCCGTCGAGCAGTGTGGTTTTCAAGTTAGTTTCCTTTGTCTTGTTTGAATGTCTGTGCTTGGTGAATTGTCAATTGTGGCCATTGGCAATGGCGTGTTTCAGTTCCGCCAGGGTGGTTTCCAAACGCATGAAATCGTCTTCGGTATAGCCGTCAAACAAGTGCTGGCCCCGCTTTGTCAGCTCGGGGAACACATCATGGAACACCTGTTCACCCTCGCAGCTCAAGCGCACGGAGTAGGAGCGCATATCTTTATTGCAACGCTCGCGCACTACCAGCCCCTTTTGCTCCAAGCGCTCCACCACGCCCGTTAAGGTGCCCTTGGTAATCAGGGTTTTCTGGCCCAGCTCCTTGTAGGGCATGCCGCAGGTGTTGCCGAGCGTGGCAATGATGTCGAACTGCGCATGCGTCAAGCCATACTGGCGCACGAAGTCGCTAGCAAACTTATCGAAGCCTTGCATGCATTCGGCCAGCAGCCGGAGACTCTTTAAATATCGTTCAGCCATGGGGTGTGATTATATCCTTCCATCGCGCTTTTTTCCGCCGCGTCAGGCCCTGCAGTTGCGTATGGGGCTCGATGGGGCTGAACTCCGGTATCATGTATGCAACTCAGCCCTTGCTCCTAGCCCGCCCGCCGATGTCTTTCGCTAACCTCTCTCGTATCGGCCTCGACAAACCGCTGCGCCTGCTGCTGATCCATGCCGGCGATGCCGAGTCGATTACCTGGGCGGGTCTGGTGCAGCCGCTGCGTCTGTGTGCGCGGGCGCTGGGGCCGGACGCCCTGCAACTGGAGGTGCGCACGCCCGAGCAGGTGGCCCAGCAAGGCGGCAACTGGCATATCGCGCTGCTGGTGGCCGATGAAACGGAGGCGCCGCTGCGCGCCGAGCTGTGCCGTGCCGTGATCGAGCGCTGCCGTTCGGCGCCATTTTGGGGCGGCGTGGGAGCGGCCGTGCTGTGGCTGGCCGACGCGGGCGTCATGGATGGCGTGCGCATCGCCTTGCCATGGGCCCTGTACGCCGATGCGGAAGCCAAGGCCGAGCGGGCCATCCTGACGCCGCATCTGTTCGATATCGATGGCCCCCACCTCACTTGCTGCGGCGGCGCCGCCAGCATCGATTTTTCGCTGACCCTGATCGAGACCGTGTTTGGCGCCGATGTGCAGGCGCTCGTCAAGGAAGCGTTGTGCGTGGACAAGGTGCGCGGCAAGGAAGAACGCCAGCGCGTGGCCTTGCAGGCGCGCTTTGGCCTGTTGCAGCCAAAGCTGTCCGAAGCCGTCACCCTGATGGAAGCCAATATTGAAGAGCCGCTGTCGACCGACGACATCGCCAGCCTGGCGGGATTGTCGCGGCGCCAGCTGGAACGGCTGTTCAAACAATACCTGGGCAGCCTGCCGTCGCGCTACTACCTGGAGCTGCGCCTGCAGCGTTCACGGCAGTTATTGCTCGATACGCATTATTCCATCGTGCAAGTTGGCCTGATGTGCGGCTTTTCCTCCGGTTCGCACTTTTCCACGGCGTTTGGCACCCTGTTTGGCCATACCCCGCGCGAAGAGCGGCAAAGAAAGCTTATGCCGCCAGCCTAGCCAGCCTGGCCAGCTCAGCTAGCGTAAAGGCAGCTGTGATGAATTGTGAAAATCCTTGTCGCAGATTCAAAAGAGTTTTAGCATCCCGCTTTTTATAATGCAGTACACACGTAGCTGTCGTAGCTGCGGAGTACCTAACATATTGATGGGGAAATGCTATGAATGCCAAGCTTGATTCGACCGTAACGGCTCGTCCAGTCACACGGGAAACCTTTGACCAGGTTCTCGTTCCTACTTATGCCCCTGCAGCCATGGTGCCCGTGCGCGGTGCGGGACTGGACCTGTGGGACCAGTCGGGCAAGCATTACCTCGATTTCACCTCGGGCATCGCCGTCAACAGCCTGGGCCACTGTCATCCGGTACTGGTCGACGTGCTGACCAAGCAAATCAATAATTTGTGGCATTTGGGCAATGGCTATACCAATGAACCGGTGATGCGCCTGGCACTGGCCCTGACGGAAGCGACTTTCGCCGACCGCGCCTTCTTTTGCAACTCGGGCGCGGAAGCTAACGAAGCGGCCCTGAAACTGGCGCGCAGGTACGCCCACACCAAGTTTGGCGCGCATAAGTCGCGCATCATTTCGTGCTTCAGCTCTTTCCACGGCCGCACCTTGTTTACGGTGTCCGTCGGCGGCCAGGCCAAGTACACGGAGGGCTTCGAGCCGTTGCCGCCATCGATCGACCATATCGCCTTCAACGATATCGAAGCGGCGCGTGCCGCCATCGGCGACGACGTGTGCGCTGTGATCGTCGAGCCGGTACAAGGCGAAGGCGGCGTGGTGCCGGGTAATCCGGAGTTCCTCAAGGAACTGCGCGCCCTGTGCGACAAGACCGGCGCCCTGCTTATTTTCGACGAAGTCCAGTGCGGCATGGGCCGTACCGGCGCGTTGTTCGCCTACATGGGCTATGGCGTCACGCCGGACATTCTGACGTCGGCCAAGGCCTTGGGCAACGGCTATCCGATCGGCGCCATGCTGACGACTAATGAATTGGCGAAAACCCTGGCCGTAGGCACCCATGGCACCACCTACGGCGGCAATCCGCTGGCTGCCAGCGTTGCCTTGAGCGTGCTCGAGACCATCAATACGCCAGCCTTCCTGGCGCGCGTCAAGGAAGCGAGCGTCAACACCATCGCCATGCTGCAAGGCTTGATGACGGATTATCCGCAAGTATTCTCTATAGTGCGCGGCAGCGGTTTGCTGCTGGGCCTGGTAGTTAGCGATGCCTACAAAGGCCGCGCGAAAGACATCCAGAAAGCGGCCGAAGCACAAGGCTTGATGGTGCTGATCGCCGGCATGGACGTGCTGCGCTTGGCGCCGGCCCTGATCGTCTCGGACGAGCAGATTGCCGAAGCTGGCCGCATGCTGCGCGCCGCCGTCGACAGCCTGCTGCAAGCCTAAGGCTAGTCTTACCGCCCACTATCCCCGGCCCGCCGCTTTGCTGCGGGCCGGCTTGGATCTACCCTGGTATTGTCTGGATTGAAGGAGTACCCATGTATGTTGTCCGTCCGGTAGAAATTGCGGATATTGCCGCCCTCGAGGCGCTGGCCGCAGTCACCATGCCGGGTGTCCATACCCTGCCGAAGACGCGCGAAAAAATCGCCGCCTCCGTCGAGCGCTCCATCGCCTCGTTTGCCGCCCATGTCGACATCCCCAGCGAAGAGTCGTATCTCTTCGTGCTTGAATCCCTGCTCGATAAGAGCATCTACGGCACGGCCGCCATCTTTGCCTCGGCCGGCTCGAACGGGACGTATTTTTCCTTTCGCAACGACGTCATCCAGCAAGTCTCGCGTGACTTAAATATCAGCCACAGCGTGCATGCGCTGACGCTGTGCTCGGAGTTGACGGCATATTCGCAGTTGTCCGGCTTCTACGTGCACAATATAGAGCAGGCCGGCCTGGAAGCGGCCTTGCTGTCGCGCGCGCGGCTGTTGTTCGCCGTACTGGCGCCGCACCGTTTCGGCGACCGTTTCTTCGTGCCGCTGGCCGGCATCACTGACGCCAACGGCCAGTCGCCGTTCTGGGATGCGCTGGGCCGCAAGTTCTTCCAGATGGATTTTCTCGATGCAGAAAAAGTCATCGGCGGTGCGCGCAATCGCACCCTGATCGTCGAACTGATGCCGCATTACCCGGTGTATGTGCCGCTCTTGCCAGGCGACGCGCAGGCGGCCATGGGCCAGATTCACCCGAGCGGCGAACTGACTTTCAATTTGCTGACGGAAGAAGGTTTCGAAGCGGACGACTACATCGATATCTTCGACGGTGGCCCCATTTTGCAGGCGCACAAGAATGCGCTGCGCTCGTTTACGGGCTCGCTCACACGCCGTGTCACCGCCGGCGTTACGCCGAGCCGCACCGGCCTGAAAGTGCATTACGCGGTCGCTTCGGGCGCGGAGCGCAACTTCCGCGCCGTTACCTTCACCTGCGATGCGCTCGAAGGGCAGGACAGCGTCGGCTTGCCGGCCGAGTTGCTTGAAACGCTGGCCGTGGCCGAAGGCGACAGCGTCATCTGCGTGCGCATCTAACCGAGAGAACACTATGCTAGTAGTACGCGCCATTAACGCTTCTGACCTGGACGCCCTTTACGGCTTGGCCAGTCAGGTCGGCACAGGCATGACCACCCTCAAGCCGGACATGAAAATGCTGGGCGACCGCCTGGCCATTGCCTGTGCCTCGTTCGCCGAAACCATCCCGCCCGAAAAACGCGACTACATGTTTGTCATGGAGGATACCGACACGGGCCGCCTGGCCGGCGTGTGCGCCATCAAGGGAGCCGTGGGACTGGAAGAGCCGTTCTATAACTACCGCATCGGCACCCTCGTGCATTCGAGCGCAGAGCTCGACGTGTTTACGCGCATGGAAACGCTGTACCTGTCGAATGACCTGACGGGCAGCACGGAACTGTGCTCGCTGTTTTTGCACCCTGATTACCGCAGTGGCAACAACGGCAAACTGCTGTCGAAAAGCCGCTTTCTTTTTATCGCGCAGTTCCCGCACCTGTTCACGGAAAAGCTGATCGCCGAAATGCGCGGCTACCAGGCGCCAGACGGCAGCTCGCCGTTCTACGAGGGACTCGGTCGCCACTTCTTCAAGATGGATTTCCATCACGTCGACGATTTGACCAGCCTGGGCAAGAAATCGTTCATCGCCGAGCTGATGCCGCGCCAGCCCATGTACGTGGCCTACCTGCCCGATGAGGCGCAGGAAGTGATCGGCAAGGTGCATCTGAGCACGGCGCCCGCGCGCCGCCTGCTGGAACAGGAAGGCTTGCACTTCGAAGGCTATGTCGATATTTTCGATGCCGGTCCCGTGCTGCAGGCGCGCGTCTCCGAGCTGCGCGCCATGCGTGACAGCATGTCGGCCGTGCTCGACGCTGAGCCTGCAACCGCCGCAGATAGCTGCGAGCTGGCGCAAGCCGAGCCTTATATGGTGTCGAACACCGACCTGAAAGATTTCCGCATGATCGTCGCCAACGTCAATCCGCACAGCGGAAAGATTGCGCTCGATGACGATGAATTGCACCTGCTGCGTTGCCATAACGGCGACACCGTGCGCACCTTATCACTCAACCCGAGGAAGCATCCCCATGTCTAAATCGTCCAGCCTTAACGTGTCTAATTCATCTATCGCAGCATCGAACTTCATCCATGGCGCCTGGCTGCCTGGCACCGGCAGGGAACTGTTGACCATCGATCCATCGAATGGCAAGCAGACCTGGGCCAGCCTGGAAGCGACGCCGAGCGAAGTCGAGCAAGCTTGCCAGGCCGCTCGCGCCGCCTTTGAGGCATGGGCCGCTACCCCCGTCGATGAACGCATCGCCATCTGCGTGCGCTTTCGCGAACTGTTGAAGGAGCATGCCGAAGCGCTGGCGCTGCTGATCTCGGAAGAAGTGGGCAAGCCCTTGTGGGAGTCGCGCACGGAAGTGGCCACCATGGCCAACAAGATCGATATCTCGGTGCAATCGTACAACGCGCGCACAGGCATCACGCAAAGCAAGATCGCCGACGGCGACGCCGTACTGCGGCACCGCCCGCATGGCGTGTTCGGCGTGTTCGGCCCGTATAACTTCCCCGGCCACTTGCCCAACGGCCACATCGTGCCAGCCCTGATTGCCGGTAACACCATCGTTTTCAAACCCAGCGAATACGCGCCGCGCACGGCCATCAAAACCGTGCAGCTATGGCAGCAGGCCGGCTTGCCGAACGGCGTGCTTAACCTCGTCAATGGCGGACGCGACACGGGCGTGGCCCTGGGTGCCAATGCGCACCTCGATGGCGTGCTGTTCACCGGTTCGTGCCAGACCGGCATCAGCCTGCACCGCCAGTTTGGCGGCCAGCCGGGCAAGATGCTGGCGCTGGAAATGGGCGGCAACAATGCCCTGGTGGTGTGGGATGTGAAGGATGTCGACGCCGCCGTGCACCACGCGATCTTTTCCGCCTTTGTCTCGGCCGGCCAGCGCTGCACCTGCGCGCGCCGCCTGGTGGTGCAAGACAATGCTGCCGGTGCTGCTTTTGTCGCGCGCCTGGTGGAAGTGGCGGCCAAGCTGGGCATCGGCGCATCCGACGCCCAGCCGCAGCCCTTCATGGGCCCTGTGGTGTCGAGCGCCGTGGCCACTCGCCTGGTGCAGGCGCAAGCCGATATGCTGGCCAAGGGCGGCACCAGCCTGCTGCAGATGCGCCAGTTGAACCCCGAAGCGGGCTTTGTGACGGCCGGCATCGTCGATGTCAGCAACGCTGTTGGCATTGCCGACGAAGAATGGTTCGGTCCACTGCTGCAAGTGATCCGCGTGGCCGATTTCGACGCGGCCCTGAAGGTTGCCAACGCCACCGAATTTGGTTTGGCTGCGGCCTTGCTGTCCGACGATCCTGCCCTGTGGCAAAGCTTCCAGGCACGCGCGCGCGCCGGCATCATCAACTGGAACCGTCCCACCACGGGCGCGGCCAGCACGGCGCCGTTCGGCGGCGTAGGCAAGTCGGGCAATCACCGTCCGAGCGCCTATTACGCGGCCGATTACTGCGCCTATCCTGTCGCCTCGATCGAAAACAGCACACTCGAAATGCCGGCCAAACTGTCGCCCGGCCTGAACTTTTAAGGATTAGCCATGCACAGCACGCGTGAATACAATTTTGACGGCCTGGTTGGCCCATCGCATAACTATGCCGGACTCTCGTTTGGCAACGTAGCCTCGTTCAGCAATGTGAAAAGCGCTTCGAATCCGAAGCAGGCGGCCTTGCAAGGCCTGGCCAAGATGCGGGCGCTGGCCGCGCGCGGCTTTGCGCAAGCCTTGTTGCCGCCACAGGATCGGCCCAATTTCCGCCTGCTGCGCTCCATCGGTTTCACTGGCACGGACGCTGAAGTGCTGGCGCGCGCTTACAAGGAGTCGCCCGTCATCCTGGCTTGCGCGTATTCCGCCTCACCCATGTGGACGGCAAATGCCGCCACGGTCAGCCCGTCGGCGGACACCCAGGACGGCCGCGTGCATTTCACGGCCGCCAATTTGAATAACAAGCTGCATCGCGCCTTTGAGCATGCGCAGTCCGCACGCAGCCTGCGCGCCATTTTCAGCGACGACAAGCACTTCGCCGTGCATGAAGCGCTGCCATCGACGCCCGCCTTTGGCGATGAGGGCGCGGCCAACCACACGCGATTGGGCGCCAGCCACGGCGCGCCGTCGGTTGAGTTGTTCGTGTATGGTCGGGTGGAGTTCGACTCTTCCGCACCGTCGCCGAAACGCTATCCGGCGCGCCAAACCCTGGAAGCGTCACAAGCCGTGGCGCGCCTGCATGGCCTCGATGCCAAGAGCACCGTCTACGTGCAGCAAAATCCAGACGTGATCGACCAGGGTGTGTTCCATAACGACGTCATCGCCGTCGGCAATGGTAATGTGCTGTTCTATCACGAGCAGGCGTTTGTCGATGAAGACGAGAGCCTGTCGCAGTTGCGCCGTGCCGTCGCCGCCACGGGCGCCGATTTGCAGGCGCTGCGCGTGGGCACGGGACAGGTACCGATTGCGGACGCCGTCAGCAGCTATCTGTTCAACAGCCAGTTGCTGACGAAAGAGGATGGCAAGATGGCGTTGGTGATTCCGCAGGAATGCCAGGAAAACCGCGCTGTGTCGCGCTACCTGGAAGACCTGGTGGTCAGCGGTGGCCCGGTCGATGAGCTGATTCATTTCGATCTGCGCCAGAGCATGCGCAACGGTGGCGGGCCAGCCTGTCTGCGTTTGCGTGTCGCCCTGACGGAGATCGAAGCGCGCGCCATGCATCAGGGAGTGATCATGACGGAAGCGCTGTACCATCGGCTGGTGCAATGGGTGGAGAAGCACTACCGCGACCATCTGGAGCCGAGCGACTTGGCTGACCCGCAGCTGGCGCTGGAAGTGCATGCGGCGCTTGAAGAATTGACGATCATCCTCAACTTACCTGGGTTGTACGACTTGTAGGCGATAGAAAAACACAGAAAAAATTCGAGACAAACTATCCGCAACACAGAATTGGACGGGCGCGCCCCGTCCCTTGACACCGCTGCCGCGCAGCCACGAGCCCGAACGACAGCGTTGGACATTCACATTACCGTAATGGAGATGCAAGATGAATCACACGCCACAAGATTTGCGCACACAAACGCTGCAGCTGATTAACGCCGCTGGCAGTGCGAAAGAGGCGGCAGCACCTGTCGTACAACTGGTACAGGCATGGCTGGACTCGCTCGACGCCGAAGACCTGGCTGATATCGCGCCCGACAGCCTGGCACCAGTGCTGGTCGATGGTTTTACGCAAGCGGCGAAGCGCAGCGGCAGCGGCTGCCAAATCGCTACCCTGCGTTATGCGGATGGCCGTGGCGGCATGGCGAGCGCCTTGCTGATCCTGAACGAAGACATGCCTTACCTGGTCGACTCCATCGTCATGGCCATGCGCCGCCAGCACCTGGCTGTGCGCGGCGTGATGAATACCGTGCTGCCGGTGCGCCGCGCCGCTGACGGCAGCGTGGCAGCGGTGCGCCAGCCGGGCGACCCGCTCGAATCGTATGTGCTGGTGCTGCTCGACGAAGAACTGGTGCCGGAAGCCCTGGCCGCACTGGTCGGCGCATTGGAAATGGTCGCGCATGACGCCTTTGTTGTGCGTCGCGACGCCGCCGCCATGAGCGAGCGTCTGGCTACCGGTGCCACTGCCGCTGCCAAGCATGGCGAAGAAGGCGCGGAAGTCGCCGCCTTCCTGGAGTGGGCCCGCAGCGGTGGTTTTGAAGTGTTCGGCTACGCCTATTACCGCGTCAAGCCGGGCGTGCGTGAACTCGAACGCGACATTCCTAGCCGTGTCGGCGTACTGCAAGATACGGCGCACCCCGTCTACGGCACCTGCCTGGCGAATATTCCGGGCGACTTCGACACCCTGGCCAAGCGCGAATCGGCGCTCTCCATCGTCAAGGCCGACGTGGCGGGCACCCTGCACCGCGACCAGCAGCTGGACTTCATCGGCGTGCGCGACATGGATGCGCAAGGCGCCATCCTGGGCGAACATTGCTTCGTCGGCCTGTTTACCCGCGCCGGTAATTCCACCCCGCTGGCGGCACTGCCGTTTGCGCGCGGCCGCGTGGCCAAGGTACTGAGTCTGGCCGGCGTGCGCCAGCAAGGCTTCCGCGCCGAAAAATTCCGCGAAATCCTTGAGTCCTTGCCGCGCACCGAAGCACTGGAAGCAGAGCTCGACTGGCTGGCGCAAGTATGCGGTGCCGTCGTTTCGCTGTACAAGCAGCCGCGCACCAAAGTCTTCGCGCGCCGCGACGTGTATGCACGCCACCTGAACGTGCTGGTGTACCTGCCGCGCGAGCGCTACAGCGCCAGCGTGGCATCGAGCCTGGCAAAAGCCCTGCAAGCGAGTTCCGGCGCCACGCATGTGAGCACGCAAACCCTGGTCGCTGACGGTCCGCTGGCGCGCGTTTACCTGATCGCCCACGCTGCACGTTACCCGCTGGACCTGGAAACGGACATCGAACAGCCGCTCCTTAGCGTGCTCGATGGCTGGCATAACGGCTTTGCCGCCGTGGCCGATGCCGTGCCCGACGTGACCTTGCGCACCAGCCTGCGCAAACTCTGCGCTACCCTGCCGCTCGAATATGTCGCCGCTACCGCGCCGGCCGTCGCCTTCCGTGACCTCGACACCATCTTGCGCAACACCGATCCATCGCACGTGGCCGTGCGCATCGAGACGGGCGCCGTTACCACCATCCGCCTGTATTCGGCCAACAAGGTGCCGCCGCTGTCGGCCATCCTGCCGGCATTGCATAACGCCGGCGTGGCGATCGACCGCGAGCAGGCCTTTTCGATTTCGCCGCTCGATGGCACGCGCTATTTCGTTACCAGCCTGACGGTCGACGCCGACAGCGCAGCGAAATTGGCGCAGCCATCCGTTGTCGCCGTGGCGCAGGAATTGTTTGCTGCACTGTTCAACGATGAAGCGGAAGATGGTCGCCTCAATGGCCTGGTCATCGAAGGTGGCCTGTCGACGCGCGAAGTGCAGTTGGTGCGCGCCTATACCAGCTACTGGCGCCAGACGGGCAGCCGCTTCTCGGTGCGCTATATTGCCGAAAGCCTGCGCAAGCAGCCGGCCCATGTGAAGGCACTGGTCGATGCCTTCCTGCAGCGCTTCGATCCGTCGCTGTCTGATGCGCAGCACGCCGCCGCCCTGGAGGCGATTGCCACCATCAAGGCTGGCTTGCCATCGGTGAATCACGCAGACACCGAGGAAATCCTCGGCGCGCTGGCCAACCTGATGGCCGCCACGCTGCGCACCAGCTATTTCCAGAACAATCAAGCTGGCGACAAGATCATCTTCAAGTTCGATACCAGCAGCCTGGCGCTGGTACCGGAACCGCGTCCGTATCGCGAGATTTTCGTCTTCTCGCGCCGTTTTGAAGGCGTGCACCTGCGCGGCGGCCCGGTTGCCCGTGGCGGCTTGCGCTGGTCCGACCGCATGGAAGACTACCGCACCGAAGTCCTGGGCCTGGTCAAAGCCCAGATGGTGAAGAATGCCGTCATCGTGCCGGCCGGTGCAAAGGGCGGTTTTGTCTGCAAGATGATGCCCAAGGATGCGGTGCGTGAAACCATCGCGGCCGAGGGCGAAGCCGTGTACCGCCTGTTCATTTCCAGCCTGCTGGAAGTGACGGACAACCGTTCGTTGGGCAATATCGTGCCGCCAGTCGACACCGTGTGTTTTGACGATGCCGATCCATACCTGGTAGTGGCTGCCGACAAGGGCACGGCTACCTTCTCCGACATCGCCAACGGCATCGCCGTGCAGCGCGGTTTCTGGCTGGGCGACGCGTTCGCCTCGGGCGGCTCGAATGGCTACGATCACAAGAAGCTGGGCATCACCGCCAAGGGTGCATTCGAAGCCGTGAAGCGCCACTTCTATGAAATGGACCACGATCTGAATACCACCCCGATCACCATGGTCGGCGTGGGTGACATGTCGGGCGACGTGTTCGGCAATGGCGTGCTGCTGTCGCGTCAGCTGAAACTCGTGGCCGCGTTCGACCACCGCCACATCTTCCTCGATCCGACACCGGACGTCGGCGTCTCGTTCGACGAACGCGCTCGCCTGTTCGCCTTGCCGCGCTCCTCGTGGGACGACTACAACAAAGACTTGATATCGAATGGCGGTGGCGTGTATCCGCGCTCCGCACGCATGATCGAACTGTCGCCGCAGATCCGTGCTGTGCTCGATATCGCGGAAACCGCGTTGGCGCCGGAAGAATTGATGCATCGCATCCTGAAATCGCCGGTGGACCTGTTCTACAACGGCGGCATCGGTACCTACATCAAGGCTTCCAGCGAGACGCATGCCCAGGTGAAGGACCGTGCGAACGACCTTATCCGCGTCAACGGCAATGAGTTGCGCGTGAAGGTCGTCGCCGAAGGCGGCAACCTGGGTGCGACGCAGGCTGGCCGCATCGAGTTCGCGCTCGCTGGTGGACGTATCTTTACCGATGCGATCGACAATTCGGCCGGTGTGGATTGCTCTGACCATGAAGTGAACGTGAAAATCTGGCTGGACGTGGAAGTCAATGCCGGCAAGCTGACAGAAGAAGAACGTAATCGCGAGCTGTATGCGATGACGGACGACGTCGAGCGTCTGGTCTTGCGCGACAACACGCAGCAGACGCATTTGCTGGTGCGCGAGTTGCAGGCGCAAGGCGAGAGCGGCGTGCAGGATGGCTATGCCGCCCTGATCGCCAGTCTGGAAGAAGAGGGCGCCCTGTCGCGCGAACTTGAACAATTGCCGTCGGTAGCCGAACTGGCACGTCGCAAGGCCGACGGTCGCGGCCTGACCACGCCGGAACTTGCGGTGGTGATCGCCAACGTCAAGAACCGCTTCAAGCGCATCCTCTCAAGCCTGCCGTTGACGGACGAAACATGGGCCGAGCCAGTCCTGAAACCTTACTTCCCATCCTTGCTGGTGGAAACGCGTTCGGCGCTTGATCATCCGCTGGCCAACGCCATCCTGGCCACCGTGCTGGCCAATGAAGTGATCAACCGCTGCGGCCCGCTGATGATACGCAACCTGGCGGCGGAGCACGGCGTGGACGAGTCGAGCGTGATCCTGGCCTGGGCTCAGGCCTGGGTGGCGCTGAACCTGGCGCCCGTGTTTGATGCGCTCGATGCCGATGCGCTGACGGTCCCGCGTGAGGTTTCGATCAAGGTCGATGCGCAAACACGCGTGCTGCAGCAAACCATGATCGCTGGCGTGCTGTCCGTGCCGGCCGAGCAATTGCGTGGCGCCGGCCTGGTCGAACTCACGTGTTTGTTTGGTGCGGAATCGAAGCGCGAACTGCTGCAAGGCGTTGGCATCAAATCCGAGGCCGCGCTGGTGCCTGGCCTGAAACCGGCCTTCGTGCAGGCCTGGGATGCGGTCGAAGCGCTGGAAGTCGTCGCCGGCTTCCTGTTCCCGGCTTTGTCGGTGCCGCGTCCTGCCTCGATGGACCTGGCAGCGTTCCTGCAAGTGGGCCTGGCCTTGCGCAGCCAGGCAGGCATCGATACGCTGGAGCGTGGCCTGAAGCTGGCCGCGCAAGGCAAGTCGCAGGAACAGTTGCGCAACTACGCGCAGCAAGCCCTGCGCCGCACGCAACAGCGTTTGCTGACGCAGGTGCTGGCGCGTGCCGAGCAAGGCAATGCCGGCCAGGCGGTCGATGCGGTGTCGGGCGCGTTGGGCCTTTCGGCCTATGTGGCGGCGACGGAACTGGAGCAAGCCATGCTGGACGTTTGGACGCTCTCCGAGGCCGTAAATAAAATCACGGCGAAAGCGGCGCTCTAATGACGCAAGCAGTCATACAGGCAGTGTCGGGTGCAGGCGGCTTGCCGCCTGCGGTGCAGGCGCTGGCGTCAGCCGATTTCAGCGCTGTGGCGCAGCTGTTCGCCCATGCCGGCTTCACGGTGGCCTTGCCGGCGCCGGGCATGCTGCAAGTGCTCAAGCCTGGCGCGGGCCGCGCCAGTGTGGCCATTTCCGTCGGTGTGCATGGCGATGAAACGGGGCCGATCGAAGTGCTGGCGCATTTGCTCGACGCGCTGTCGCGCGATGCGTCCCAGTTGGCCGTTGACTTGCTCGTTTGCGTGGGCAATGTCGATGCGATCCGGGCTGGCAAGCGTTTCATCGACGCCGACCTGAATCGCATGTTTCGCCCCGTGCGGGGGAGCTTGGCGCAAGCTGCGGAAAGCGCGCGCGCCGATGAAATGATCGCCGCCACGGCAGCGTTTTTTAGCGCAGCCGGTCCCGTACGCTGGCATCTGGATTTGCACACGGCCATCCGGCCTTCCGTGTACCCCACGTTTGCCATCGTGCCCGACCTGGCGCCCGACGACGCCAAGGCGAAACTGGTCGACTGGCTGGGGCAGGCGGCCATCGGCGCCATCATCATGAACCCGCAATCGGCCGGCACGTATAGTTATTATTCGGCCGAGCATTTCGGTGCGGCTGCCAGCACGGTGGAGCTGGGCCGTGTGGGCACTTTGGGGCAGAACGATTTGAGCCAGTTCGACCAGGCGTCGCGGGCGCTGGACGGCTTGCTGCGCGGTCTGCCGGCACAGCCCATCAAGGCGCAAGCGCACGTGTTCAAGGTGGCACAGGAAATTATCAAGCACAGTGATGAGTTCCGCATGGCTTTTGATCGCAGCACGCAAAATTTCACTTCCTTGCCGCAGCACGCCGTGATCGCCAGCGATGGCGAGCACGTCTATACGGTGCAGCATGCGCAAGAGCTGGTGGTGTTCCCGAACCCGGATGTGCGGGTGGGCTTGCGCGCCGGTTTGATGGTGGTGCGCGTGTCCTGATACGTCAGCCACGCACAGCGTCAGGCGCCAGCCGGGGCAACCCGCCTGGCGTTTTTTTTGGGAAAAAGCCGTATGGAAATAAATTTTACTTGATGGACTGCGCGGAAAAGTCCCGCTATGGCAAGGATGCGTACAAGCTGTACTGGGCCAAGACGTGGTGCTCTATGGCGGCGAGCACTCGCTGAACTCCAATGTGCGCGTGCTAGCCATCAGCTCTGGCGAAAATTATCAGCTCAGCTCAGCTCAGCTCAGCTCAGCTCAGCTATGCCGAACTTTTATTTCCACGTTTCCATGTGCCACGCCATTTGAAGAAACCATGGCATGGCCGTGGGTAAGCTCGACTATCGGGGGCCATACGACGGATATCGATTATCGCTGCGGCTGCTGCACCTGGTCTTGCACCGCATTGCCCAGCATGCCGCCGCCGATGACGCCGGCCACCGTCGCCAGTGCCTTGCCGCGGCCACCACCGACCTGATTGCCGATCAAGCCGCCGATGACGGCACCGGTGCCTATGCCCATGTAGTTGGGTTGTGCCGGGGCCGGCGCAGGCACTGGCTGCGGCTGTCGCACGGGTTCGCGATACGCTGCCTCGCGGTAGCCATCGTCATTGTAGGCAGGGCGCGCTTGCGCCACTTGCGTGTGGTGCACGATGCGCTTGTGCACGACGGGTGCCGGCGTCGCAGCGGGGGCAGCTTGCGCGACGACAGGCGCGGCGACCGGTGCTGCCATGGGAGAGGCGACAGGAGCGGCCAGGGAAGCCGCGCTCGCTGGCGTCATGGCGGCCACCTCGGCTGCTACAGCAGGCGCATTCGCGCGTGAATTGGGCAGGATGCCGGCGATGGATGCCGCGCCCACCAGGCACAGTACCGTCACGGAAATGGCAGCGCCGGCCATCAAGGGGTGGATGCGGCTGGCGGTAGTGGTGGTGTTCATGTGTACTCCTGGTGGCGAGGTGTTGCGGTGTTGTTGATGGGTCCAGCGGATGTTTCCAACTGATGTTTCCAGCTGATATCTTTACCTGATGCATCCACCTTAACTGCCGCGCCTGCACAAGGCTAGACCTTGCGCTGTATCAAACGTAAGCAGGTGTAAGCCGCATTTTCCAAAGCGCAGTAGAATCGGTGCTTATCCTTTTCCGGAGTCCGTCATGAGCCAGCTATTCACGCCTTACGCACTGGGGCCGTTGCACCTGGCCAACCGTATCGCCATCGCACCCATGTGCCAGTACTCGGCCGACAACGGCAACGCCACCGACTGGCACATGATACATCTGGGGCACCTGGCCCTGTCTGGCGCGGGGCTGCTGATGACGGAAGCGACGGCCGTCTCGCCCGAGGGGCGCATCTCGGCCGCAGACCTGGGCCTGTGGTCGGATGCCAACCAGGCGGCGCTCGACAAGGTGGTGCAGGCGATCCGCCGCCACGCCACTATCCCCTTGGTGGTGCAGCTCGGTCATGCAGGACGCAAGGCGTCGAGCCGCGCGCCTTGGCAGGGCGGCGCCTGCGTGCATCTGGCCGATGGTGGCTGGCAAACGGTGGCGCCATCGGCTATCGCCCATGCGCCCGGCGAAACGGTGCCGATTGCCCTCGACGAGATGGGTTTGCTGCAAATCAAGGGCGCTTTTGTGGCCGCAGCGCAGCGCGTGCATGCGCTCGGCATCGAGGGTATCGAACTGCACGCCGCGCATGGCTATCTGCTGCACCAGTTCCTGTCGCCCCTGTCCAACCAGCGCACCGATGCGTATGGCGGCAGCCTGGACAACCGCATGCGTTTTCCGCTGGAAGTCTATGAAGCCGTGCGCGCCGCCGTGCCCGCCAGCGTCGCCGTGGGCGTGCGCATTTCTGCCACCGACTGGGTCGAGGGCGGCTGGGAAATCGAACAAAGCGTGCGCTTCGCGCAGGAACTCAAGCAACTGGGCGCCGACTTTATCCACGTCTCGAGCGGCGGTATGTCGCCGCAGCAGCAAATCCCCGTGGGCCCCGGTTACCAGGTGGCGTTTGCCGAGCGCATCAAGCGTGACAGCGGCTTGCCCACCATCAGCGTGGGCTTGATCACGGAGGCGCAGCAGGCGGAAGACATCATTGCCAATGGCCAGTCCGACATGGTGGCGCTGGCGCGCGCCATCCTGTTCGACCCGCGCTGGCCCTGGCATGCGGCGGCCCAGTTGGGCGCGCAGGTGCAGGCGCCACCCCAGTACTGGCGTTCGCAGCCGCGCGAGTACAAGAACCTGTTCGGCGACACAACCCTGGGCCAGCGCTAACGAACCTCGTCTGCTACACTGACGTCTCTTCCCCATCTTCCAGGACGCTTCGACATGCGCCATTGATACTGCCGTGCTGCGCACGGCCTCGCCCATCCCGCCACAGCGCCTTGCGCCGCGCGGGTTCGCCAGCCTTGCATCAGGAGTATCCATGCCCGCATTACTACAACTCGACCGTCTTTCCTTGCTGCTGCCCGATGGCCGCGCCCTGCTTTCCGATGTGCAATTTGTCTTTGCTGGTCAAAGTATCGGCCTCGTCGGCGATAACGGCGTGGGCAAGAGCGTGCTGGCGCGCCTGCTGGCGGGCCAGGCGCAGCCGTCTTCTGGCGCCGTGCGCTGCGACGGCAGCGTGCATTACGTGGCGCAGGAACTCGATCCGCAACACTATCCCAGCGTGGCGGCGCTCGCCGGCATGGATGTCTTGCTGGCTGCACTGGCGCGCATCGCCGCCGGCAGCGTCGATGCGGCAGATTACGCTTTGGTGGGCGAGCGCTGGGATGCCCACGCCCGCCTGCGCCAGGCGCTCGATGCGCTCGATTTACGCCATGTCGATGCCGACACGCCGACGAGTAGCCTGAGCGGTGGCGAGCGCCAGCGCATCGCCTTGCAGGGGGCCTGGCTGTCGCAGGCGGATTGGCTGGTGCTCGATGAACCGAGCAACCATCTCGATGCGCGCCAGCGCGCCCGCCTGGTGGTGCAGATGGCGCGTTGGCCGGGCGGCTTGCTGCTGATTAGTCATGACCGCGCTCTGCTGGAGCACGTCGATGAAATCGTCGAGTTGTCGCCGCAGGGCTTGCGCAGCTATGGCGGTAATTATTCCTTGTATGCGCAGCAGCGCGCGCTGGAGCAGGCCGGCTACGCCGCTGCCCTGCAGGCGGAAAAAGCTGGCGCCAGACGCCAACAGCACGCGGCGCAACAGCAAGCCGAGCGCCAGCAGCGCCGCGTTGGACGTGGTGAGCGCGAGGGCCGCGAAGGCAATCAAAGCAAGCTCCTGCTTGACGCAAAAAAGGAAAAAAGCCAGGCATACCAGGGCAAGCTGCACCTGCGCGCGCAAGAGGCGCAGCAGGCGCGCCAGCAAAGGGTGATGGATGCCAGCGCCCGCTGCGCGCCCGATGCCGAACGGTTGCTGCTGGCGCCCGAGAGCCTGGTGCCGAATGGCAAGTTGCTGCTGGAATTGCACGACGTGGTCTTGCCACATGGTCAGGCACTCCCTATTCAGTTGTTACTCAGCGGGCCGCGCCGCCTGGCCGTGACCGGTGACAATGGCAGCGGCAAGTCGACCTTGCTGCGCGTGATCGCCGGGCAGCTGGCAGCGGCGCAAGGCCAGTTGCGTTGCCATGCACGGGTGGCTTGGCTGGACCAGCATGCGGGACTGCGCGATGGCGAGTGGAGTGCCGTACAGCGCTTGCAGGCACGCAATAGCAGCCTGGCGGAAGGGGCTTTGCGCACGCGGCTGGCGCTGCTCGGTATTGTCGGCGCGCGCGCCACCATGCCCAGTCGTTTGCTCAGCGGGGGCGAGCGTATGAAGGTCGCCTTGGCAGCCGAATTGTATGCGCAGGTGCCGCCGCAACTGTTGCTGCTCGACGAGCCAGACAATCACTTGGACCTGGCCAGCCTGCAGGCGCTCGAACAGATGCTGCTGCAATATCAGGGTGCATTACTTGTGGTGTCGCACGACCGCGCATTTCTGGATGGCCTGAAGCTGGACCCAGAGGGCTTGACTCTGCAGAAAAGATAATCAAGTGAAAATAGTCATGCGCGATGCCGGCCGCACACGCTACACGAACTGATGCTGAATTTTGTTTGATTATCGGTATAATCCACTGAATAACCGGGCCTATTTGTGAACTAAAACTGCTGGTTCACCAATATGATGATGTTTAATCTGGCGTTGTTGTAGCTCACTACCGCGCTGCCAGGACGCCATCATCGCGCCATCATCCTGTTTCTGCTGATGAATTTCGGTTTTGCTTATATTGTTTTCTTGGAGAAATAGCATGTCGTTTTACGAAAAACTCAAGGCCCTCGACATTGAATTGCCGGTCGTTGCCGCACCAGCTGCCGCTTACGTGATGCATGCCCGCACGGGCAACACCGTCTTCCTGTCTGGCCACCTGGCCAAGAAGGATGGCAAGATCTGGGTCGGTCAACTGGGCAAGGACGTGAGCACGGAAGAAGGCAAGATCGCTGCGCGCGGTATCGCCATCGAGCTGATTGCCACGCTGCAAGACGCGTGCGGCGGCGACTTGAATAAGGTCAAGCGCATCGTCAAGGTCATGAGCCTGGTCAACTCTACCGCCACATTTACGGAACAGCACCTGGTGACCAATGGCGCCTCGGAACTGTTTGTCGAAGTCTTCGGCGACAGCGGCAAGCATGCCCGCTCCGCCTTCGGCGTGGCGCAAATCCCGCTGGGCGCTTGCGTCGAGATCGAGCTGATCGCCGAACTGGCCTGACGCAGTGGTCTAAGCACATGAGCATGCCGGCGCTTGCCGCCGGCGCATCCTTTCCTCCTTTCCAGCAAGAGCGCAACCGCCATTGGGGTGGAGGGATCGGTGTATTCAAGAAAAAACGGAGACACGTAATGAAAACGAGTGAACAAGGCTTGCACCGCGGCCTGGGCGAGCGGCAGATACGCCTGATGGCGCTGGGCGCCGCGATAGGCGTGGGCCTGTTTTTGGGTTCCGGCAACGCTATCAAGATGGCCGGTCCCGGCATCATGTTGTCGTACATTATCGGCGGCGCGGTCATTTTCATGATCATGCGCGCGCTGGGCGAAATGGCCGTGCACAATCCGGTGGCCGGCTCTTTCAGCCGCTATGCCCAGGATTATCTGGGCCCCCTGCAAGGCTATCTGACGGGCTGGAACTACTGGTTCCTGTGGCTCGTCACGTGCGTGGCGGAAATTACCGCCGTCGCCATCTATATGGGCATCTGGTTCCCCGACGTGCCGCGCTGGATCTGGGCGCTGGCGGCTTTGGGCTCCATGGGTGCCATCAACTTGCTGGCTGTAAAAGCCTACGGCGAGTTTGAATTCTGGTTCGCCCTGATCAAGGTCGTTACCATCATTCTGATGATCGTCGGCGGCACGGGCATGATTATCTTTGGTCTCGGCAACGGCGGTGTGGCCATCGGTATTTCGAATTTGTGGACGCATGGCGGTTTCTTTCCGAATGGCGCGCAGGGCGTGCTGATGTCCTTGCAGATGGTGATGTTTGCCTATCTGGGCGTGGAAATGATCGGCCTGACGGCCGGCGAAGCGGCGAACCCGAAGAAATCGATTCCTGACGCCATCAATTCAGTGTTCTGGCGCATCCTGATTTTCTATGTCGGCGCACTGTTCGTCATTCTGTCGATCTACCCATGGAATGAAATCGGCACCACCGGCAGCCCCTTCGTGATGACATTTGAACGCCTGGGCATCAAGACGGCAGCCGGCATCATCAACTTCGTCGTGCTGACGGCAGCCTTGTCGTCGTGCAATGGCGGTATCTTCAGCACGGGCCGCATGCTGTACAACCTGGCGCTGCAAGGCCAGGCACCGAAGGCGTTTGCGCAAACCACGGCCAGCGGCGTGCCGCGCCGCGCCATCCTGGTGTCCGTTTTCGCGCTGCTGCTGGGTGTGTTGCTGAACTACCTGGTGCCGGAAAAAGTGTTTATCTGGGTTACCTCGATCTCTACCTTCGGTGCCGTCTGGACCTGGGGCGTGATCCTGGTCACGCAGCTTCAGTTCCGCAAGACCTTGAGCCCGCTGGAAATCAAGAATCTGGCCTTCCGCATGCCGTTCGCGCCATACGGTTCCTGGATTTCGCTGGCCTTCCTGGTGCTGGTGATTGGTCTGATGGCGTATTTCCCCGATACGCGCATCGCCTTGATGGTGGGACCGGCCTGGCTGATCTTGCTGACGCTGCTGTACTACGTGCTGGGCCTGGCGCCGAAAGAGCGGCGCGATGACGTGCCGCAAGGCTACGAGGCAGGCTGGCCGCCGGCTGATGCGCCACATGTCAAGCGGTAAAGCAGCGTAGTTGTGCCGAGCTCAAAGCGCGCCTCTGATCCCAGCGGCGCGCTTTTTATTTCTTGAAAGCACTTTCCTTTATCGCCAGCACGCTGGCAGGTTTGCCGGTGCATGCTCAGCGTTGTTTCTTTGCATCAAAGCTCTGTTTAGCAGAGCCGATGAAAGCTCTATAATCATTTAGGCATTTAAAATGGACCAGCTCTTTTCGGTTTTTTCGCAGGCGAGTAATCACCAGAAAATTATTGCGAATTTATAGCCAACAGAAGTCGATGCGATGCAAGGTGCCTGGCGCCTCGTTTGCTCTCTTTTTCAGTCCTCATGACATTGCGCATGCCTCACAAAGGAAGTCTAGTGATTCAAACCCTGGTCCAGAAACTTTGCCGCACCAAGCCGATCGATGCCACGATCGAATATGGTGAAGGCCTCAGCAGTAGTGGCTTGAGCCGCTCCATCGGCTTGTTTTCCCTTACCATGATCGGCGTCGGTGCCACCATCGGCACAGGCATTTTCTTTACCATGGTCGAAGCCGTTCCCAAGGCCGGCCCAGCGGTCGTGCTATCTTTCCTGATCGCCGCCATCACTGCCGGCTTGACGGCCCTGTGCTACGCGGAATTGTCGTTCCGCATACCCGCCTCCGGCTCCTCGTATTCGTTTGCCTACGCCACCGTGGGCGAGTTCCTTGCCTTCATCATGGCCGCCTGTTTGCTGCTGGAATACGGTTTGGCGGGCAGTGCCGTGGCCATCGGCTGGTCGTCCTACCTGAATAACTTCCTGGAAAATGCCTTCGGCTGGCATATTCCCGCCATGCTGCGCACGCCGATGATCGTTTCCGGTCCGCATGGCATGGAGTTTCATGCCGGCCACATCAACTTGCCGCCTATCTTCCTGATCTGCATGTGCGGCCTTTTGCTGCTGCGTGGTGCCAAGGAATCGGCCCTGATGAACGCCATCATGGTCATTATCAAGCTGGCCATTCTGGTGTTTTTCATCATCATCGCGTTTTCCGGTTTTAATGCCGACAATTTCGTCCCCTTCTTCAATTCCGACAACAGCAAGGGCTTTGCCGGCATGACCGGTGTGACGGCCGCCGCCGGCACCGTTTTCTTCTCCTTCATCGGCCTCGATACGGTGGCGACGGCGGGTGACGAAGTGAAAAATCCCACGCGCAATGTGCCGCGAGGCATCCTCGGTGCCTTGATCATCGTTACCGTGTTTTACCTGCTGGTGGCCGTCGCTGCCCTGGGAGCGCAACAAGCCAAGCTGTTCGAAGGCCAGGAAGCGGGACTGTCGGTCATCCTGCAAAATGTGACAGGCAAGTCCTGGCCGGCGCTGGTGCTGTCGGCTGGCGCCGTCATTTCCGTCTTCAGCGTGACCCTGGTAACGATTTATGGCCAGACGCGCATCCTGTTCGCCGTCAGCCGCGATGGCCTGATCCCGAAGTCGTTCCAGAAGATACACCCGCGTACTTTGGTACCGGTCAGCAATACCATCATCGTCTGCATGGTGGTGGCCGCGATAGCCGGCGCCGTCGATGCAACTTACCTGTGGGACATGGTCAGCATCGGTACCCTGACCGCCTTCATGGTGGTCTCGCTGGCCGTGCCCGTACTGCGCTACAAGCAGGGCGCGAACCGCATCGAAGGCTTCAGCGTGCCGTTCGGGCCGTATGTGATTCCCGGCCTGAGCATATTGGCTTGCCTGTACATCATGCGTGATTTGCCACATACGACGTTTGTCGTGTTCAGTGTGTGGATGACGGTGACCGTGGCCATTTACTTCTTGTACAGCATGCGCCATTCGCACCTGGGCAAGAAGGCTCGCTAACACAGTCTGCTCGCTCCAAAACCGCCGCGCTTGTCGGCGGTTTTTTTATTCTTAACGGGAATTTACATGATGAAAATAACTGATCTTGCCGCCTGTGGCTTGCTGGTAAGCAGCCTTCTGGGCAGTGCGCTGCAGGCAGCTCCTGCCAGCAGCAAGGAGCTGCGCGATTATCGCGCCGTCGCCCTGTCGGCTGATGGCCAGCGCATTGCCGCCATTGAATCAAGCAAGGCCGATGAGCAGCCGCAGCGTCCGCATGCAGCCATCGTCGTGCGCGATGCCGCCACCGGTGCCATCGTGCAGCAATTCGATCCTTGCGCCGTGTGCTCCTACGATAAACCCAGCTGGTCGCCCGACGGCAGGCAGCTGGCCTTTGTCGGCTACGACGCCAAGGCGGGCGTGGCGCAGCTGTACCTGGCCACGTTGACACAGGCGCAAGTGCGTGTGTTGACCAGTATTAGGGGCGTGGCCAGTGCGGCACGCTGGTCGCCCGATGGCAAGCAGCTGGCCCTGCTCGCGACGCTGGGTGCGCGCAAGCTGGCCGGTGCCGTGGAAGCGGGTGTGCGCCAGGTGGGTGAGGTGGGCAGTGAAGACGATGCCCAGCGCATTGCCGTCGTGCCTGCCAGTGGCGGCGCACCGCGTTTGCTGTCACCCAACGACACCTATGTGTATGAATACAGCTGGACGCCGGATGGCCGCGGCTTTGTCGCCACCAGCGCGCAGGGCAATGGCGACAGCAACTGGTGGGTTGCCAAGCTCAGCCATATTGATGCGCTCACCGGCGAGCTGCGCGTGATCGCCGCGCCAGCCATGCAGCTGAATCTGCCTTCTGTCTCGCCAGATGGCAAGACGGTGGTTTTCATCGGCGGCCTGATGAGTGATTTCGGCTCTATCGGCGGCGATATCTATACCGTATCGCTGGCGGGCGGCACGCCGCGCAATCTCACGCAAGACTATCGCGGTACCTTCAATGGCGTCGTCTGGCGCGGTAGCGGCTTGCTGGCCACTGCGCTGATCGATGCGCAACTTGCGCTGGTGCCTGTCGATGCGCAGACCGGTCCGGCCCAGCCGGTGCTGCTCGGTGAGATCAGCAGCAGCGGCAGCGACGGCCGTTTGTCGTTCAGCGCCGATGGGCTGCGAGCCGCTGCTGCACAGGAAGACTTTACGCATGCCAGCTACCTGGTGGCCGGTCCGGTGGCCCAGCTGAAAAAAATCACGCGCGACAATGACGGCTTCGCACCGCAACTGACGGTGCAGAATGTGGGCTGGAATAACGAGCAATATAAGGTGCAGGGCTGGCTGTTGGGACCGTCGTCACTGGCGTCCGGCAAGCGCTACCCGTTGATCGTCAACGTGCATGGCGGCCCGGGCGCGGCCGCCTCGCCCCGCTATGTGGCCGCGAGCACCCTGATCCACGAATTGACGCAAAAAGGCTATTTCGTCTTCCTGCCCAATCCGCGCGGCAGCTTTGGCCAGGGCCAGGCATTCACGCGTGCCAACATGGCCGACTTTGGCGGCGGCGACTGGCGCGACATCCTGGCCGGCATCGATGCGGTGCAAAAAGTGGCCCCCGTCGACGGCCAGCGCCTGGGCTTGATCGGCCATTCATATGGCGGCTTCATGACCATGTGGGGCGTCACGCACAGCGACCGCTTCAAGGCCGCCGTGGCGGGGGCGGGCGTGTCGAACTGGATCAGTTATTACGGCCAGAATGGCATCAATCAGTGGATGATGCCATTCTTTGGCGCTTCCGCGTATGACAATCCAGCTGTCTATCGCAAGGCTTCACCCATCGAATCGATCAAGGCGGCCAAGACGCCGACCCTGATTTATGTGGGCGAGCGCGACGTGGAAACGCCAGCTGCCCAGTCGCTGGAATTCTGGCACGGCTTGCGTGCCATGGGCGTGCCATCGAGCCTGGTCATCTATGAAGGCGAAGGTCACTCCTTACGCAAGATCGAACACCAGCGCGACTTGCAGCAGCGCACCGTCGGCTGGTTTGAGCAGTATCTGAAGTAGTGATTGGTAGCCTGCCGCAGGCAGGCCAGCCTGCATAAAGCGGCTGAAAAAATGTTCAGGGCTAGGCGTCGTGCCGAAGGCAGTACGAATGTACGACGAGGCGCGGCAACAACGCCATGGACTTTTTTTCAGCCGCGCGGTGAGACGATGTGTACGATCGCCGCGCTATGTACCACGATCTTGTCGGCATCGGCCTGCAACAAGCGGATGCGGCGCTGCACCAGTGGCCAGCCCGACCAGGCCACTTCGCTGACCTGTGGTGTGGCAGGCGCGGCCAGCGGGGCGCTGATGGCGGCCTTGTTATCGAGCTGCTCCAGCGCGCGCGAGAGGGTCAGACACACTTGCGCGTGGCTGTGGCTGAGCAAGGCATTGACGCGGACGACAGGCAACAAGCTGGCGTGGCGCCCCAGGATCGAGCGCAGCGCCGCCACGTGTGCCACCAATAAGTAATTTTGCACGATGAATAGATTGATGTCTTCCACCGCCCGTTGCTTGCTGGCCGGTTCATCGAGCATGCGCACCAGCGCCGAACTGAGCGCGGCCAGGCTGTCCATCAAACGCTTGCGCTCGATGCGATAAGCGAAGTCATCGCAACACTCCCCCTGCAACAGCGCGAAGCTGGCCCGCATATAGTTCAGGTTCACATTGAGTACCTGGCGCACCAGCCGTGGCAGGCTCTGGTATTCCCAATTGGCCAGCACGAAGCTGAAGATAGTCGCCACCGCAGCGCCGATCAGGGTATCGATCAGGCGCTCGCTGACCAGGTTCGGGTTGCTGGGCGCTACCAGGTGCATCTGCAGCAAGATCATCAGGCTCACGGCGATGGCCGTGTAGCGGTAGCGCAAGTAAATAAAGGTGGGCGTAGCGACGATGGATAAAAATAGAATGGCCATCAGCACGATATTGCTGTGGACGAAGCGGATCACGATGGCCGTGATGACACAGCCGATGATGGTACCGATGATGCGGTCGGCGCGGCGCTGGCGCGTCATGCTGAACGTGGGGCGCAAGATGATGACGATGGTGAGCACGATCCAGTAACTGTGCGCCGCATACGGCAGCCAGTGGCCTATCGCCAAGCCCACCGAGATGGCCATCGAGACGCGCAGGGCGAAGCGGAATATGGGCGAATCGAGGCGCAGGTTAGCCAGCAAGGTCTTCAGTTCGTATTTCTGCTGCGACAAGAATGGCGCCATGTCCGCACCGTTCCAGAACGGCACGTCGGCGTAGACTTTTTGCGTGGCCAGGTGCAGTTCGACGATCATCTTCAGAATGGCGCGGATCTTGTTGCGCTGCGCGCGCAGGGTGGCCAGCGCTTCCTGCGCCTTGTCTCCTTGCGCATGCAGGCTGGCTATCTTCGCTTCGATATCACACCATTGCTTGTCATAGCTGATCTGCGCATACGAGGCGCGCTTGCGCGTGACGGCGTAGGCGACCGATTCGATATCGCGCGCCGCCTTGTAAGCGAGGTCGTGCAAGGATTTGAGCACGTCGGAATCGGCCAGGTGCTGGCGCAGCAGCGCGTAATCGGTGTGCGTGGAGAGGATCAGCTCGTATAAATCGAGCATGCATACATGCACTTGCACCACGATGGCATCCTTGCTGTTTTTGTGGCTGCGCAGAATCAGGTCGCGCGATGCTTGCTGGCGGTCGGCCAATATGCTTTGGTGGCGCACCAGCTTGTTGAACTGCGCCGTCAAATTGAAACGCGTGTCGTAGAAGTCGGCCTTGATGTCGATGTAGGTGGCCAGTTCGAACAGGGCTTCGGCCAGCACTTGCTGTTTGATGCGGTGGCGCAAGACCCAGGCGATGGCCATGGCGTAGGCCAGATAGATGAGGCCACCGAGCATGAACAGGCCTGCATGGTGAAACGATTGCTGCCACGTCATCTGATGCTCCATCGACATGGTCATGATGAACAGGGCGGCCAGTTGCAAGGGCATGGATTTCTTGCCATACACCACCATCATGCTGGCGAGGAAACTGACCAGCACGAGCACCGCCATCAAGAGCCACTGCACCGGCCCGCATAGGCTGATCAATAGAGTGACGGCGCTACACAACAGCACGGAGGCCAGCATTTCGTTCAATTTGTGGCGCAGCGGGCTGGGCATGTCCATCAGGGTCGTGCACAGGGCGCCGATGCATACCGTCATGGCGGTGGCGCTGTCGCTGATTTCCTGGACCAGCAAGGCCAGGCCGACCAGGCCGATGGCCACGCGCAAGCCCAGGTAAAAATAATGGCTGTAAATGAAGGTGCGCAGGTTCAGTGCGTAGTGCATGGGATTACCTTGTGGGCAGGGCACAGAAAGAGGCGCCGCACCGGGGTCTCCGCTGCGGCGCCAGGATGTTGCAGTTGCTACCGCTTCGATTTACATCAGGGCAATGACGGGGTAGCGCCGCCATTCAGGCTCGGCGAAGCGCTGGCAGTGCTCAAAAATGAAGTCGAGGACGGCTCCTTGATTGCTCAGCAAGGCCGGGTTCGCTGCTTTCCAGTCGGCAAACTTGGCCGCCAGCGCTGGCTCATCGCGCAGCAACTCGGATGCCATGTCTTCGAAGACGTAATCGGAAAACGCTTCTTTCTTCTCCAGCACGCTGTTGAAAAAGCCCCAGCGGAAGAAGCTGTCGTGCGCCTGCGGCTCCAGCGTTTCCACCGCATAGCGCGCCTTGTCCTGCTCCAGGCTGATCACATAATCGCCCGCCTGCACCGTGAATTCGCCCATGCGTGCCTCCAGTTCCACCGTCTCGTGGAACATATGGCCTTCGTAGGGGGTGGTGCGCGTGCCGACGTTGGCGATATGGTAGTAGCGCGCCGTTAAGGTTTGTTCTTCGCTGATGCGCGACATTTCAACGCCGTTCCAGCGCAGCCGCTCGATGACTTCGCGCCAGGCTTGCGGCACTACATAGGCTTTCGGCGCGGCCACGGTGACGTCCGCATCGAAGCGGTTGTAGTAAGCGATATCGCGCTCCCACGGTTGCGAGCGGTCATACGACAGGCGCTGGTAGTTGCCCAAGATACTAGGCGTGTATTGCGCCGCATAGCCCTTGAAGGGGAAAGTCGACGGCTGCTCTTCGTTCATGACCCAGTGGATCGGCCATTGTGCTTGCGTGCGGCTAGCCGCCTTGGCTTGCGCACGCAGTTGCTTGATCTGTTCACCATGCTCGATGGTGAACGCCAGGGTGATGTCGAGCAGGGCGCGCATGGAAGCGTAGCGGTCGGCAAATGGTTTCAACATATGCGTTTCCGGCATGAAACCGATGACATGGTGCAGGGCCGCAAAACCGGTCGAGAAACGCGGTACTTCGAGGAATTCGGCGATGCCGTGGTCGGGGCTGTCCTTGACGGGATTGACGTACGGGCAGGTGGGCCAGCCGGCGTTTTCCATTGCGGCAAAGATGTGCGGCAGCATGGTCTGTTGCAGGAACGGACCCAGGCCATTGCCCAGTTTATCCGTCTGCGTGTGGATCAGGGTCATCGTGTACGGATAGTCGGCGCCGTTCGAGGTATGCGTGTCGACCATGACGTCCGGGTCCCAGCTGCTCAGCAGACGGTTGAATACTTGCGCGTTCAGGCTGTCGCACTTGATGAAGTCGCGGTTCAGGTCCAGGTGGCGGCTGTTGCCGCGGAAACCGAATTGCTCCGGGCCATCCTGGTTCACGCGCGAGGTATTGGCGCGATTCAGGCTGCCATCGACGTTGTAGATTGGAATGAACAGCAGCACGGTGCTACCCAGGGCCGCCAGGCGTTCCGGCTGCGTGCAGAGGTCGCGCACGATGGCCATGCAAGCGTCGATGCCTTCCGGTTCGCCCGGGTGGATGCCGTTATTGTTGAAGAAAACACTACGCCCTGCGCGCTTGATTTGCTCGCGGTCAAATACGCCATCGGCGCTGACGACGCCAGCATGGATGGGCACGCCCGAATCGGACAGGCCGATTTGTTCGAAATGCAGCACCTGCGGGTAGCGTGCGGCGAGATCTTTGTAGAAAGTGATGCATTCCAGCCAGGTCGTGGTCTGGTTGTGGTTACCGAGTTCGTAGGTCGTGCGCAAGTCTGGTGGCATAGCGGTCTGAGTCTGGGAGGGGGAAGGCGCGCCGGGTAAGTACGCCCGCAAGGGGGCAATTGTAGCACCGGCGCCGATGCCTTGATGCGCAACAGCAGACAGCTGCAGCCCCTGTGTTATGAATACGTTTCAGACGCAAGGATGGAGGCGGCATGGACAAGATGGTGCTGGCGGCGCTGGTGTGGTGGGCTTGCCTGGCAGCGCAGGCGGCGCCGCTGCGTTTGCAGGCGAGCAAGGACCCCGTGGCACCTGGCGGCTCCGTCACTGCCAGCGCGCAAGGCGCGCTGATACGCTACCGGGGCTGGTTGCTGGCCGTCGATATAGCAGCGCCGGCGGCGCGGCCCGATGTCCTGCTGCGTTCGGCGGATGGCAGGCAGGCGCCGCAGTTGCAGATCGGCGCCACCGAGCGCGCCTTGCCCGCCTGGTCAGCCATCGAGCTGGTCAAGGGACGCACGCACCTGCGCATCACGGCCTTGCCCGGGCCGGACGAGGTTCCCGCGCTGCTACTGGACTTTGGCGATGCCGATTACCGCATCGTGATTCCCGCCGCTGCCATAGCACGGCCAGCCTATCGGCTGTTGGCGCAGCGTTTTCCCGGCGCCGACCTGGCCCTGCTGCTGCAGGATGGACGGCGCGTGATGCTGCCCTTGGGAAACCCTCGAGCGCAGGTGTTTGGCGCGCAGCAAGGCGTACCTTACCGGTTTTCAAAGATCAAACGCTAGACGAAAAAAAGCCACTCCCGCAGGAGTGGCTCAGCTGACAAGCGCGCGTGAGCGGCTGATCGTTTCTTGTTACTCAGCGCCCATTTCTTTGAGCAGGTTGTCTGCGCGGTCGATGTGTTTCATGTTCCACAGCATGTAGCGCAGGTCGACCTGGATCGAACGGGTGTTGGCCTTGTTGTAGTCCCAATCGGAAATGATCGAGTCCAAGGTGCCATCGAAGGCCAGACCGATGAATTCGCCTTTTGCATTCAGGGCAGCCGAACCGGAGTTGCCACCGGTGATGTCCAGAGTCGCCAGGTAGTCGACCGGCACGGTTTTCAGTTTCGGATCAACAAATTTGCCGAAGTCCTTGGCTTTGATTGCGGCCAGTTGATTCGCCGGTGCATTGAATTCACCTTCGCCCGTGGCTTTGGCAGTGATGCCCTTGACGGTGGTAAACGCGCTCCAGGTGGTGCCGTCGGCGCCGTGGTCACGGCCGGCAACTTTGCCGAACGTCACGCGCAAGGTGCTGTTGGCGTCAGGATAGACGGCCAGTCCCTTGCTCTTCATGAAGGCAATTTTTGCTTTCATGTAGTTGGCGTAGGCTTGCTGGATCTTGCCGGCCAGTTCTTCGTCTTCCGCTTCGTTTTTCAGCGAATCGGGATACATGGCAACGGCTGCCTGGATGAAGCTATCCTTGCTGGCCTGGAATTCGGCTGGCGTGCGTTTCAGCCATGCTGCGCGTTCTTCCTTGTCGCCCAGTTTGCTGCCGGCATACAGTTTGTCCAGCGCGGTGGACAGTTCGGCGGCCGACATGCCATCCTTGATGCCGATGGCGGCGTCGAAGCTGGCGCGGCGTTGTGCTGCCGGTTGCGCGGCGTACTTGCTCAGGCTGTTCAATACCAATGCCTTGTCGACTGCTTCATCGTAGGTGCGCTCGACCGACGTGATGCCCGAGGCCAGGCGCGGCAAATCGCGCGTCTGGTAGCCGGACTTGCGTTCCGTGTCGGCCTTGGTGCTCTCGTTGGACAGGCGGTACAAGCTGCGTGCTGTGCTCAGCAGGCGCGGCTGTGCGTAGCTGAGGAAGAAGTCGCGCTTGGTGTCGGCATCGCGCTCGGCGATCAGCTTTTCCACTTGCTCGATATCGCCGGCAAATTCAGCCTTGCGTGCAGGATTGGCGTTGACCCATGCTTTCATGTCATTGTGTTGCGTCGTCTTGCGCGCCAGGAAGTCGCTGCCAGCGTAGGAATCGAGCATGCCTTGGCGGTTCTTGTAGTAATTATTGACGCCAGCGACCTGACCCGCGTATTTCAGGGCCACATCCTTGTTGTCCTTGGTTTCGCGCGCGATGATGGCCAGGGTTTCGCCCGACGCTTTTACGAAGGCTGGATAGTTCCAGTCAAACGTGTAAGCCACTTCCGATGGCAGGCGGTGACGGTTGGTGCGGCCAGGGTAGCCGAGGACCATCACGAAATCGCCTTCTTTTAAGCCATCCTTGGCCAGTTTCAGCACGTGTTTAGGCTGGTAAGGCACGTTGTCCTTGCTGAAGTCGGCAGCTTTGCCGTCGCGGCTGACGTAGGCGCGGTAGAAACCGTAGTCGCCGGTGTGACGTGGCCACATCCAGTTGTCGACGTCGCCGCCAAACTTGCCCACGCCCGCTGGAGGCGCGTGCACCAGGCGCACGTCGCGGATTTCCAGTTGCTTGATCAGGTAGAACTCCAGGCCGCCGTAGTAGGCCGACACGGTGCAGCGGAAACCGGCTTCTTTTTCGCACTCTGCAACCAGTTTTTTCTGGTTTTTCTCGATCGCGTCGATGCGTGCCTTGCCTTGCAGCTTGGCTACGTCGGCGCTGATGATCTTGTCGCTGACATTGGTCACGGCCGAGGTGACGAAGATGCGGCTACCAGGAGCGGCCGGCAATTCTTCCGCGAACGTCTTGGCCAGGAAGCCGTTAGCCAGCAAATCGCGCTCTTTGGTCGAATTGACCGCCACGCTGTTGTAGACGCAATGGTGGTTGGTGGCAACCAGGCCTTGCGGCGAGACGAACGAGGCCGAGCAGCCGCCCAGGCTGACGATGGCACCCATCGGGAACTCGGTCAGTTTGGTCAGGGTGGTCGGATCGAGTTTCAGTCCGGCCGCTTTCAGTTCCTTGGCTACTTGTGGCAGCTGTTGGGGCATCCACATGCCTTCGTCGGCGTGTGCGAAGTTGCTCAGGATGGCGAGCGCGATTAAAGATTTTTTCATTCGAGTTCTAGTCTTTTTACATGGTGGGAAGGCGGAACCAACGTGTACCCAGTGTTTTTCTCAGCGGGCGAGGCATAGTATCCGTATCGAACTCGCACTAGTCAATCACATTTTCCGGGCGGCATGGTTGCATTTATTTGTTTTAATGGACACAACTTCCAGTGGTGCAGTGGCAGGAGCCGCTTGCCAGTGTCATTTTCCCCGTGCCAGCGCCGTGGTATTTGTGCGTACTTGCCTTGGCGCCAGGTGATATTGATGCCGCAGCATAAGCCGCAGCATAAAAAGTCCAGCGCCCTTGCGTCGCGCATGCAAAAGCCCGCCTGGCTGCGTGCAGCGAGGCGGGCTTGTCATGCTGCAAGGCCGTGCTTAATCGGCCTTAATCGGCCTTGATCGCTTCGACCTGGATGGCCAGCTTGACTTCCGGCGAGAACGCCGGCATGCCGTAGTTCAGGCCAAAGTCGCTGCGCTTGAATTGCGCACTGGCGTCAGCGCCGCACACTTCGCGCTTGTAGCGCGGGTGCATGATGCACTTGAATTTACTCACGTTCAATGTGACGGGCTTGGTCACGCCCAGCAGGGTCAGTTCGCCGTTCACTTCCACCAGCTGATCGCCGTTGAACTTGAGCGACGTGCTCTTGTAAGTGATTGCCGGGAATTTTTCCACGTTGAACATGTCCGCTTTTTTTGCGTGCGTGTTCATGGCGTCGAAGCCGAAATCGATCGAATCGGCATCGATGACCAGGTCCAGGCTGCCTGTCTTGGCGGCACGGTCCAGTGTCACGCTGCCCTTGGTTTTGTTGAACTTGCCACGCCAGACGGACAGGCCCATGTGATCGGCTTCAAAGCTGGGGAAGGTATGCGTCGGGTCGAGGTTGTAGGTGTCGGCGGCGGCCATGGCCGAACCAGCGCTGGCAGCGGCCAGCACGGCGATCATCAAGTGCGAAAATTTCATGCAGATCCTATAGTTGAACAGGTGGTGGGGTTGTTTTTGGTAACGACTGAAAAACGTTCAGGACAAGGCGCCTTGCCTGGTGCAGTACGAAAAGCACAAGGTGGAAAACCGGGCAAGAGCAACGCAGCCATGGACGTTTTCTCAGGTGTTACTGGGCGGCGACGTGGAATTTGATGGTGACTTCATCGGCAACCATGCTGGTGTCTTTCCACTCGCCTTCGCCGATGTTGTAGGTCAGGCGCTTGATCGGCAGGGCGCCGTCAAATGCGTATTTGCCGCCATCGGCTTTCACCGTCATGGGGAAGCTCACGTCGCTGGTCTTGCCCTTGATGCTCAGTTTGCCGCTCACGGTCAGCTTGCCGGCGCCGGCGGCCTTGATGCTGCTCGAGACAAACGTGGCTTTCGGGAACTGGGCCGAGTTGAACCATTCTTTCTTGGCCACTTCCTTGTTGTACTCCGGGTCGCCGATATCGATGCTGGCCGTGTCGATTTCTACTGACGCTTTCGAGGCATCCGGCGTGGCCGGGTTGTAATCGATGGCGATATTGAATTTCTTGAACTTCGCTTCCACGGGGACGTTCATTTGCTTGAACGCGGCCGACACGCTGGTCTTGGCGGGATCGACTTTCAGCACGGTGGCCGCGGTGGCGGCCACGGATAGGCCCAGCAGGGAAGCGAGGACGATGCGTTGGGTGGTGTTCATCTTATTTTTTCCTGTGTTTCAGTGAGCAAAGGGAGGACGTTATGGCAGCATGCGTTTAAGTACGCCATCGCGGTTGATGAAATGGTGTTTCAGCGCTGCCAGCACATGGGCGGCCACGGTGGCGGCCATCGTCATGTTCAGAACATAATGAATCTCTTTTAGAAGTGGCTTAAGCTCGGGGTTCGGCGCCATGATGACCGGCAGCTGGAACAGGCCCAGATAGATGACCGGCACGCCGGCCGCCAGGGTGTACAGGTAGCCTGAAATGGGTACGGCGAAGATCAGCAGGTACAGCAGCACGTGCACGGCGTCGGCCGCCTTTTTTTGCCAGGCAAGCATGCTCGACGGGTGCGGCGGCGGCACGTTGGCCTTACGCCACAGCAGGCGGATGGCGGCGACGGCGAGCACAGTTATGCCCAGCCATTTGTGCCAGGAGAAATATTTGAGCTTGGTGGGCGTCAGGCCGGGAATGTCTGTCATGACCAGGCCCATGACAAAGGCGCTGATGATCAGCAGGGCACTTAGCCAGTGCAGGAGGATGGCGGTGGTCGTGTAGCGTTGCATCGGCGGCTTTCTTGAAAGTAGTACGTGTCAGGACTAATTAGCCTTAATATACCAAAGAAAATCAAATTGCGCTGCGTGCTGCTGATTCTATAAGAAAGATGACTGGAAAAACCGCAGGGCGGGCGGTAATGCCGTTCAGTTAAGGATTTTGGCGTGATTTATGAGCGCCAGTAAATTCGCTAACCCCAGAGGCAAAGAGCTGGGGTCGGTCACTTCGTGATCGGAATGTGCTCCATTGAAGCACATTCCCCCTCAGGGTCCGACCCCTGTCCTGGTTCTTGGGCTAAAAATAGCATCACTAACACACTAACTGAACGCCATTACAGGGCGGGCGGCGTTTGTGCGCTGGCCGCCCTGCGGGAGTGGATCTGCCTGATGCGGATCGCGGTGCTCGCTTAGATCGCCTTGGCCAATTGCGCTGCGATGCCGATGTAGTTAGCTGGCGTCATGCTCAGCAGCACTTGCTTGGCGTCTTGCGGGATGGCCAGGCCATTGACGAAGGTTTGCAGCGCCTCTTTCGAGATGCCCTTACCGCGCGTCAATTCTTTCAGTTGCTCGTACGGATTTTCGATGCCATAGCGGCGCATCACGGTTTGCACGGGCTCGGCCAGCACTTCCCAGGTGGCGTCCAAGTCTTGCGCCAGACGCGCGTGGTTCACTTCCAGCTTGTTCAGGCCGCGCAGGCAACTGTCATACGCCAGCAGGGTGTAGCCCAGGCCCACGCCGATGTTGCGCAGCACGGTCGAATCGGTCAAGTCGCGCTGCATGCGCGAGACGGGCAGTTTTTCCGACAGGTGTTTCAGCACGGCGTTGGCCAGGCCCAGGTTGCCTTCGGAGTTTTCAAAGTCGATCGGGTTGACCTTGTGCGGCATGGTCGACGAACCGATTTCGCCGGCTTTCAGTTTTTGCTTGAAGTAGCCCAGCGACACGTAGGTCCAGATGTCGCGGTTCAGGTCCAGCAGGATCGTGTTGGCGCGCGCGAAGGCATCGAACAGTTCGGCCATGTAGTCGTGCGGCTCGATCTGGATGGTGTACGGGTTGAAGACCAGGCCCAGGCGCTGTTCGATGACGGCCTGCGAGAAGGCCGGCCAGTCGAAGCCGGGGTAGGCCGACAGGTGGGCGTTGTAGTTGCCGACGGCGCCATTCATCTTGCCGAGGATTTCTACCTGTTCGATGCGTTTCACCGCGCGCTGCAAACGTGCCACGACGTTGGCAAACTCCTTGCCCAGGGTGGTCGGGCTGGCCGTCTGGCCGTGCGTGCGCGACAGCATCGGCACGTCGGCATTGTCGTGCGCGATCTGCGTCAGCTTGGCCACCAGGCCCTGCAATGCGGGCAGCATCACGCCATCGCGTGCGGCTTTCAGCATCATGCCGTGCGAGGTGTTGTTGATGTCTTCCGAGGTGCAGGCGAAATGGATGAATTCCGATGCCGCCACCAGTTCCGGCACGTCCGCCACTTGTTCCTTCAGCCAGTACTCGACGGCCTTGACGTCATGGTTGGTGACCGCTTCGATGGCCTTGATGCGGGCCGCGTCGGCTTCCGAGAAATCCGCCGCCATCTTGTCGAGCAGGGCGCTCGCTTCTGCCGAGAAAGGCTTGATTTCGGCGAAGCCGGCTTGCGATAGTGCTTGCAGCCAGGAGATTTCCACTTTCACGCGGTGGTGCATGAAACCGGCTTCGGACAGGATCGGGCGCAGCAGATCGGTCTTGCTGGCATAGCGGCCATCGAGCGGAGACAGGGCCGACAGCGTGGAATACGGAGTGATAGAAGTCATGAGAGCGGACGCAAGTTAAAGAAACGGTTGGCGTGTGGCGCGCGGGGAGGGTAGGATTATTGCAATTAAGCAATTTTTCGGCGCCACAGATAAATGCCGATTTTACCACCGCTGACCGTTCGCTAGCCGTCGGTCGGCTGCCGATGGCCGCCATTTCGGACGAATCCGGACTCGATGCGGCATGCCTGCCACACTATGCGGACCGCTGGGCGCGTGCGACCAAACGCCGCTGCCGCCGATGTTATACTGCTCGCTGCTCCTTTACCTTAAAGTACCTATGAAACTGATCGGCTCCCTCGCCAGCCCGTATGTCCGCAAAGCCCGTATTGTGCTGGCGGAAAAAAAGCTCGACTATGTTTTTGAGCTGGAAAACGTGTGGGTGCCAGAAACCCGCATCGCGCAGGCCAATCCCTTGGGCAAGGTGCCCTGCCTGGTGATGGAGGATGGCAGCACCTTGATCGATTCGAAAGTCATCGTCGAATACCTCGACACGCTGACGCCAGTGTGCAAGCTGCTGCCTGCCGGCGGCAATGGCCGCGAGCGCGCCGATATCAAGAACTGGGAAGCGCTGGCCGACGGCATCCTCGATGCAGGCGTGCTGGTGCGCCTGGAGCGCACGCAGCGTCCGCCCGAGCAGCAAAGCGCGGCCTGGATCGCGCGCCAGCTCGACAAGATCATCCTGGGTCTTGCAGCGCTGGAAACGCGTCTGGGCGAGAGTGCGTATTGCGCCGGCAAGAACTATACGCTGGCCGACGTGGCCGTGGGTTGCACCTTGGACTGGCTCAGCTTCCGCTTCCCGGAAATCGACTGGCGCGCCGCGCATCCGGCGCTGGCACGTCTGTTCGACAAACTGTCCGAGCGACAATCGTTCAAGGATACCGTGCCTCAGTGAGCGTGCGCTGAGCGGTCGCGCGTCGAAGGCCGGGCAATCGCCGACACCGGGCGCCAGGGCGCCGGACAGCCCTGAGTACAGGCGAAAAAAAACCGGCACGCGTGCCGGTTTTTACGTTGCTGCCTAAGCTTTACTCTTCCACAGCCATCTGGCTTTGCAGGTAGTTCTGGATGCCGACTTTGGCGATCAGGTCGATCTGCGTTTCGAGCCAGTCGATGTGCTCTTCCGTGTCTTCCAGGATCATCAGGAACAGGTCGCGCGAGACGTAGTCGCCGGCTTTTTCGCTGATGGCGATGCCTTCCTTGACGGTGGCGTGCGCGGCGCGTTCCAGTTTCAAGTCGCATTCCAGCATTTCCGGCGTGTTCTCGCCGATCAGCAACTTATGCAGCGCTTGCAGGTTCGGCAGGCCGTCGAGCATCAGGATGCGGTCGATCAGCTTGTCGGCGTGTTTCATTTCGCCGATCGATTCTTCGTATTCTTTCTTGCCCAGCTTTTCCAGGCCCCAGTGCTTGTACATGCGTGCATGCAGGAAGTACTGGTTGATGGCCGACAGTTCATTGGTGAGCTGTGCGTTGAGCATACGGATGACTTCTTTATCGCCCTTCATGGGATGTCCTTTGTTCTGTGTCGCGTTTGATGATGAAACCGCAGGCTGCTGGCGTTCACTGCCGGGTGGCACATGGCTGCCTGGTGGCGCGCAGTTTTTCGGTCTCGCTATGCCCGCATAATAGCGCAAAATATCGGCGATTTCGGGCGGGAAACGGTATTTTTCCGTCTTTTTAACGTAAATAACGTGCGAATAAAACCCATTCTCAAATGGATTGTCCGATCTTTCCGTTTTTTATTTGTGAAGGAAAATGAAGGCCATTCTCATTCGCGTTCCTGCTGCCACTTTGTTGCCGTTGGCGTGTGTGCTTGGCGGCCTTGAAACGGGCGAAAATATTTGCGCCGTTCTTGCTTTGACGTATTCTTGGCCGCCGTCGGCGATGCGATAATCGGGCAGCGATTTTACTGAAAAAAGGATAGCAAAATGATGCTGCATATACCCGGCGTGCTGACGCCGGAACAGGTCACGCAGTTTCGCCAGCGTCTGGCGCAGACGGACTGGGTCGATGGGCGCGCCAGCGTCGGGGCGCAAGGGGCGCAGGTCAAGCGCAACCGCCAACTGGCCGAGGGCTCGCCGCTGGCGCTGGAGCTGGGCGAGATCGTCAGCCGCGCATTGATGGCCAATCCACTGTTTTTTTCGGCCGTGCTGCCGCTGCGCATCCTGCCGCCATTCTTCAATAGCTACGCCGGTGGCGAGCACTATGGCCTGCATATTGACGGCGCTATCCGCACGCCGAAAAACGGCATGCAGTCGATGCGCGCCGACGTCTCGTCGACTGTGTTTCTGAGCGAGCCGGACGAGTATGAAGGCGGTGAACTGGTGGTGGTCGATTCCTACGGCACGCATGAAGTGAAACTGCCGGCCGGCGACGTGATCGTGTATCCGTCGAGCAGCGTGCATCAGGTGCTGCCCGTCACCAGCGGCGAGCGCATCTGCTCTTTTCTGTGGACGCAAAGCATGGTGCGCGAGGATTGGAAGCGCAGCATGCTGTTCGAGCTCGATCAGAACATCCAGAATGTGCGTGGCGAGCACGGCGACTCACCGGCGACGGTGGGCTTGACGGGCCATTATCACAACCTGCTCAGGATGTGGGCGGAGATCTAAAAAAGGGGGTCGGACCCTGCGGGACTAGGCGTCCCCGTCCGGCCCCAGTTTTTTTAGGGTTAAAAAGAGAATACAGTTTTTGCATGCTCTAACCCTAGACCTGAACGGCTGGGGTCAGACCCAAAGGGTCTGACCCCAAAAAAAAGTCTGCCTGGCCCGGGGATGTAGGCTGGCAGACTGAAACAAGCAGTTGCTTGACTAGTACAGAAAACACGCTATAGAAAAGCCAGCAGGGCACACCCGCTGCGCTGCCTGCCGGAAGGTTAGCTCAGTTGGAAGGTCAGTGGCACCAGCACATACACGGACATGGGTTTGCCGTTCTCTATCATCGGCTTGAACAGCGCGCGCTGCGCAGCCTGGCGGCCCGCTTCATCGAGATTGCCGTAGCCGCTAGATTTATGCACCAGGATTTGCTCGGGCAAGCCCTTTTCATTGATCAGGATGCGCAATACCACGGTACCGCTCTCGCCCAGACGGCGCGACAAATTCGGGTAGATCAGTTGCGGCGCCTTGACGTATTCGACGCTGTTGACAGTGCGCGGTGTCGCTGGCGCCGGTGCTGGAGGCGCCGGTGTCGATGGTGCTGCCGGCGCGGCTGTGGCCACGGGAGCTGCTTCGGCACGCGTCGGTTGCGGCGGCGTGATCGTCGGTTCGCTCGGCGCCACGGCGATCAGCGGCAGTGGCGGGATCACGGCGCGCGGCACGGGAGCGCTCAGTTCCACGGTTTTTGGCACCGACGCTGCCGGCGGCTTGGGCGGCGCTGGCGGGGCGATGATGCTGATGGTGGTGATGGTCGGTATGGTTGCCGTGACGACGCGGCTCAGCAGGCCGCTCTGGATGGCGTAAAAGCCGGCGATATGCAGAACGACGATGGCCATCAGCGGCGCAAACTTGTTGCGCTTCTTGTCGAAGTCGGCAAATTGTTGCACGGCCTGCACCGTTACGGGCGGGGGCATCATCGTCATGGCAGTCGTCGCTTTCTTCAGTTTGTCAGTACGGCTCGCATCATTACGCTCGCATCAATACTGTTTCTTGCATCACTGCGGTGGCGCCCAGGTGATCGTTCAGCACGTCGCGCGCGCAGGTGTGGCATTTGCCGCAGCAGGTGGCCACGCCCAGGTCGCGGCGCAGTTCGGCCATGCTCGACAGGCCAAGATCGACGGCTTGACGGATTTCACGATCAGATATGTTGTTGCAGACACATACAATCATTGATGCACCTTCTGGCTGGATGATGAATGGACACTAGGTTCCTCAAGCATTGTTGCTAGTGTTTTAATGAGAATCATTATCATTAAGTTTCATTGTCGCGCAAAGCGCAGGACAATGCAAGCGATTTTGATCTGGCGTGCGGCGCTTGGCGGCCAGGTGTGGCATGTCGATATGTGCTTCTGGTCCATGGCCTAGCCCTTGACAGGGGCTACTCTCCGGGGCAAATAAAAACAATTCGCATTCATGTTTATAATGCTGGTATTGTTTCGGATGGTCGCCGTCTGGACAGTTTGAAAGGCCGCTTGTCGGTAAAGCGCAACAGTTGCGTTTACCTCACAACAGCCAAGTCAAACGCGATGCGCCGCGCGCCGCAGTATGTCCCCGGTGTGTTTAATTTGAACGGAATTTGCTCATGACTCTAGTTCCACCCTCGATGACGCTCGACGCGCTGGCAGTCGGCCAGAGCGGCACGGTGTTGCATATCACTCCCTACACGGCAGGACAGACGGACGACGGCGTCGACCTCGCCCGCCGCTTGATGGAGCTCGGTTTTGTTCCTGGCGAACGACTGCGCATGCTCAAGCGCGGCATTCCCGGCGGCGATCCGCTGGCCATCAAGGTCGGCAATGCCACGTTCGCACTGCGCCGCTTCGAAGCGGCGCTGGTGACGATTCAACCGCTGCTTCAACCGGAATGACCATGGGTGCTGTCGAAACTATTGTCGATGCGGGCTTGCATAAGCCGCTGCATCAGCCACAAATTGCCTTGCTGGGCAATCCGAACTGCGGCAAGACTGCCCTCTTCAACCGCCTGACGGGCGCGCGCCAGAAAGTGGCGAACTACGCTGGCGTGACCATCGAACGCAAGGAAGGGCATTTCACTTCGCCCGCTGGCAAGCCCGTGCGCCTGCTCGATTTGCCGGGTGCCTACAGCCTGTCCGCCACTACGCCCGACGAAGCCATCACGCGCGACGTGGTGGGAGGCGTGCGCAAGGGGGAAGCGCGTCCGGACGCCATCATCTGCGTGGTTGACGCCACCAATTTACGCCTGAACTTGCGTCTGGTGCTGGAAGTCAAACGCCTGGGCCTGCCCATGCTGCTGGCGCTGAACATGACGGACGTAGCGCGCAAGCGCGGCATGCGCATCGATACGGCCAAGCTGTCACGGGAACTGGACATGCCCGTGGTGGAAACCGTCGCGGTGCAGCATGATGGCGAAAAAGCTTTGTTGGGCGCGATTGACGCCATGCTGCCGCTGCCGGCCGTGCAAGCGAAACCGCTGGCCGCCATCGATGCCATCACCGTTGAAGAAACCCAGCGCGAAGTGCGCCGCATCCTGGCCGCCGTCAGCAACGACAGCGCCGACACGGGCAACCTGACAGAAAAAATTGATGACGTGGTGCTGCACCCCGTGTTCGGCCCCATCATCCTGGCCGTGCTGATGTTCCTGATCTTCCAGGCGGTGTTTGCCTGGGCCGCCACGCCGATGGAAATGATCACCGATGGCGTGGGCCACCTGGGCGCCTTGCTGACAGCGAACATGCCCGACGGCCATCTGAAAAGCTTGCTGGTGGAAGGCATCATCGGCGGCGTCGGCAGCGTGCTGGTATTCCTGCCGCAAATCCTGATTTTGTTCTTCTTTATTCTCAGCCTGGAAGACTGCGGCTACCTGCCGCGCGCGGCCTTCCTGCTGGACCGTCTGATGGGTGGCGTGGGCCTGTCGGGCCGCGCCTTCATCCCGCTGCTGTCGAGCTTTGCCTGCGCCATTCCCGGCGTGATGGCGGCGCGCACCATCCAGAACCCGCGCGACCGCCTGGTCACCATCATGATTGCGCCGCTGATGACATGCTCGGCGCGCCTGCCCGTGTATGCGCTGATCATCGCCGCCTTCATCCCGCAGCGCCAGGTGTGGGGCTATCTGAGCCTGCAAGGCCTGGTGCTGTTTGTCCTGTACTTCGCCGGCATCATCTCGGCCATGGCCGTGGCCTGGGTCATGAAGCGCAGCATGGGTGTGCGCAGCAAGCAGCCGCTGATGCTGGAACTGCCGGCCTACCACTGGCCGCATCTGCGGAACTTGTCCGTCAGCCTGTGGGAGCGCGCGAAGATATTCCTGACGCGCGTCGGTACCATCATCCTGAGCCTGATGATCATCCTGTGGTTCCTCAGCACCTTCCCCGGCGCGCCGGACAATGCGATTCATCCGCCTATCTATTACAGCCTGGCCGGCATTCTGGGCCGCAGCCTGGAAGTGATCTTCGCGCCCATCGGTTTCAACTGGCAGATCTGCATCGCGCTGGTGCCGGGCATGGCGGCGCGCGAAGTGGCCGTCGGCGCGCTGGGCACCGTGTATGCGCTGTCGCAAACGGGCGATGCGCTGGCCACCACTCTGGAGCCGCTGATTGCCCATTCGTGGTCGATGGCCACCGCACTGTCGCTGCTGGCCTGGTATGTGTTCGCGCCGCAGTGCCTGTCCACCCTCTCCGTGGTGAAACGCGAAACGGGTGGCTGGCGCTATCCGCTGCTGATGGCCGGCTATATGTTCGCCCTCGCTTACGCCGCCTCGTTCATCACGTATCGCCTCGCCCTGTTGCTGGGCGCTTAGGAGAAAAGCATGTGGCAAACCCTCATCGTCGCCCTGATCGTCGCCGCCGCGCTGCTGCACTTTTCGACCAGGTATCTGCCCGCTGGCGTGCGCCGCGCCATCGTGCGTGGCCTGGTGCGCTGCAGCTTCGATGAGGCGAAGATGTCGACCTTATTCAAGGTGGCAGCCGGTTGCGCCAGCGGCTGCGGTTCCTGTGGCTCTTGCGACAGCCCGCCGCCGTCCGCCACGCCGCCGGCCGATGGCAGCAGCAAGCGCGTGATCCTGATGCAGGTGCGGCGCTAAGGCTGATATCCGTGTAGCCACCGGTGCGCCCGTCGGCTACACTGGACTGTGCGCATAGCAAGGAGTGGCAATGGCGATACTCTTGATCTTCATGTTTTTGTTTGCGCTTGCTGCCTGCTTGCTGGCCAGCCGGCGTGGCCGCCACGCGCGATTCTGGTTCTGCATCGGCCTGGTCCTCGGGCCCTTTGCCTTGCTGGCGGTGGCTGCCTTGCCGCCTGTCACGCGGCCCTGAACGAAAAAAACCCGCTGCTGCGGGTTTTTTTACGCCGCTACAGCGCTAGGTCTTGCCGGCCAGCTTGTCGACGACTGGTGCCAGCGCGGCCGGGCGACAGCCAAAGGCAGCCAGGCGGCCTTGCGCCTGTGGCGCCAGATCCAGGTCGTAGGGCAAACGGCCCGCTACCAGCCACAGTTTATCTTGCGCCAGGGCGTCGATGAGGCGGCGCTGGCCGTCGATGAACATGGCGTTATACGTTTGCAGCACGATTTGTTGCGCACCTTGCGCAAAAGCAATGGCGGCAGCCACTTCCTCGTCCAGCGCTTCAGCCGACAGCGCATATTCGCGCACGTCCAGGCCAGCTTCAAGCAGCGCCGGCAGCATCGAGCTGCGCGCTTCCTTGTTGCGGCCCAGCGCCACTTCGTCGATTTCGCTGCGCGAGCGCACTTCTACCGTCAGCAGGGTCACGGGCAGGCCAGGGTCAAGCGGGCGGTACGCGCCTTGCACGCGCAAGGCCGCTGTTTGCAGTCGCTGCGACAGTGCCATGGCAGGCGCTTGCATCAGTGCCGGCGGGGCCACGGGGCGCGTGCGCCAGTCGCACACGGCGCGGTTGCGCTTGAGTTCAGCGACGCGCGCGAGCGCTGCGTCGATGCGCGCCATGGCGATGTCACCGCGTTCCACGGCGGCGATGACGGCCTCGATGGCAGCCGTCTGCTGCGCTTCGCGGTGCGAGATCAGGACGATGTCGGCGCCTGCCTGCAAGGTCGCGATGGCACCCTGGGCGATGCCGATGCCGTCGGCAATGGCTGCCATTTCCAGGCAATCGGTAATGACCACGCCCTGGTATTTCAATTCGCCGCGCAGCAAGTCCGTCAGCACGCCTTTGGAGAGGGTGGCCGGCACGCTGGTATCGGCCTCAAAAGCGGGGAAGACCACGTGCGCCGTCATGATGGCGTCCACGCCGCCGGCGATGGCCGCGCGGAAGGGTGCCAGTTCCACGGCGTGCAGGCGTTCCTTGTCGTGCGGCACCAGCGCCATGGCGTAATGCGTGTCGATGGCCGTGTCGCCGTGGCCGGGGAAATGCTTGGCAGTGACGGCCACGCCGCTGGCGCGCTGGCCGCGCATGGCAGCCATGCCGTAGTCGATGACGGTAGCGGCATCTTCGCCATACGCGCGCACGCCGATGACGGGGTTGTTGCGGTTGTTGTTCACGTCCAGCACGGGGGCGAGCAGCATATTGATGCCGAGCTGGCGCATCTCATCGCCGCTGATCTGGTTCATGCGCTCGCAGTCTTCGATGGAGCCCGCTGCCTGGAAGGCCATGGCCGCAGGTATCGGCGTGACGCCCTGCTCGATGCGCATCACCATGCCGCCTTCCTGGTCGATGGCGATCAGCAGCGGCGTATCGGATACCTCCGCGTTGATTTCCTGCAGCTCGCGGCACAGGGCCGATACCTGCGCGGGCGTGTGCACGTTGCGGCGGAACAGGATCACGCCGCCCACCTTCTTTTGCCGTATCAAGGTCTTGATATGCTCGTCCGCCTGCAGGGCGTCGAAGCCCACCATGAACAACTGTCCTGCTTTCTCGCGCAAACCCTGCTCCATGCTGCAACTCCTCCGGTATTTATTTTGACGACGGCATACGCATTTTGGCACCGTGGTGGCGCATCGTGGCGCTCACCGCAAAAGCTGCCTTGGTTTTGTATTTGTTTTGGTATTGTATTGGATTTGGGTTTTTGCGCAAGTGGTTATTAAGTGGTATTGCTTCGCTTGCGCAGCGACCGTATCGACCCAGGCGCTGGAACGACGCTGGCTGGGCCTTGGGGCAGTAGCTGCCGAATACGGGCGGCAGTTGCGTGCGACAGCTTTGCGACTGCAGGCAGCGCACCGGCCAGCGGGGATCGTCATTAATATGCATAGTAAGCCCGGCACAGGGCAAAGATGGCGGCCGTGGCAATGAAGGTCAGCTAGCGAAAGGGTATTGGGCGCATGGGCACTGCGGTGAAGTCGGAATGATAAGGTCGACGCTACCTTTGATTTGCGCAAGGTGATGGCGGAAAAAACGCGGCGCCCGCTGGACGCCGCGCGGCTTCAACGCTGTGCGGCGCGGATGCGTTCGATCCGTTCGGCGCTGGCCGGATGGCTCGACAGGTAAGGCGTGCCCTGTTCCAGCTTGCCCAAGGCGACAAAGACTTGCGCCAGGTGTTCCAGCGCTATGCCGTTCTGGCGCAGCATGGTAATGGCGTAGTCGTCCGCGTCGCGTTCGACGTCGCGTGAATACTTCAAGTCCAGCAGCAGCGGCGGCACGGTTGCCACCAGCGTCGACACGTCGCCAAACAGCAGTGCCGCACCGGCGCCCACGGCCGAGGTCTGGATGATGCGCCGCGTCAGGTGGCGCTGCTGCAAATGGCCCAGCTCATGCGCCAGCACGCCCATGATGGCGACATCGTCCGGCAGCAGTTCCACCATTTCATCGGTCAGCACGATATCGCCCGACGGCAGGGCAAACGCGTTCGGACCGATCTTGCTCTTGCGGAAAACGATGCGGTGCTCGGGCGTGCTGTCGCCGGGCGTGGACAGGCGCGCGAACTGGCTGCGCAAGGCTTGCTGGCGTGCCGTATCGAGCTTGCTCGCGGCAAACACGTGCTGGTCGAGGATATCGAGCACGCCCTGGCCCAGCTGGCGCTCGACGGACTGGGGAATCGCATAGGCGATGCCTTTCGCCACGACCGGCAGCAGGTACTGATAGCTGAGCCACAGCGCCAGCACGGTGGCCACCGTGGCCAGCAGGGCGCCGCGCCAGCTTTGCTGCAGCCGCACCACCCAGCCGTCGCGGTGGCCCGTGTCGTGCAGCAATGCGTTGAAGGCTGTCTGGTCGGCGATTTCCAGATAGGCGCCGTCGGGAAAGCTGACCTTGCGCACGGCGTGGCTGCTGCGTTCGGACACATGCAGCTCGCCTAGCGGACAGCTGCGCTCGACGTCGCCCGCCAGTACGGCCACGCCATCGCGCACGGACAGTGTCACGTGGTACAGGCGCGAACTCTGGCCGTCGAAATAGCGGGCGGCCAGGGGCGCGTGGTTCGCTTGCGTGTTGGCGTCCATGCTTACAGCGACAGGTCGAAGTCCAGCAGGTCGACCATGCCTTCGCCAGTGGCAGATACCTGCTCCCCGGTGGCTGTGACAAAGGCATCGAGGCTGCCGTACACCAGCATGGAAGTCGCTTCCAAGCGGTATTTCAGCCAGCGCACATGGGCGAATGGCGAAAACAGACCCAGGGTGACGACGATGCCCAGCAAGTTGGTCAGCATGATGAAGGTGGTGCGGCCCCATGTCAGCTGCGACTGGAACTGGTGCTGCTGCAAACGCGTGTGGTTCCAGATCAGGTTCTGGATCATGGTGAGGAACAGCGGCAGCACGATGAAGGCCCAGGCATACAGGGCGGCCACGGCGCCAAAGATGCTGCCAGCCTTGGTGACGTCATTGGCATTGGTGCTGAAGGCGGCGAAGACACTGGCGAAGACGACAAAGATCAGTACCAGGAAACCGGCCAGCAGCAGGGCGAAGAACAGCAGATAGGTCTTGTAGAAGCTGCCGACGCTGGCGTCGAAGCTGAAGTTGCTGGTGCCGAAGCGGCTATGCGTATGCTGGAAGCGCTTCAGGCGCTGGTGCAGGAAAGGCGTCATCAAGCCCAGGGTGAAGGTATTGAGGATAGGCAGCCACAGAAAGTATGTGTAAGCTTCCTTGGCGCTGCCGCCGAAACCGAAGCGGATGCCCCGGTAGCTGGTGTTGTAGAGCTTGAATTGCAGACTTTTCCAGACCAGCCACGGCATGACGGCCATCATCAGTACGAGCATGATCAAGCCCACGACGGGCGAGATCTGGAAGGCGAGGTTGTAGCCGCCGATCAGGACCAGGGCGCCGATACGGCCCTTCAAAATGGCGAGCGCATTGCCATGGTATTCGAAGCTGCTGCCGGCCAGGTGGGTGCTGGAATAGAAATAGCGGTTGCGGCGCACCTTGGCCCAGGCCGAGTAAATGCCGAGGGTAACGATGCTCAGCAGCAGGTTGACGATCCAGATACGGAAGTATTCGCTGCCGGTGGCGCTGAAGGTAATGGCTGCGCGTTGCGGCGTGTTGTTGTTTGTATCGAAATCCACAGAGAGCTTCCTTGCTTATTGGAAACAAACAAGATAAGGGAAGATGAAGAAGTTATCAATTAAAAATACTTTTTTTTGCAATATATTTCGCTCTGCCGCCCGTGCCGCCGCGATTTTCCCGTCCCGGCTATACTAGAACTCAACCACCGCCTAACGGGAAAAACCATGATCGTCGTCCACCATTTGAACAATTCGCGCTCGCAGCGCGTACTCTGGCTGCTCGAGGAGCTGGGCCTCGACTACGAGGTCAAGCGCTATCAGCGTGATCCGAAAACCATGCTGGCGCCGGCTTCTTTAAAAGCCGTCCATCCCCTGGGCAAGTCGCCCGTGATCACCGATGGCATCAACACGATCGCCGAATCGGGCGCCATCATCGAGTACCTGGTCGAACGCTACGGCAATGGCCGCTTGATACCGGCGGCGGGCACGCCGGAGAAGCTGCGCTGGACCTACTGGCTGCATTTCGCGGAAGGCTCGGCCATGCCGCCGCTGCTGATGAAGCTAGTGTTCGACAAGGTCGAATCGTCGCCCATGCCGTTTTTTGTCAAGCCGATAGCGCGCGCCATCGTCAGCAAGGTCAAGAGCAGCTTCATCATGCCCAATCTCAACAGCCAGCTGGCTTACATGGAAGCGCAGCTGGAGAACGCCAAATGGTTTGCCGGCAATGAATTCACGGCCGCCGACATCCAGATGAGCTTTCCGCTGGAAGCGGCCGCCATGCGCGGCGGACTCGATGAGCGCCTGCCAAAGTTGACGGCATTCCTGCAGCGCATCCACGCGCGGCCCGCCTACCAGCGTGCCCTGGAGCGTGGCGGGCCCTACGATTTCGCCAAATGAGAATGCCTAAGCAAACCTACTGCGCGTCGCCACTTGCGGCCTGCGATGCTCACCTTACTTGAGTACGGTTGCGCTTCTTAGCCACAATTGACTTGCGCTCGAGACGGTTTTGTTAGGCGTTGTTGCGCCGCGTAAAACCTGTCAAGCGGAATTGGCTGGCAATAGTGCTTGCGTCATACGGTAAAATGCGCGATTCAAACAGTATCCATTTACCGCATGGCCAGACTCCTCGCTATCGACGGCTTGAATATCGTACGCCGCGTCTACGAAGCCAGTCCTGAACCCGATTCCGACCTAAAGGCGGAGATCGCGCTGCGCCATGCGCTGTCGTCTTTGCGCACCCTTATCAATGATCATGAGCCGACGCACATCTTGCCGGCCTTCGATTTTGGCGGCAACACCTGGCGCCACGCCCTGTATGCCGGTTACCGCGAGGGGCGTCAGCCCATGCCGCAGGTGCTGCGCGACGCCTTGCCCGGCTTCTATGCCACCCTGGCCAGCTTCGGTCTAAATGTCGTGAGTATTGCCGGGGTCGAGGCCGACGACGTGATCGGCACGGCCGTCATGCGCTGGCTGCACGAAGGGCGCGGCGCGGCCGTTATTGCCACCACGGACAAGGATTTACATGGCTTAATCGCCCACGGCGCGTTGGTGTGGGATCATTTCAAGGGTATCTGGCACGACCGCGCCTGGGTCGAGAAAAAGTTCGGCGTGCCGCCGGAACTGCTGCCCGACCTGCTGGCGCTGATGGGCGACGTCACCGACAGCATCCCCGGTGTGTCGAAGATTGGCCTAAAAACGGGCGCGAAACTGTTGCGCGCCTACGGCAATATCGACGCCGTGATGGCCGGCGCGGGGATTTTGCCCGGTGCGCTGGGCGAAAGCCTGCGAAAAGAGCGGGAAATACTGTATCTTTCAAGAAAGTTAGTCGCGCTCAAGACGGACGTGACTTTAGGCGTGACCTGGAACAAGCTGGTGTGGGAAAAGTAAGGCACGGCGCAAGACAAGAACAATCAAGCAAGGGAAGTAAATCATGATGTTAAAAACAGTCCTGATCGATAGCAGCGCCGTGGCGCGCGGCCTGCTGAACACGGTCCTGACCGATGGCGGCTACGATGTCTGCGGGCAGACGCATACCAGTGCGCTGGGACTGGCGCTGCTGGTCAAGCACCATCCGCATTTCGTCTGCATCGCGCGCGAGCAGGTGGAAGACGGGAGCAACGTGGTGCAAACCATCCGCGCCCAGTATCCGAAGACGCTCATTTTCATGGTATCGGGCGGCATTGACGCCGCCTCGCTGCAGGCGGCCCATGCAATGGGGGTGTCGGGCTTCATCGTCAAGCCCTTCATGGCCGACACGGTGTTGAAAACCGTGCGCAATACGGTCATTGCCATGGTGCGCAAGCAGCAGGCGCTGGCCGCCGCGCAATCGTCGAACTCGGCCGATTGAACCGGCGACAGCTTAATGGGTCAGGTAGTACAGTGCCTGGCCCAATGACTTGCCGAGGTTCAGCAAAAAGTACGCTGTGGCACCCAGCAGCAAGCTGGCTCGCAAGACTACGGGTAAGGCATTCCATGCGGTGACAATCCGGGCGTGCAGTGTGTGCATCAGCGTATCCTTTCAGTCCATGATCAGGGCAAGCCCGTGGCGCTGGCGATGATGCCGCCGCCCAGGCAGACATCCCCATCATACAACACGGCCGATTGGCCCGGCGTGACGGCCCATTGTGCCTGGTCAAACGCCAGGTTGAAGTGTTCATTTCCATCCGGCAGTAGCTGACAGGCCACGTCGGCCTGGCGGTAGCGCGTCTTGGCAGACAGGGTGCCTGCCTGGGGCGCGGTGCCGGCGACCCAGCTGGCCTGGTCCGCCGTCAAGGCGGGCGACAGCAGCCACGGATGGTCATGGCCCTGCACCACCCACAGGGTGTTGTTGGCGATATCCTTGCGCGCCACATACCATGCGTCGCTGCTGCCATCGGCATTCTGGTAGGACTTCACGCCGCCGATGCCGATGCCCTTGCGCTGGCCCAGCGTATAAAAACTCAGGCCCACGTGCTCGCCCACTGTCTTGCCGTCGGCCGTTTTCATGGGGCCCGGCTGGTAGGACAGGTAGCGGTTCAAAAATTCGCGGAACGGGCGCTCGCCAATAAAACAGATGCCGGTCGAATCTTTCTTTTGCGCGTTCGGCAGTGCCAGTTGTTCGGCGATCTTGCGCACTTGCGTCTTCGGGATTTCACCGAGCGGAAACAGGGTCTTCGACAATTGCGCCTGGTTCAGCCGGTGCAGGAAGTAGCTTTGGTCCTTGCTGGCGTCGACTGCCTTGAGCAGCTCATAGCGGCCGGCATCCTGGGGCGCCTGGCGCACGCGCGCGTAATGGCCGGTGGCGATCAGGTCGGCGCCCAGGGTCATGGCGTGGTCAAGAAAAGCCTTGAACTTGATTTCGGCGTTGCACAGCACGTCCGGATTCGGCGTGCGGCCGGCCTGGTACTCGCGTAAGAAATCGGCGAACACGCGGTCCTTGTATTCGGAGGCGAAATTGACGGCTTCGATATCGACGCCGATGACATCGGCCACGCTGGCCGCATCGATCCAGTCCTGGCGCGTGGAGCAATACTCCGAATCGTCGTCATCTTCCCAGTTTTTCATGAACAGGCCGATGACTTCATAGCCTTGTTCCTTCAGCATCCATGCGGCAACCGAGGAATCGACCCCGCCGGACATGCCGATAACGACTTTCTTCTTGCTCATCTTGCTTTCCAGTGTACTTTAGATAATGTTGCTATGCGCTGTTAAAGACAGACGCATGCGTGTGCAGCAGGGCCAGCGGTGCGCGCCGGCCAGCCAGGTATTCGTCCACGCACTGCAGCACCAGAGGGCTGCGGTGGCGTTCCTGGCATGCCGCCAGTTCGTCGCGCGTCATCCACAGGGTGCGGATGATGCCTTCGTCCAGCGGGCGGTCATGCTCGGCGCCGGCCGTGCCGCAAAAGGTGAAGCGCAAATAGGTCACGTCCTCGCCCGTGCGCAGTGACTGATAGCGCGACATATACATGCCGACCAGTGCCGTGGGGATGAAATCGTAGGCCGCTTCTTCCAGCGTTTCGCGGATCACCGCCTGCTCCAGCGACTCGAACGGGTCGAGGTGACCGGCCGGCTGATTGAGCTTGATGCCTTCGCTGGTCTCTTCTTCAATCAATAAAAACAGGCCGTCGCGCTCGACGATGGCGGCAACGGTGACAGAGGGTTTCCAGATTCTCGGCATGATTCCATCCTTGAAAGAGCCGACATTTTATCTTGTTCTGCGCGCGCAGTTGGAACCCTGCCTTCTGTTACGCGGAGATATTGATAAATGACAACGTTTTAGTCAACAGCGGTGGGAGGTACTTACGTCTTTCCCGGGGCGCGCACTAGCATGGGGGCTGAGTCGGCAAGATGGCAGGAAACGCCCGCTAATATAGGCTTTCCGCGTGGTCAAAACAAGCATGCACGCACGCTAGACTGTGGTGATATTGATACACTTTTCCCACAATATGGTCGCAGCGCCGCATGGTGAAACGAATTGGGGGATGCTGGTGAAATTAGTATCGTACAACTAAAAGTTGCTGCTTCATAAACGTTTAACGCGCTGCTTTCCGTGTTAGATTCTAGTCAGTTTATTAATTAGCGGAGGCATCATGAGGATAGGCATACCGGCCGAAACACGGCCTGGTGAAACGCGGGTGGCAGCAACGCCCGAGACAGTCAAGAAGTTGGCAGCCAAGCATCAGATCGTCGTGCAGGCCGGAGCGGGCTTGCAAGCGTCGATTCCCGACGATGCGTATGCCGCCGCCGGTGCGCAGATCGGCAGCGCCCAGGAAGCCTATGGCTGCGCCATCGTACTTAAGGTGCGCGCCCCCGATGCCGCTGAACGGGCCTTGATGGCCAGCGGCACCGTGCTGATCGGCATGCTCAACCCGTTTGACGCCGACAATATCGCTGCCATGGCCACGGCCGGCCTGTCCGCCTTTGCGCTTGAGGCCGTGCCGCGCATCACGCGCGCGCAGTCAATGGACGTGCTGTCCTCGCAGGCGAATATCGCCGGCTACAAGGCGGTGCTGGTGGCGGCCAATACCTATCAGCGCTTCATGCCCATGCTGATGACGGCGGCCGGCACCGTCAAGGCAGCGCGCGTACTGATCATGGGCGTGGGCGTGGCCGGCCTGCAGGCGATCGCCACGGCCAAGCGCCTCGGTGCCGTCATCGAAGCGTCCGATGTGCGCCCGCCCGTCAAGGAGCAGGTCGAGTCGCTGGGCGCGAAATTCCTCGACGTGCCCTTTCTGACCGATGAAGAAAAAGAAATTGCCAAGGGTTCGGGCGGCTATGCGCGCGCCATGCCGGCCGACTGGATGCGGCGCCAGGCCGAACTGGTGCATGAACGGGCGAAACTGGCTGACATCATTATCACCACGGCCCTGATCCCTGGCCGCGCCGCGCCCGTGCTGATCTCGGAAGAAACGGTGAAAGCCATGAAGCCGGGTTCCGTCATCGTCGACCTGGCCGTCGAGCAGGGCGGCAACTGCCCCCTGTCCGAACTGGGCAAGACGGTGCTCAAGCATGGCGTCTACATCGTGGGCGAGCCGAACCTGGCGACCCTGGTGGCGGCCGATGCTTCGGCCCTGTATGCGCGCAACGTGCTGGACTTTTTAAAGCTCATCATCGACAAGGGCGACCAGTTGCTGATCGACCGCGAGGATGAAATCATCAAGGCCAGCCTGGTGTGCGCGGGCAGCGAAATCTTACGTAAATAATGCAGCGCCGGAGAGAACAACATCATGGAAATCAGTCACACCATTATTAACCTGATCATTTTCGTGCTGGCCATCTATGTCGGCTACCACGTCGTCTGGACCGTCACGCCGGCCTTGCATACGCCGCTGATGGCTGTCACCAATGCCATTTCCGCCATCATCATCGTCGGCGCCATGCTGGCGGCCGGCCTGACGCAAGGTCCGCTGGCGCAGGTGGCAGGCACCCTGGCCGTGGCGCTGGCCGCCGTCAACGTGTTTGGCGGCTTCCTCGTCACGCAGCGCATGCTCGAGATGTTCCGCAAAAAAGAACCGAAGGCCAAGCAAGGAGCAAAAGAATGAGTCACGCCATGAGCTTCGTCACCATGAACCTGGTGACGATGATGTACCTGATCGCCTCGGTGTGCTTCATCCAGGCCTTGAAAGGCCTGTCGTCGCCCTCGACGGCGCGCCGTGGCAATGCCTTTGGCATGAGTGGCATGGCAATTGCCGCCGTCACCACCGTGGCGCTGATCCTCAAGCTGAAGGAACAGCAAACGGGCGGCATGGGGCTGACCCTCGTCATTATCGGCATCGTCACGGGCGGCGCCATCGGTGCCTACCTGGCAAAAACCGTGGAAATGACGAAGATGCCGGAACTGGTGGCGGCCATGCATTCGCTGATCGGCCTGGCGGCCGTGTGTATCGCCGTGGCGGCCGTGTCCGAGCCATGGGCCTTCAATATCGCCCAGCAGGGTCAGGCGTTGCCCATCGGCAACCGCTTCGAGCTGTTCATCGGCACCTTTGTCGGCGCCATCACGTTCTCCGGTTCGGTGATCGCTTTTGGCAAGCTGTCGGGCAAATACAAGTTCCGCCTGTTCCAGGGGGCGCCTGTCAGCTTCAAGGGCCAGCACATGCTCAATCTGGTGCTGGCGCTGGTGATGCTTGCGCTGGGCCTGGTGTTCTGCTTCGCCGACGCAGTGGAGCCGGCCTGGACGCCGTTCATCGTCATGGCCGTCATCGCCTTTGCGCTGGGTGTGCTGATCATTATTCCTATCGGCGGCGCCGATATGCCGGTGGTGGTGTCGATGCTCAACAGTTACTCCGGCTGGGCCGCAGCCGGCATCGGTTTTTCGCTCAATAACTCGATGCTGATCATCGCCGGCTCGCTCGTGGGCTCCTCCGGTGCGATCCTGTCGTACATCATGTGCAAGGCCATGAACCGCTCGTTCTTCAATGTCATCCTCGGTGGCTTTGGCGGCGCTGCGCCGGTGGCAGGCGTGGCCGGCGCGCAGGAGCAGCGTCCCGTGAAATCGGGTTCGGCCGATGATGCCGCCTTCATCATGGGCAATGCGGAAACTGTCATCATCGTGCCCGGTTACGGCCTGGCCGTGGCGCGCGCACAGCATTCGCTCAAGGAGCTGGTGGAAAAGCTCACGCACAAGGGCATCACCGTCAAGTATGCGATCCACCCCGTGGCGGGCCGCATGCCGGGCCATATGAACGTGCTGCTGGCTGAAGCGGAAGTGCCGTACGACCAGGTCTTCGAGATGGAAGACATCAACGGCGAATTCGGCCAGACGGACGTGGTGCTGGTGCTGGGCGCGAACGACGTGGTCAACCCGGCGGCGAAAGACCCGACATCGCCGATCGCCGGCATGCCGATTCTGGAAGCCTACAAGGCCAAGAGCATCATCGTCAACAAGCGTTCGATGGCTTCCGGCTATGCGGGCCTGGACAATGAACTGTTCTACCAGCCGAACACGATGATGGTATTTGGCGACGCCAAGAAGGTGATCGAGGATATGCTCAAGGCGGTTGAGTAGGAGGAAGTTGAGTCAGATAGCATCTTGCGCGACTGAAGATGGCCCGCCTGCGCGGGCCATCTTTATGCCTTGGCCGCTGCCGCGATGACCTGATTGCGCCCCTGATGCTTGGCGATATACAAGGCCTTGTCGGCATCCGACATGGCCGCGTCCAGGCTGGCGCCAGCCGACAAGGAGGCTACGCCGATGCTGATGGTTACCTGCAACTGGCTGCCATCTGGCAAGGGGGTGACAGCGGCAGCTACCGCTGCGCGGATGCGCTCGGCTACCTGCTGTGCCTGCTGTACGCTGGCATCGGGCAATAGCAGGCCGAATTCCTCGCCCCCGAGGCGCGCTACTACGTCGGTGATGCGGCCCGTGTCGCGCAGCGCTTGCGCTACCGTGCGCAGCACGGCATCGCCGACCGCATGGCCATAGCGGTCGTTGACCTTCTTGAAGTGATCGAGGTCGGCCACGCCCACGCTCAGGGCGGTGCCGCTGCGCGCTGCGCGCGCCATGGCTTGCTCGGCCTGGGCTTCAAAGGCGCGCCGGTTGGGCAGCAACGTCAGCACATCGTGCAGTGCCTGCTGTTCCAGTTGTGCCAGCAGACTGGCGTTTTTTGCCGCCATTTCGCGCCGTTCGCGCATATCGAGCAAGAGGGCGCCAAAATAGCGCATGCCGTCGGCTACGCCCAGGTCCAGCGCCTTCATTTCGATAGGGATTATCTGCGTGTCGCGGTGGCGGATGGCGAATTCGCGTATCTTGCCCAGCTTGCTGGAGGTACACGAGTTGCGGATGTAGTTCATGACGTGGTTGTCGTGCTGCGTGCTGAAGGCGTCAGGCAGCAGGCCGTTCAGCGGCTGGCCCAGCAATTCTCCGCTGGCATAGCCCGACAGCACCTGCATGGCGTCATTGATATAGCGGATGCGGCAATGTTCATCGATGATGATCACGGCGTCAAGGGAGTCTTCCAGCAGGCGGGAAAGAAGTACTTCGGGAAGCGTGGCAGGCGGTGCCGGGGGCAAAGCTTCTGTCATGGAACGGTCTCTGAAATCCAGGTGACAGCCATTGTCGCACCCGCAGGCGGTTTACTCCATGCCCGATAGGTTCCCTGTTTCTTTTTCGCCCGTTCCACGGTGGCTGAGCGATGAATGAGGTTCAGCGCCGGCCGTACATCATCAGTTCTGCCAGACCTTTGCGCACCGGGCTGATGGCATCGAGCAAGCCCAGTGACAGGCCCAGCAAGCCTTGCGCGGGAGCGCTGCCCGTAAAAATGCGCGCCATGGTGTCGGTCACGCGCACGGTCAGCCCCCGGTCTGCCTGGCGCAGGCTGGCGTAGCGTTCCAGTGCGCCAGGCCTGCTGTCCTGTGCCAGCACGCGGGCCAGCGCGGCGGCGTCGCGCAAGCCCAGGTTCAGGCCTTGCCCTGCCACCGGGTGCAGGGTTTGCGCCGCATTACCGATGGCAACCGTGCGCGCCGTGCCGGCCGCCTGCGCGTTCAGCCCCAGCCGATAGGCCAGGCGCGCCGTCGTGTGGGTAAAGCGTCCCAGTCGGCTACCGAAGGCGGCGCCCAGGCGCGCCAGGAAGGCCGCGTCGTCCAGGGCCAGTAATTGTTCTGCGCGCGTCGGCGCTACGCACCACACCAGCGCGTAGCCATCGTCCTGCGGCAGTAGCGCCAGCGGGCCTTCATCGGTGAAGCGCTCATAGGCGCGATGGGCGATCGGAGCGCTGGCGCGCACATGGGCAATGATGGCGCTTTGGCCATAATCGCGGCTGACAGCGCGCTCCGCTTGCTGGCCGAACAGACCGCCCTCAGCCTGTACCAGCAGGCTGGCGCGCAAGCTCGATGTGGCGCCGGCCTGTTCTATTTGCACGCTGAGGCCATCGGCATCCTCTGCGCTACCCGTTACCTGGGCGGGGCGCAAGCTGGCCACGCCCAGGCGCTCGCATACATCGGCCAGCGCGCTGACGACGGCGCCGTAACGCGCCACATAGCCGAGCGCCTCAACCCCATGTTCGCCGCGGTCCATCAGGCTGCGTCCGAACTGGCCGCGGCGCGAGACGTGAATCTGGTGGATAGGCGTCGCTTCGACGGGCCAGGCGCCTGCGGCCTCGAGAATCTGGCGGCTGCCGTGCGACAGGGCGATGGTGCGCGGGTCGCGCCTGGCTTGCTCGATGGATTTGGCGTCGAGCAGGGCGATGCCGGCGGCGCGCGCGCCCCGCTGCACCAGCAGGGCGGCCAGCGCCATGCCGACAGGGCCGGCGCCACAGATGGCGAGATCGAAAGTGGACGGTGTATGCATGCGGCGGCTTTAATCCTGTGACATCAGTTGTTCGATTTCAGCGACGCTTTTGGGCGCCGTGCTGAAGACTTCATGGCCTTGCGGCGTGACCAGCACATCGTCCTCGATGCGGATGCCGGTATGCCAGAATTGCTCCGGTACGTCCGCGCCAGGGCGCACATAGATGCCCGGTTCCACCGTCAGCACCATGCCCGGTGCCAAAGCACGCCATGGCTTGCCGGGTGCTCCCGTGTCGCGGTAGGCGCCCACGTCGTGTACGTCCATGCCCAGCCAGTGGCTGGTGCCATGCATGTAGAAGGGCAGGTAGGCCTGGTCGGCGATGACGTCCTGTACGCTGCCGCACTTTTCCCGCTCCAGCAGTTTCAAATCCAGCATGCCCTGTGCCAGCACCTGTAGCGCCGCCTCGTGGATGGCGCTGTGCGGCATGCCGGGGCGCACCATCTCCAGTGCTGCCTGCTGCGCCGCCAGTACCAGCTCATACAGCGCCTGCTGCGCGCGACTGAATCGGCCGTTGACGGGCAAGGTGCGCGTGATGTCGGAAGCGTAGCCAGCGTATTCGCAGCCGGCGTCGATCAGCACCAGTTCGCCTTCTTTCAAGACGGCGTTGTTGGCGCTGTAATGCAGGGTGCAGGCATTGTCGCCGCTGGCCACGATGGATGAATACGCGGGAAATTGTGCACCGTTGCGGCGAAATTCGTACAGCAGTTCCGCTTCCAGCGCGTATTCGTGCAGGCCGGGCCGCGTGGCGCGCATGGCGCGCACGTGGGCCGCGCTGGAGATGGCGGCCGCGTGGCGCATCAGACCTTGTTCTTGCGGGTCTTTCAGCAAGCGCATGGCGTCGAGCATGCCGTTGATGTCGTGCGCGATGGCAGGCGCCGTGACGCCGCTGCGCGCCTTCTTGCGTACATTGTGCAGCCAGACCTTGACCTGGGCATCGAGGCTGCCGCCCAGCGCATAGTAGATGGCGGTAGCGTCGGCCAGCACGCGCGTCATTTCCACGTCAAGTTCTTCGATGGGGAAGGCGCTGTCAAAACCGAAGCTGGCGCGCGCCGCATCGGGGCCATGGCGGAAGCCATCCCAGATTTCGCGCTCTGTGTTTTTGGCGCGGCAAAACAGGATGGCGCGCGCGGGTGCCGTGGCACTGGCGGCCAGCAGCACCACGGCGCTGTCGGGTTCCGTAAAACCGCTGAGGTAGTAAAAATAGCTGTCGTGGCGATACGGATAATCGCAATCGCTGTTGCGCGCCACTTCGGGCGCCGTGGCGAGGATGGCCACGCTACCGGGCAGCATCTGCGCCATCAGCGCCGCGCGCCGTGCCGCGTAATTGGCCATCATGCGGCGTCCACCTTGGCCGCCAGGCCATTGAGTGCATCGAGTTGCTTTGGGGTGCCCACATTGGTCCACTCGCCAGTATAGACTTCGCCACCCACGCGGCCCTGGTCCGCATACTGGCGCAGCAAATCGCCGAGCTTGGCGTGGCTGCCCGGCGCGATGCCATCGAACATTTCAGGACGGTAAACGCCGATATTGGCGAAGGTCCATTTGGTGTCGTCGGTATTGTTGATCGCAAACAAGGTCAGGCCGAAGTCGCCTTGCGGATGGAAGTCGGGATTGGGCACCAGATAAGTCCAGGCGATGTCGCGCTGGTCGGCCGGATATGGCACGCCCAGCACATCTTTGTCAGCCAGCACATCGAGTACTTGCTTGAAATCAAAGTAAGGGCAATAGATGTCGCCTGAAATGGCGAGAAACGCTTCCTCGCCCAGCAAGTGGCGCGCCTGGGCGATGCCACCCGCCGTTTCGAGCGGCGTGCTTTCTGGCGAATACGCGATGCGCGCGCCATACGCGCTGCCATCGCCCAGGGTTTCCTCGATCAGATGGCCCAGGTGGGAATGGTTGATGACGATGTCCGTGATGCCGGCGCGCACCAGGTTGAGCACATGCCAGACGATCAGCGGACGGCCGCGCACTTTCAGCAGCGGTTTGGGACAGGTATCGGTAAGCGGACGCATCCGTTCACCGCGGCCTGCGGCAAAGATCATGGCTTTCATGGGTATTCTTTTCTGATTTGTTCAGTAATTTTTTTGCAGTTACGACACCGGACAAAACCGTAGCGGGCGGCAGTGATTTTTGGCCGGTGTCCTCAGAAAGTGTAGCCGACTTGCGGCGTCTTGTTTTCCAGCGCGTCCAGCAGGCGCACCAGCGGCTTGAGTTCCGTGTAGCGGTTGGCCGTCTTGCGCACGTAGTCGAGCACGGTTGGCAGGTCGCCCATGTACAGATCCTTGCCGTCGCGGTAATTGAGGCGCACAAACAGGCCGAGCATTTTCAGGTGGCGTTGCAGGGCCGTGAATTCGAAATCGCGGTAAAAGGCATCGATGTCGGGATTGACTGGCAAACCCAGTTGCTTGGCGCGCTGCCAGTAGCGGATGACCCAGTCGAGCACCAGCTCTTCATCCCACTGAATGTAGGCGTCGCGCAGCAGCGAGGCGATGTCATAGGTGACGGGACCGAAGACGGCGTCCTGGAAATCGAGGATGCCGGGATTGGCGATCGAACCATCGTTGATGTGCATCAAGTTGCGCGAATGGTAGTCGCGGTGCATGAATACTTGTTGTTGCGACAAAATATTTGCCGTGATGGCCTCGAAGACTTTGTCCAGCTGGGTTTGTTGCACATCCGTTAAGGTTGCACCCAGATGCTTGCCGATGAACCATTCCGGGAACAAGTTCATTTCGCGCAGGATGAAGGCGCGGTCGAACTCGGGCAGCACGTCGGGTTGGCTGGCCAGCTGAATTTTCATCAGCGACTCGAGCGCTTCGGCATACAGCACGCTGGCGTTGTCGTGATTGAGTGCATCGAGATACGTGCTCGTGCCCAGGTCGGAAAGCAGCAGGAAGCCGTTGTCCAGGTCTTGCGCGATGATCTCGGGCACGGACACGCCGGCGCCTTTCAGCAAGCCGGCCACCTTGACGAAGGCCGCCACGTTTTCGCGCTCGGGCGGCGCATCCATGGCAATCAGTGTACTGCCTGGCAAGGTTGCATTGCCAGCCAGCTTATCAAAACGGTAGTAGCGGCGGAAGCTGGCATCGCTGGAAGCGGGGCGGGCGGACTCGGGCGCGACGAGGTTAAGCGAGCTTAACCAGGCTTTCAACAGGGTCAGGCGAGCGTCGGCCTGGGCCGGCGCGGTGGAGGAATTGGAAGAGAATGACATTAAGCGGCCTGTGGAATCGGGTTGATGATGCAGATTCCCATATAATAAGGGATTCAAATTAAAAAATCGCCTCTCAATGGTGCTTGCCCCTTCCAATTCATGAGCTGGTTTTCGGCCTCCCCCCCTTCGCAGCGCTGGGCTTTCGCCATCAGCGCGCTCGTCGCCGCCACGACGGTGCCCGTTCACGCCCAGAAAGCACCGCGTACGGTTCATGTGGAAGATCCCGACGCGCCCACCGTCATGACGGCAAACAGCATGAACGGACGGCCCGAAAGGGAGATCAATCTCGATCAGAATGTCGTGATTGAGCGGGGAAAAACCACAAAAATGACGGCCGACACAGCTTGTTACAAACAAGTTGAAGATCAGTTCGACGCCGAGGGCCATATCAAGATGTGGCGTTTCGGCGATTACTACACCGGTGACGTCTTGAAGCTGAACATGGAGACCGGCAAGGGTTTCTTGCTCAACCCGACGTACCGCTTTGACGCCGGTGGCGGGCGGGGCAAGGCCGAGCGCATCGACTTCATCAATCCCGATGAAGCCAATGTCATCGACGGCACGTACAGCACGTGCGAAGGGCCGAATCCGGACTGGTACTTGAAATCGAGTACCTTGAACCTCGATACGGGCCGCGACGTGGGTACCGGCAGCAAGACCATCATCTATTTCAAGGACGTGCCGATCCTGGGCACGCCGGGCATCTCGTTTTCCTTGTCGGGCGCGCGCCGCTCGGGCTGGCTGGCGCCTACGCCGGGCTTTGCTTCGAAGAATGGTTTCGAGCTGCTGATGCCGTATTACCTGAACATCGCGCCGAACCGTGACCTGACGTTGTACCCGCGCTACATACAGCGGCGCGGCATCCAGCTCGGTGCAACGGGCCGCTACATGGGCGAGACGGATGCAGGCCTGTACCAGGGCGCAACGTCGTTTGAGTTCTTGCCTAATGACAAGCAAACCAAGTCCAATCGCTACATGATCAAGTCCAAGCACGAGCAGGCGCTGGCCAAGGGCTGGACTTACAGCTGGGATCTGCGTGAGGCGTCCGACAATAATTACCCGAACGATTTTTCGAAAACCGTCGCCACCGCCACCGAGCGTCAGTTGCTGCGCGAATTGCGCACCGATTACCGCACCGAGGACTGGAGCTTGACGGCGCGCGTGCAAAATTATCAGGTGCTGCAAGATCCCGATGCCATCAATAATCCCAGCCTGAGCGTGACGCGGCCGTATGACCGTTTGCCCGCGCTGAACTTTCACGCTGGCAAATACGACGTCTGGGGCGGCTTCGACTGGACCTTCGATGCGGAAGCGACGCGCTTCGCGCACCCGACACAGGTGCAAGGGTCGCGTCTCGTGGCCGTGCCGCAGCTGAGTTTCCCCATCCTGCGTCCTGGCTATTTCATCACGCCCAAGCTGATGCTCAATGCCAGCGCGTACCAACTCGACAACCATGCCGGGAGCAAGCCACTTTTCCCGGATACGTCGTTGACGCGCGCCGTGCCCACCTTTTCGGTCGACAGCGGCCTGGTGTTCGAACGCGATACGCATCTGTTTGGCGCCAAGGGCGGCACGCAAACCCTGGAGCCGCGCCTGTTCTACGTCTACACGCCGTACCGCGACCAGTCGCAGTTCCCGAGTTTCGATACGGCCGCCGGGACGTTCAACCTGACACAGATTTTCACGGAAAACCGTTTCGTCGGCAGCGACCGCATCGGCGATGCCAATCAAGTCACTGCCGCCTTGGTATCGCGCTTCCTGCAGACGGACGGCACGGAGCGCATGCGCCTGACCTTCGGCCAGCGTTTCTACTTTGCCGACCAGCGCGTGCAGCTCACATCGGCCACGCCGGTTAACCAGTCGCGTTCGGATATCTTGCTGGCCGCAACGGGCCGCGTGTCCGACACTTGGACCGTGGATAGCCTGGTGCAGTACAATCCCAGCGACCGCCGCCTGATGAGCTCTTCGTACACCTTGCAATATCAGCCCGGTGCAAAGAAAGTATTGAATTTTAGCAATCGTTTTCAGCGCGACGCCCTGCGTAATGTCGAGATCTCGACGCAATGGCCGTTGACGGACCGTCTGTATAGCGTGGGCCGCATCAGTTACTCCGTGAAGGACCGTAGCATGCTGGAAAGCCTGGTCGGTCTGGAATACAAGGGCGACTGCTGGGTGTTCCGCATGGGCGCGCAGCGTTTCGTGACGACGAACAAGACTGTCTCGACGCCGATCTTCTTCCAGCTGGAATTGACGGGCTTGTCGAATGGCCTGGGCCTGGGAGCGAATGGCCTGGAAACTTTTACCAAAACCATCCCTGGCTACCAGACACTGAGCCAGCCACTCCGTTAAGATAGGCACCGTTGCCGCCGCCGGTGTTCCCGGCGCTGGCACAAACCGGTTTTTTTATTCACCTGAACTCATGAGCGCTCTACACATTATGCGTAATGCCAGTATGCACCAATTCAAAATTGCAACGGTTTTGTTGTGCGCCATTTCCGGCGCCACGACTAGTAGTGTCTGGGCGCAACAGGCTGCGCCAGCTCCTGCGGCCAAGCCCGCTGCCGCTGCCGCAGCCGCAGTGGTCGCACCCGCACCTGCACCGGCCAAGGGCTTCACGCCCCCCGCCTCGAGCAGTGGCCAGAGCATCGACTCCATCGCCGTCGTCGTCAATGACGATGTGATTACGCGCAATGAAGTGGCGGCGCGTATCAAGAGCGTGCAGCAGCGCATGAAGGCGCAGAATGTGCCTTTGCCTGATCCTGCCGACCTGCGTCGTCAATTGCTGGAGCGCATGATTGTTGAACGCGCGCAGATGCAGCTGGCCAAGGAAATGGGCGTGCGCGTGGATGACCTGACCCTGGACCGCGCGATCGGTCGTATTGCGGAACAGCAAAAGATGACGGTGCAAGAGCTGCGCAACCAGATGGAAAAAGAAGGCACGCCGTTTGCAGCCTTCCGCGAAGAAATCCGTGATGAAATCATCATGCAGCGCTTGCGCGAGCATGAAGTCGACGCCAAGATCCAGATCTCCGATTCCGAAGTGGATAACTTCCTGGAAGCGGAAAAAGCGGCGGCCAGCGAACAGGTCGAGCTGAACCTGGCGCAGATTCTCGTGCGCATTCCGGAAAACTCCAGCCCCGAACAGATCGCCGCGCGCCGCGCGCGCGCCGAAGAAGTCAGCCGCCAGTTGCGCACGGGCGCCGATTTTTCCAAGATGGCAGCCACTTATTCGGACGCTAGCGATGCACTGAGCGGCGGCGATATCGGCTGGCGCCAGAGCGACCGCTTGCCGCCCCTGTTCACGGAACAGTTGATGAAATTGAAGCCGGGCCAGATCACGCCCATCATCAAGAGCAACAGCGGCTTCCACATCCTCAAACTGACGGATCGCCGTAGTGCAGCCGAGGCGCAAGCCGTCGCTGCCGTGCAGCAGACGCGTGCCCGTCATATTTTGCTGAAAATTACGCCGACCTTGTCGGCTGCCGAAGCCAAGCGCAAATTGTCGGAATTAAAAGAGCGTCTCGATAACAAGGCCGCCAAGTTCGAAGACCTGGCGCGTTTGTTCTCGAATGACGGTTCGGCGGCCAAGGGCGGCGACCTGGGCTGGCTGTATCCGGGCGACACCGTACCAGAATTTGAAACGGCGATGAATGCGCTGAAACCGGGGCAAGTGAGCGAGCCGATCGAATCGAGCTTTGGCTTGCATCTGATCGAAGTGCTGGAACGCAAGAGCGACGACGTCTCGAAAGAGAAGCAGCGCAGCGCCGCGCGCAACGCCTTGCGCGAACGCAAGCTGGAAGAAGCGACGGAAAACTGGGCGCGCGAAGTACGCGACCGTGCTTACGTCGAATTCCGCGCGGACGACCAGTAATGCTGCCCACTATTTGCACATGAGTAACTTGCCCCCAGCACGCCGCCCGGCCATCGCGATTACCTGCGGCGAACCGGCCGGTGTCGGCCCCGAAATCTCGATCCGCGCCGCCTGGGCCAGGCGGCACGAGGTCAACTGCATCTTGCTCGGTGACGCGGCCTACCTGGCGCTGACGGCCAGCCTGATCGACCCCGAGATCCGCCTGGCGGCGCTGTCGCTGCAAGCCGTGCGCAACAGCGGCCTGCCGCAGTTCGGCCCCGGCCGCCTGGCCGTGATCGACATTCCTACCGTCAATAACGTCACCCCTGGCGTGCTCGACAAGGAAAATGGGCGTTCCGTGCTCGCGACTCTGGACGCGGCCTTGGAAGGCATTGCCGCCGGCTGGTTTGGCGCCATGGTGACTGCGCCCTTGCAAAAGAGCACGATCAACGACGCCGGCGTGGCCTTTTCCGGTCATACGGAATACCTGGCAGAAAAAACCAACACAGCGCAAGTGGTGATGATGCTGGCCGGCGAACCCGGGCATGGCGAACCGACCTTGCGCGTGGCACTGGCGACCACGCACCTGCCATTGAAGGACGTGTCTGCTGCCATCACCATGGATAGCCTGGCCGCCACCCTCGATATCGTCCAGGCGGACTTGCAACAGAAATTCGGCATCGCCGCGCCGCGTATTTTGCTTACCGGCCTGAACCCGCATGCGGGCGAGGGCGGTTATCTGGGACGCGAGGAAATCGATGTCATCATCCCGGCGATCGCCGCGGCGCAAGCGCGCGGCATCGATGCGCGGGGGCCGTATCCGGCCGATACCTTGTTCCAGCACAAATACCTGGCCGACGCCGACTGCGTGCTGGCCATGTACCATGACCAGGGCTTGCCCGTGCTGAAATACGCGACCTTCGGGCGCGGCATCAATATCACCCTGGGTTTGCCACTGATCCGCACCTCGGTCGACCACGGCACGGCGCTGGACCTGGCCGCGCAAGGGCTGGGGCTGGCCGATTGCCACAGCATGGAACAAGCGCTGCAAACGGCGCTCGACATGCTGCGCGCCAGCACCACGACCAGAGCATAGAGCGTAGGTCGGGTTAGCCGGCACGGCGTAACCCGACGCTGCTTGCTCAACCGATCCCGCCGGCCTGTGCCGGCTTTACCGCATTGATAGAAAACACATGATGAAACACGTTGCCCGCAAACGCTTTGGCCAGAACTTCCTGCATGACCGCTTCGTCCTCAACGACATCACGGCAGCCATCGCGCCGCAGGCGGACGATGCCATGGTCGAAATTGGCCCCGGCCTGGGCGCCATGACGGAGCAGTTGCTGCGCCACCTGACACAGATGCATGTAGTCGAGCTGGACCGCGACCTGATCGTACGCCTGGAAAAAACCTTCAATCCGGCCAAGCTGACGATCCACTCGGGCGATGCGCTGAAGTTTGATTTCGCGCAGATTCCCGTGCCGGCCGGCCAGAAACTGCGCATCGTGGGTAATTTGCCGTATAACATTTCCAGCCCGCTACTGTTCCACCTGGCGGACTTCGCGCCGCTGGTGAAAGACCAGCACTTCATGCTGCAAAAGGAAGTCGTCGAACGCATGGTGGCAGAACCGGGCAGCAAGGCGTATGGCCGTTTGTCCGTGATGCTGCAATGGCGCTATACCATGTCGCTGCTGTTCATCGTGCCACCGACGGCGTTTGACCCGCCGCCGAAAGTGGAATCGGCCATCGTGCGCATGATCCCCGTGGTCGAACGTCTGGCTTGCGACCAGGCGACCCTGGAAGCGGTGGTCATGAAGGCCTTCTCGCAGCGCCGCAAGGTGATCCGCAACTGCCTGGCCGGCATGTTTACGGAAGAGCAGATCAAGGCGGCCGGGATCGACCCGACCAAGCGTCCGGAAACCGTGGGGCTGGAGCAGTATGTGGCGCTGGCCAATTTGCTCAAGGCACCGCAGTAATCGCCAAGGCTGGGGTCAGACCCTCTCCACCACTAGCGCCTGAGCAGGCGTCGACGTGAGTGGGGGGCTGACCCCGGCGGTGATAATCAAAACCACTGGTCGACCTGCTGCAAATCCTGCCGCAGGGCAGAAAAGCAGTCGTCGACATGGTGGTTGCGGCTGATTTCATTGCGCCGCATCAAGGCGATCTTGCGCTTGCAGGTGGGGTGGCGCAAAGGCGCCACATGCAGATCGTCGTCGTTGAGGAAAGTCGTGTACAGGCTGGGCATGATGCCTACGGCGATGCCGGCGCGCACCACGCCGTACAGCGACTCGCTGTGTATCATTTGGTATAGGCTCGACGGGCTCAAGCCGTGCTGGCGCAGCGCGCTCGAGGCGAACTCCCAGATGCTGCCCTTGGTAAAGACGACGATTTCCTGTCCCGCCAGTTGCTCCCAGCGCACTTCCTTGAGCGGCGCCAGTGCATGGCGTCGCGCCGTCACCAGCACCAGCTCGTCTTCGAACAAGCCCACGCTTTCCAGCGAGATGGAACCGGGCACCTCGATACCGACGCAAAAGTCCAGCTGGCCCGAATGCAGCGCCTGCAGCAAGCCGTCATTGGGCATGTCGGACAGAACGATTTCCACTTCATCGCCATGCTGCTCGTTGTAGTGCGCCACCACGACGGCCGTCATCGCCATGGCGGACGGAATCGCGCCGATACGGATGCGGTGCCGGCCACTGCCGATGGCGCGTTGGATATCGGCAAAAGTGTTGCTTGCCGTATTCAATAAATGCGTGGCGTAGTCGAGCGCCAGCTTGCCTTCGCGCGTCAATTCCAGCTGGTGGGTTGTGCGATTAAACAACCTTTTTCCCAACTGATTTTCCAGCAGCTTGATCGATGCGCTGAGCGCTGGTTGGGTCACGCACAATTCTTGTGCGGCCTTGCTGAAGCTGTTTACACGGGCTAGGGTGGAAAATGCTTGCAAATGTCGTAAGGAAATCTTCTTGCTCAGCGCATGCATGGCCGTGGCTTATTAAAAAAAGTAATGGATTTATAAAAATAAACAAATTTTCTTATCCCTCAATTTACCATATTCTGGACTGGTCTTACTTGTCTTGAATGCAATAATATTCAGGAGCAGAGCCTGGCATGCGGTAGTTGCATTCGCGACATTCGCGGCGGTGCGCCAGGCAAGGGACGCTGACACAAAATAATTCCAAAAACTCAGGGTGTATTCTTTTAGGGCTGCGACGATGAACAAATGGATGACGGGAACGGTGGTGCTCGGTGGCTTGCTGGCGGTACAGGGCGCGGCGCAAGCGCAAAGCAGCGTGCAAGTGTATGGCTTGCTGTCGGCCGGTATCGGCTATGTGTCGGATGAGGGGACTGGCAGCCGTACGCATGCGCTGAGCGGCACGAACCAAAATCCCCGCATCGGTTTCCGCGGCCAGGAAGACTTGGGCGACGGCAGCAAGGCCGTCTTCGTGCTGGAAAACGGTTTTAACGTCATGACGGGCACGGCCGCGCAAAGCGGCCGTTTGTTCGGCCGCCAGTCGTATGTGGGCCTGTCGAGCGATGACAAGGGAACGCTGACCCTGGGCCGCCAGTACGAAGCCGTCAAGGATCTGCTGGGCCCGGTGGTCATCGCCAGTAACGGCGTGCACATCGGCGATAATGATAACGGCTACAACAACTTGCGCGTGCAAAATGCCGTCAAGTATGTCAGCCCGAACATCAGCAACTTGTCGTTCACGGGCTTGTACGGTTTCAGCGAGAACCCGGAAGATTCCCACCGCAACCGCGTCTACAGCATGGGCGCCGGCTATAAGGTCGATGCCTTCAGCTGGGCCGTCGCCTATACCAAGATGTATCACCCGAATAGCCCCGATGCGCCGAATGGCGCCATCGGCAATGACTATGGCAGTTCCCTGTTGATCTTCAATAAAAGCGCCGTCAAGGGCGCCGGCGTGGACAGCCAGGCCATCGCCGGCACGGGAGGCTTTTATCATGTGGGCAGGACCAAGTTTGGCGCGCTGTACACCAACGTGCGCTACCACTACCTGGATCAAAGCAATCTGACTCTGCAAAACGTGGACCTGAACGTGAACCATAAGCTGACGCAGGCGCTGAACCTGGGCGCGTCGTATTTCTTTACTAGCGGAAAATACGACGTCATCAACAAGACGCCGAAATGGCATCAGCTCAACTTCCAGGCCGATTATTTCCTCTCCAAGCGCACCGACGTTGCCGTCACCTGGAGCTATCAGAAAGCGGCCGGCGATGCTACCTTTGCCCGCGTCTTCGGCTTCGGCGCGTCCGGCGGCAAGACGCAAAGTGTGCTGATCGTCGGCATGCGACATTATTTCTGAGTCTGATTCATCTTTACCGGTGTTGTCCCGCAGCGCCGTCCCCTGAAAGGAAGCATCTTGAAAAAGCACCTCATGTTGGCGTTGAGCCTAGGCTTGCTGGCCAACGCCGCCCACGCGGAAAAACGCGAGCTGGTCATTTCGGCCTATCCGATTGCCCAGCCCTTGTTCATGAAGTATGTGTACGAGCCGTTCAAGGCCAAATGCGCTTGCGATATCAAGGTGGAAACGGGGAATAATGCGGACCGCATCGCCAAGCTGGTGGTGCATAGCAAGAACCCGGTGATCGACCTGGTGCTGCTGTCCGATTCCGGCATGCTGGAAGCGGCGCAAAAGGGCGTGATCGAGCCCATGGATTACTCCAAGCTGAGCAATTACAAAGCCTTGTATGATGTGGCGAAAAACCCCATCGGCGGCAACTACGCCGTCGGCTACACCTTGTACTCGGTGGGCCTGGTGTACCGCAGCGACAAGATCGCCCCGCTGACGTCCTGGAAAGACCTGTGGCGCCCCGAGCTGAAGGGCCGCGTGGCTTTCCCTGACGTGAGCACCACGCAGGGTCCCTTGATGCTGCGCATGGCCGATGCGGCCTGGGGCGGCAAGACCGACGACTACGCGACCGGTTTTGCCAAGATCGTCGGCATGAAGGGCAACGTCGTCACGTTCTCGAAAAACAGCGCGCAGCTCGCTGCCCTGTTCGCCCAGGATGAAATCTGGGCCGCGCCCGTGGCGCGCTTTACCTGGTCGCAAATGCTCAAGACGGGCCTGCCCCTGAAATGGAGCATCCCGGCCGAAGGCCAGGCGGCCGGCATGAACGTCATGGGCATCGTGGCTGGCTCGAAGAATGCGGACCTGGCGTATCAGTTGATGGATTTCTGGCTCTCCAAGGAAGTGCAGACGCAGCTGGCGACCAACCTGGTCGATTCGCCCGTCAACAAGGACGTGCGCCTGTCGGTGGCGGCCGCCCAATTTAATACCTATGGCGCCGAGCAGATCAATTCGCTGAAGTTCGTCAAGCCGGAAACCGTCCTCAAGCAGCGCAGCAGCTGGATGACGCAGTGGAACAAGGCCATGAGCAAATAGTGGTGACGAGGAGAAAACACCATGTTTGCTGATCCAAAAAAGCGCCTGGGACTGCTGCTGGTCCTGCCGGCGCTGATCTTTATCGTCGTCTGCTTCCTGCTGCCCGTGCTGGCCTTGCTGGTCGACGCCTTTCGCGTCGGCGACGGCATGCAATGGGGCTTCGACCGTTTCATTGAATTTTTCTCGCAGGAATTCAACCGCACCATCTTTTGGCGCACGCTGCGCATCGCCGCGCTCGTCACGCTCGCCGCTATCGTCCTCGGCTATCCGGCCGCGCAAGCCGTGGCGCGCGTGTCGCCGAAGTGGCGCGGCCTGGTCGTCGGCATGATGATCTTGCCGCTGATGGTCTCGCCGATCGCGCGCACCTATGCCTGGATCGTACTGCTGGGGCGCAATGGCGCCCTCAACGCGGCGCTGGTCAACCTGGGCTTCACGGACGAGCCGCTGCGTTTGCTGTTCAGCGAGTTCGCCGTGTTTGTCGGCCTGCTGCAATTGCTGCTGCCGCTGATGCTGATGTCGCTGGCTGGCGCACTGGAAAACTTGCCGCGCGACGTAGAACCGGCAGCCGCCACCCTGGGCGCCAATCCATGGCAAGTGTTTTGCAAGGTCACCCTGCCACTGACGCAGGAAGGCCTGGTGGTCGGCGGCACCCTGGTGTTTACGGGCTGCGTGACGGCCTATGTCACACCGGCCCTGCTGGGCGGCACCAAGGTGCTGATGCTGGAAACCTTGCTGTACCAGAAGGTCAGCGTGGAAAGCGATTTCGGTGCCGCGAATGTGATCGCCGTCATCCTCGTCTGCATGACCCTGCTGGTCAATGCCGGCCTTAAACGTATTTCCTCGAGCCGGAGCTCCGTATGAAAGAAAGCCTGTTTTCGCGCGCCGTCCTGTGGCTGGTGTTTTTGTTCTTGCTGGGGCCTTTTGCCATCGTCGTGCTGGCCGGTTTTTCCGGCGGTGAAACGCTGGCGTTCCCGCCCGAGTCGTATTCGCTGCGCTGGATCGTCGAAGTATGGTCGGCGCCCGAATTTCGCCGCGCCTTCCAGACCAGCCTGGAGATCGGCCTGATCGCCACTGTCATCGCGCTGCTGCTGGGCATTCCCGTCGCCTATGCTTTTTCGCGCATGCCGCCGCCTGGCATCAGCGTCATCCGCCAGATACTGACGTCGCCGCTGATCATCCCCGCCATCCTGGTCGGCCTGGGCTTGCTGCACCACCTGGTCCTGAGCATCAACGCACCCGTGTATGTGGGCCTGCTGATCGGCCATATCGCGTTGTTGATTCCGTATTCGGTGCGCGTGGTGTACGCCAGCCTGGTCAACCTGCGCGTGGATATCGAGGATGCGGCCATCACCCTGGGCGCGTCGCGATTGCGGGCGTTCTTCATGATCGTGCTGCCCAATATCCGCAACGCCGTGATCGCCGCCTTCTTCCTCGCCTTCGTCACCTCGTTCAACCAGGTGCCCGTCTCGCTGTTCCTGACGGGACCGGGCATCAGCACCTTGCCCATCGAGATGCTGGGGCACATGGAAAACAGTTTCGATCCGTCGATCGCTGCCCTGTCGACCTTGCTGGTCTTGTTCACCATGGTTTTCGTGATGGTGACCGAGAAGGTGCTGGGCATTTCAAAATACATGTAAGAGGCAACACACGATGAGTTATCTGGAACTGCACAAGCTGAACCTCGGCTACGCCAAGAATACGACGTCCGTAAAAGACCTGGACTTGCACGTCGAGCAGGGCGAACTGATTTCCCTGCTGGGCCCCAGCGGTTGCGGCAAGACCACCACCATGCGCGCCATCGCCGGCCTGATGCCGCTGCAGTCGGGCCGCATCGTGCTCGATGGCCGCGACATCGGCAAGCTGGCGCCGAACAAGCGCAATATCGGCATGGTCTTCCAGTCCTACGCCTTGTTCCCGCATTTGAATGTGTACGACAACATCGCTTTTGGTTTGCGCCTGCGCAAGGTCGCGCCAGCCTTGTTGAAAAGCAAGGTGGAAGCGGTCATCGCCGCCGTGGGACTGACCGGTTTTGAAACCCGTTTGCCGGCACAGATGTCGGGTGGCCAGCAGCAGCGCGTGGCGCTGGCGCGCGCCATCGTCGTCGAACCGGCCCTGCTGCTGCTCGATGAACCGCTGTCGAACCTGGACGCCAAGCTGCGCGTGCAGATGCGCGCAGAATTGCGCCGCATCCAGCGCGAACTGGGCATCACCATGCTGTACGTGACGCATGATCAGGAAGAGGCGCTGGCCTTGTCCGACCGCATCGTTGTCATGCACGGCGGTCGCATCGAGCAATTGGCCGCGCCGGAAGCCGTCTTCAACACGCCCTCGACGCGCTTCGTCGCCAACTTCATGGGTTTTGAAAACCTGTTCGATTACCGCGATGGCGCGTTGCACCACGCCGGTGCCAGCTTGCCATACAAGGCGCCGGTGACTTCCGGCACGACGGTGCTGGGCTGGCGTCCGGACAAGGTGCGCGTCTGCGCGCCGGACGACGCGGCTGGCAAATATCCGGGCACCGTGCTGGCACGCGGCTTCCTGGGCGACACCGTCGAATACCTGCTGCAAACGCCGCTGGGCCAGGTCAAGGGCATTTGCGCGGCTGGCAGCGCCGCCTGGCGCGAAGGCACGGCGGTCTCGTTCGTGCTGCCGTCCGACAGCGCCCTGTGTTTGGCGGCTTAATGGCCGTCTGCGTTCCCCTACCACCCGACTGGAAACGATGATGACGCAAGCTTTGAAAAAGATCTGGCTCGATACCGATCCCGGATTTGACGACTGGCTGACGATGCTGCTGCTGGGCAGCAATCCCGCTATCGAGTGGCTGGGCGTGAGCGTGGTGGCGGGCAATGCGCCGGTCGATATCACCTATGACAATGCCTTGCGCATCAAGGCCCATGACGCTTTGACGGTGCCCATTTATCGGGGCTGCGAAGAACCGCTGGCGGGCGTTATCGAGACGGCGCAGCGCATCCTCGGCGACAGCGGCATGCCCACCACGGGAGATATTTTGCCGCCCGGTGCAGCCACGGATGCGCCGGGCCACGCCGTCGACGCGCTGATCGCCGCCGTGCGCGCCCACCCTGGCCAGATCACCATCATGGCCATCGCGCCGATGACGAACCTGGCCACGGCGCTGGCCAAGGCGCCCGATATCGCGGAAAAAATCGTCGAAATCATCCTGATGGGCGGCTCCACCGACCAGGGTAACCATACGGCGGCGGCCGAATTCAATATCTATGCGGACCCGGAAGCTGCCAGCGCGGTGTTCAAGTCCGGCATTGCGCTGCGCATGTTCGGCTTGAACCTGTGCCGCCAGTTGCTGGTGACGAACGCTGAAGTGGAACGCCTGCGCGCCATCGGCACGCCGCGCGCACAGCTTCTGGCCGGCTACCTGGAAGCATATGTGCGCATCCGCAGCAGCGACGGTTGCGTGCCCATGCCCATGTATGACCCGGTGGTGGCCCTGTACCTGGAAGCGCCACAGCTATTCCAGTTCCAGAGCGCCCACGTGGCCATCGAATTGACGGGCGAACTGACGCGCGGCATGACGGTGTGCGAATTTCGCGTGCCGCGCCGCGCCGCCATCAACGTGCAAGTGGCGATGCTGGCCGATGGTCCAGCGGCGATCGAGCGCTTGATGCGCCGCCTGGCCGCCATATTGGCCTGACCTTTTTTCCACTAACGAAGCGAGCTTCATGCGACACCTTGCCGACCCCTTGCCAGCCTTGAGCATCGAACAGTTTTTACGCGCCATGCCGAAGGTGGAGCTGCATTGCCACCTGTTTGGCACGGTGCGCCAAGCCACTTTCCGTGCGCTGGCCGCCAAGACGGGCAATGTCGTCAGCCCCGAGGAAATCGACGCGTTCTATACGCGTGGCGACAAACCGGTCGGCGTGCTGCGCGTGCTGCGCGCGCTGGACGCGCACCTGATCGTTACGCCGACCGACCTGTATTGCCTCGCCTACGAATACCTGGAAGACGTGCATGGCCACGGCGTGCGCTATGCGGAGTTCTTCTGGAATCCGACCGGTACCGTGCGCGTCTCGGGCATCCGCTATGACGCAGCGCAAGACGCCATCGTGGCCGCCATCCGCGACGCACAGCGCGACTTTGGCGTGATCGGCCGTTTGATCCCCAGTATCGACCGTGAAGCCGCTCCTGCGGAAGCGGTGCAGGTGGTGGCGTGGATGAAGGCGCACCGCGCGCCGGAAGTAATCGGTATCGGCATCGACTACCGCGAAAACGACCGCCCGCCAGAGCTCTTTATCGAAGCCTACCGGGCCGCGCGCGAGGCCGGTTTCAAGTGCACGGCGCATGCGGGCGAATTCGGCATGCCGTGGACAAACGTGGAAACGGCTATCGAGCTGTTGCAGGTGGACCGTGTCGACCATGGCTACACGATCGTTGATAATGCTCAACTGGCGCAGCGCTGCGTCGAACGCGGCCTGGTCTTCACGGTGGTGCCCACCAATTCGTATTATTTGCGCACTCTGGCGCCCGAGCGCTGGGCGCTCGACCACCCGATCCGCGCCATGGCCAAGCTGGGACTGAAACTGCATCCGAACACGGACGACCCGACCCTGCACCATGTGACGCCGACGGGCGCCTGGATGATGATGCGCGAGTTCGGTTTCGGCCTCGACGACATGCGCGGCTTCATGCTCAATGGCCTCGACGCAGCCTGGATAGACGAGTCCACACGGCGCGACTGGCGCGCGCAATTTACGCGCCAATTCGATGCGCTGCGCGCGCGCGTGGTCGACGCCTCCTAAGCCGAAGCGGGTGGCGGCAGCAGCAGCGAGGGAAACGCCCGCTGCGGACAGGCCTGGCGCTCGCACACCTTGCAGCCGGTGCCAATCGGCGTGGCGCTGGACGGGTCGTGCAAATCGAGTCCCTTCGAGTAAATCAGCCGGTGCGCCTGCGAGATGTCGCAGCCCAGCGCCACGGCGAACGTCTTGCCCGGTGCGCGAAAGCCCGGCGAGGCGGTGCTGACCTGGCGCGCGATCCACAGGTAGGTGCAACCGTCGGGCATGCTGGCCACTTGCGTGAGCACCTGGCCCGGATGGCTGAAGGCGTCGTACACGATCCACAGGGGGCAGGTGCCACCCACCCTTGAAAAGTGAAAGTCCGTGGCCGACTGGCGCTTCGAGACATTGCCCGCGCGGTCGACTCTGACAAAGAAAAACGGCAGTCCCGCCGCCTCCGGGCGTTGCATGGTGCTCAGGCGATGGCATACGGCCTCAAACCCCACGCCGAACTGGTGCGCCAGGCGCTCGATATCGTAGGCGCGCGTTTCCGCCGCCTGCAAGAAGCGTTGGTACGGCATCAGCAGGGCGCCCGCAAAATAATTGGAAAACGCCAAGCGTGCGCTCGTTTGCGCGGCCGCACCCGAAAACCCTGCCGCCAGCACCAGGGCGTCGATCAGGTCGCTATGCTCGAGCAGGCTGATTTGCGCCGCCATCTGGAAGGCGCGCTGGCCGCCCGTCAGGGTGTCGGGCAGCCACAGTATGTGTTGCTGCGCATCGTAGCGATGCTTGCGCACCATGCCCGCGTCGCCATCGGACAGTCGGACCTCGATGCCGTGGCGCTCCAGCAAGCGGCTTTGCAACGCATCGAGCGTGCGCAACTGGGCATCAAGTTCGCCTGCCACCAGCTCCGCCGCGCGGTCCAGTTCATCGATATAGTTTTGTCGTCGGTTCAGGTATTCGCGCACTTCCTCGTCCGTGGAGGGCGCGGCCGAACTGGCGCCGCGGCTGCCGTCATCGAGGCGCGCTGCCAGCGTATCGGCCCGCTCCGCCATCACCCGGTAGCGCCGCTGCAGTAGCAGGATGGAACGGGCCAGTTCCGGCATGTTTTCCACCAGCATCTTGAGCTCGGCCATCGAGGTGGGTGGCGCGTCGGGCAATTCGCCCAATACGTCGCGCACGTCGGCTACCAGGCTGGCGCTGTCATGTTCGGAAAAGATTTGCGGATCGACCCCCAGCACGCTGCCGATACGCAACAGAATCGGCACCGTCAGCGGACGCTGGTTGCGCTCCATCTGGTTCAGATAGCTGGGCGAGATGCCCAGGGACTTGGCCAGCGCCACCTGCGTCATGCGCCGTTCCTCGCGCAGTCGCTGCAGGCGCACGCCCATGAAAACCTTCGCCATCGCGTTTCCTCTTCGCCGGTTTGTGGAATCTGCAAATTTACAATGTTTGCAGATTAACAGATTCAGCTTTGCATTATCTCGCATTTTCACGCCTTGTTTGCGGCCCGTATTGTGCGAATAATGCAAACAGACCACTACCCCAATGAGGAGACACCGAGTGACCATGCAAAACGCTGCTGCTATGAATGTTCCGACCGTTCCACTGCTGATCAACGGCGAGTGGCTGGAATCGAAGACCACCGTCTGGCGCGATGTCGTCAACCCCGCCACGCAGGAAGTTCTGGCGCGTGTGCCGTTTGCCACGCCGGACGAAGTCGATGCCGCCATCGCCGCCGCCCAGCGCGCCTTCAAAACCTGGCGCAAGACGCCGATCGGCGCGCGCGCCCGCATCTTCCTCAAACTTCAACAGCTGATCCGCGAAAACATGGCCGACCTGGCCGCGACGCTCACCATGGAGCAGGGCAAGACCTTGCTCGACGCGGAAGGCGATATCTTCCGCGGCCTGGAAGTGGTCGAGCACGCAGCCAACATCGGCACCCTGCAAATGGGCGAATATGCGCAAAACGTGGCCGGTGGCGTCGACACTTACAGCGTGATGCAGCCGCTGGGCGTGTGCGCCGGCATTACCCCGTTCAACTTCCCCGCCATGATCCCCCTGTGGATGTTCCCGATGGCGATTGCCTGCGGCAATACGTTTGTACTGAAACCATCGGAGCAAGACCCGCTGGTGACGGAAAAACTCGTGCGCCTGGCGCTGCAAGCGGGCATCCCGGCCGGCGTGCTGAACGTGATACACGGCGGCGAAGACGTGGTCAACGCCCTGTGCGACCATCGGGACATCAAGGCGATCTCGTTTGTCGGATCGAGCAAAGTGGGCACGCATGTGTACCAGCGCGCCAGCCTGAACGGCAAGCGCGCGCAATGCATGATGGGAGCCAAGAATCACGCCGTCGTCTTGCCGGACGCAAATAAAGAGCAAACCCTGAACCAGTTGCTCGGTGCCGGTTTCGGTGCGGCTGGCCAGCGCTGCATGGCCGCCTCGGTCGCCGTGCTGGTGGGCGCCGCGCGTGAGTGGCTGCCGGAACTGGCCGCCAAGGCGCAAACGCTGACGGTGGGCGCGGGCAAGGATAATCCCGACCTGGGCCCCGTGATTTCCTGCGCGGCAAAAGAGCGCGTTTTCAGCCTGGTCGCCAAGGGCATTGAACAGGGCGCCGTGCTGACCCTCGATGGCCGTGACGTGAAGGTCGACGGCTATCCGAACGGCAATTTCATTGGTCCGACGATTTTGTCCGGCGTGGAACCGGGCATGGTCGTGTATGACCAGGAAATCTTTGGACCCGTCCTGATCGTCGTCGAAGTCGACACGCTCGATGAAGCCATTGCCCTGGTGAACGCGAATCCGAACGGCAACGGCACGGCGTTGTTCACGCAAAGCGGCGCGGCGGCGCGCCATTTCCAGGAAGAAATCGACGTGGGCCAGGTCGGCATCAACGTGCCCATTCCCGTGCCCGTCCCGCTGTTCAGCTTCACCGGTTCGCGCGGCTCCAAGCTCGGCGATCTGGGGCCGTTCGGCAAGCAAGTCGTGCTGTTCTATACGCAGACGCAAACGATTACCCAGCGCTGGTTTACGGATGCGGCCTCGGTCGGCAAGGTCAACACCACCATCAGCCTCAAGTAAGGAGCTGGCATGGACTTTGAATTGAGCGACGAGCAGCGCGAGTTCCAGCAGGCGGCGCGCGCGTTTGCCGAAGGCGAACTGGCGCCGCACGCGGCGCATTGGGATGCGGAATCGATCTTCCCCGTGGAAACGATTGCCAAGGCGGGCGAGATGGGCTTTTGCGGCCTGTACACGCCGCAGCGCTGGGGCGGCATGGGTCTGTCGCGCCAGGATGCGGCCATCGTCTTCGAGGAACTGGCCGCTGGATGCACCTCAACCACGGCCTACATTACGATCCACAACATGGCCACCTGGATGTTGGCGCGCTGGGGCCAGGAAGCCCTGTGCGAGGCGTGGGTGCCGGCCATGGCCGCCGGCCAGAAGCTGGCCAGCTATTGCCTGACGGAACCGCAGTCGGGATCCGACGCGGCATCCCTGCGCACGAAAGCTGTCAGGGATGGCGATTTTTACGTGCTGGACGGCACGAAAGCGTTTATCTCCGGCGCCGGCCAGACGGACATGCTGATCGTCATGGCGCGCACCGGCGGCGAGGGTGCTGGCGGGATTTCTGCCTTTGCCGTGCCGGCAAATTTGCCCGGCATCGTGTATGGCAAGAAAGAAGAAAAGATGGGCTGGAATAGCCAGCCCACGCGCATCATCAGTTTCGACCAGGTAAAAGTACCTGTTGGTAACTTGCTGGGCGCGGAAGGCGAAGGCTTTGCCATCGCCATGAAGGGCATCGACGGCGGGCGCATCAACATTGCCGTGTGCTCGGTGGGTACGGCGCAAGCGGCCCTGACGCGCGCGCAAGCCTACATGAAGGAGCGCACGCAGTTCGGCCGCGAGCTGGCCCAATTCCAGGCCTTGCAATTCAAGCTCGCCGATATGTTGACGGAATTGGTGGCGGCGCGCCAGATGGTGCGCCTGGCGGCCTGGAAGCTGGATCAGGAAAGTCCGGATGCCACCGCATATTGCGCCATGGCAAAGCGTTTTGCGACCGACGTGGGCTTCAATGTATCCAACGATGCGCTGCAGCTGCACGGCGGCTATGGCTACATCCGCGAGTACCCGCTCGAACGCCATGTGCGCGATACGCGGGTGCACCAGATCCTGGAAGGGACGAATGAAATCATGCGCCTGATCGTCGCGCGAGCGATTTTGAAAGATGGCGCCACGGAGACCTTACGATGAGCAAAGTGTATGCCAACTTGTTGCTGGAACGCCGTGGCCACACGGCCCTGGTGACCCTCGATAACCCGCCGGCCCATACGTGGACCCTGGCCAGCCTGAACGCGCTGACGCAGCTGGTGGCTGACCTCAATGCCGACCCGGACGTGTACGCGTTGGTCATTACCGGTGGCGGCGCGAAGTTCTTCTCGGCCGGTGCCGATTTGAAAGTATTTGCCGACGGCAACAAGGACACGGCGTTCGCCATGGCCGCCGCGTTTGGCGAGGCCTTCGAAGCGCTGTCGGCGTTTCGCGGCGTCAGCATTGCCGCCATCAATGGCTATGCCATGGGCGGCGGGCTCGAATGTGCGCTCGCCTGCGACATCCGCATTGCCGAAGAACACGCGCAGATGGCCTTGCCCGAAGCGTCCGTCGGCTTGCTGCCGTGTGCGGGCGGCACGCAGCACTTGCCGTGGCTGGTGGGCGAAGGCTGGGCCAAGCGCATGATTTTATGCGGCGAGCGGGTCGATGCGGCCAAGGCCCTGGCCATCGGCCTGGTCGAGGAAGTTGTGCCAACTGGCAAGGCTGCCGCCACGGCGCTGGCCCTGGCTGCCAAAGTGGCGCGCCAGAGCCCCAGCAGCGTGTCGGCGTGCAAGACCCTGATCCAGGGCGCGCGCAGCCATCCGCTGATCAATTCCTTGCCCGATGAGCGCACCCTGTTCCTGGGCCTGTTCGAGACGCAAGACCAGAAAGAGGGTGTGCAAGCGTTCCTGGAAAAACGTCAGGCGGAGTGGAAGAATGGCTGAAACAATCAATGAAACAATGGCTGAAAAAATGCTTGAAACAACGCTTGAAACAGTGAAGATCGAGGAACGCGGCTGTCCCGGCGGCATGAAGCTGGGCGTCATCACCCTCGATGCGCCCAAGTCCTTGCACGCGCTGACGCTGGACATGATACGCGCCATCGATGGCGCCCTCGTGCGCTGGGCCGGTGACGACGCGATTGCCTGCGTGGTGCTGCAATCGTCGACCGACAAGGCCTTCTGCGCCGGCGGCGACGTGCGCAGCTTGCGTGCGGCCGTGACCGAGCAGCCCGGTGTCGTGCCGAACCCGCAGGCGCTGGCTTTTTTTGCCGAGGAATACCGGCTCGACCACCGCATCCATACCTACGTCAAACCGCTGCTGGTGTGGGGCGGCGGCATCGTCATGGGTGGTGGCCTGGGGCTGATGGCCGGTGCCAGCCATCGCGTTGTGACCGAAAGCACGCGCATCGCCATGCCGGAAATCAGCATAGGCCTGTTCCCCGACGTGGGCGGCAGCTGGTTCCTGGGCCGCATGCCGGGGCGCAGCGGCCTGTTCCTGGGTTTGACGGGGGCACCGATGAACGCGGCCGATGCGCTGTTTGCTGGCCTCGGCGATTACTTCCTGCGCCAGGAAGAGCGTGCCATGCTGCTCGACGCGCTGACGCTGGCGCCATGGCAGGCCAGCGCGCCGGCGAATCACCAGCAACTGAACCGCTTGCTGCGCGGTTTCTCGGCCCCGGTGTCCATGCTGCCCGTCTCCGAAGTGCGCGCCAACTTTGACGCCATCGCTGCCTTGACGCAAGCGCCCACATTGCCCGAAGTGGTGGCCGCCATTGCCGCCTACGATGGCGATTCGGCCTGGTTGCAAAAGGCGGCGCACTCGCTGGCCAAGGGCGCGCCCAGCTCGGCCGCCCTGGTGTGGGAAATGCGTGTACGCACGCGTCATCTGAGCCTGGCGCAAGTGTTCCAGCAGGAATTGATTGTGGCCGTGCAATGTTGTGCCCATGCCGACTTCAGCGAAGGCGTGCGCGCCCTGCTGATAGACAAGGACAACGCGCCGCAATGGCAGCCGGCCAGCCTGGCCGAGGTCAGCGAGACGTATCTGGACGAGTATTTTGCCGCGCCGTGGAGACAGCATCCGCTGGCCGACCTATCCATTTAACCATTTAAGTAGTGCATAAAAATGCTCAGGGCTAGGCGCCTCGCCGAAGGCAGTACGGCCAGTACGCCCAGTACGACTAGGCAAGGCAACAACGCCATGGGCTTTTTTAGGCGCGACAGGAGACTATAAAAATGCAACATATCGCTTTTATCGGCCTAGGCAACATGGGCGCGCCGATGGCCCGCAACCTGGTGGCCGCCGGCTTCCACGTGTCCGTCTTCGACCTGGCGCCGGCCGCCGTGGCCTCGCTGGTCGAGGCAGGCGCCACGGCGGCCGCTTCGGCCAGCGCGGCCGTGCAGACGGCCGATGCCGTCATCACCATGCTGCCCGCGAACAAGCACGTGCAGGACTTGTATCTGGCGCCAGGCGGCGTGCTCGATTCGGCCAAGCCCGGCGCCCTGTTCATCGATTGCAGCACCATCGCCGCCGACGTGGCGCGCCAGGTGGCGCAGACAGCCAGCGCGCGCGGCTTTGCCATGCTCGATGCGCCCGTCTCGGGCGGCACGGCGGGCGCGGCAGCGGGCACCCTGACCTTCATCGTCGGCGGTAGCGTAGCGGCCTTGCAGCAGGCGCGGCCCCTGCTGGAAAAGATGGGCAAGAATATTTTCCATGCGGGCGAGGCGGGTGCGGGCCAGGTGGCGAAGATTTGCAACAACATGCTACTGGGTATCTTGATGGCCGGTACGGCCGAGGCGCTGAACCTGGGCGTGGCGCATGGCCTCGACCCGAAAGTGTTGTCCGATATCATGGCCAAGAGTTCGGGCCGCAACTGGACCCTGGAAGTGTACAACCCGTGGCCCGGCGTCATGGACGGCACGCCCGCTTCGCGTCATTACACGGGCGGCTTCGGCACGGCGCTGATGCTGAAAGACCTGGGCCTGGCGCAGCAGTCGGCCTTGTCGGCAAACGCGCCCACGCCATTGGGCGCCCTGGTGCGCCAGTTGTACCAGATGCATGCGCAAGCCGGTTATGCGCAGCAGGATTTCTCCAGCATCGTGCAAATGTTGCAGCCTGCTTTGCAAACGCCTGTTGCCTGAGAAATTTTGGGCAAAAAAAAGCCCGCTGGTAAAAGCGGGCTAAATCCAATTCTTGGAAGAGTTGGAGGAGACAGATGCATTATGCTGCATCGCCACATATAACTCCAATTTATCTTTCTAATATCAACTATACATTTCAGTGATATCTCTTCCCGGTAGCCGCGCAACCGCTACCGTTCCCGCAGCTCAGGCCGGATTGCAGGCGATCTTCACCGTCGTCACATTCGCTTCGCCCATGGTGCCGCCGCCCGTGCCTGGCTGTACCACGCACAGCAAACCTTTCGGCTGAACTGAGACACTGATGCCATACGGATCGCCATAGTTGACAGAGCCGGCCATGGTAAAGGCCGTGGCGTCCTTGGTCACCGCAGTGATTGTGTTACCGTTAATCAGCACCAAGCCATCCACCGTCAGGCCGGAAACCGTGCCGCCCACGGTATAGCTGTTTTGCGAGCAAACCACCGCAGCGCTGATATTGATGTAGTGACCAGCCGACCCGGAACCACCGCGGATGCCGCAAGTCATGTGGGCCGGTTGTTGTTTGACGGTGATGTTGTAGTCGGTACCATAGTCGATGCGCTTGTCAAAGGTGAATGACGTTTTGCCAGCAGGAATCGGCAAGGTGTCGCTGCCATTGGCCAGTATCAGTCCTTCATTGTTCAAGCCTGAGATCGTGCCGCTGACGTCATACGAGGCCTTGCCGCCGCAAGCGGCCAGTCCCAGGGTCAACAGCAGTGCGGCGAGTGGGCGCAAGCAGGATAACTTCATGTATTTCTCCAAAAAATAGGTGACGAATCGCAAGGATTACTGCGGCGTGCAGTCGATTGTGGCCGCGCTTGTGGCGCTCGAACCCATCGTACCGACCGTATCGCTGCCGTCGGCACTCTTTGAACCCTGGAAGCGGCACTTCAGGCCCGTTGGCTGAGTCAATATGGAAATGCCGTATGGGGCGCCGTCAGCTATCGCATCGAATTTATAGAAGTTGACACCAGCCAATGGACTGGTACCGTTGGCGCCCATGACCAGGCGCAAGCCGCCAGCACTCAGGCCCGTAATCGTACCGCTCAGGGCGTAGGTGTTGGTCGTGCAGCTGACAAAGGCCGTGCTGACGGAATAGCGCGATGCTTTGCCGCTGCCACTGCTAATACTGCAAACGGCGCCTTTGGGCTGCTGCGCGATGGTGATATCGTAGCGCTCATCTGTGTTGATCAGCTTGGTGAAAACAAAGCTGCTCTGGTTTGCGCTAACAGGCAAGCGTTCACCATTGTTCAGCAGAATCAGGCCATCTTTGGTCAGGCCGCTGACTGTGCCTTGCAGATACAGGTTGCCGCCGCTGCCGCCGCAGGCTGCCAGTGTGGCGGCGCAAGCCGCCGCCAGCATCGAGCGCAGGTACAAATTTTTCATACATTCTCCAAAACGAATTAGGTTGGGTAGCGCAACGCGGACGCTGGCGCCGCATTGGAATGGCGCCTATTTTAGTCTATCTGGCAAGCTGAATGACCTTGCCTTGTATCACCCTGTAACAATTTTTCGCCGCGAAGCGCTGGCCTGGCCCCATTACGTGAAAGCGCAGCCATGCCGGCGGCGCCGATCGGTGCGACAATACCGTCAGCCTGCGCACCGTGGCGCGGCATCTACTGTGAATCCCATGTCCCTTGCCCCTCTAAAATCGGCTGTGCCGCCCAAGGCCATCCTGTTCGATCTCGACGATACTCTGTGGCCTATCGCGCCCGTGATTGTCGCCGCCGAAACCCTGTTACACGACTGGCTGGCGACGCACGCGCCCAAGGTGGCGCAGCAGTTTTCCATCGAGGTGCTGCGCCAGCAGCGTCTGCTCATGCTCAAGGAGCAACCGCATTTCCATGGCAACTTGATCGAGTTGCGCCGCGCCGGCCTGCTGGCCGCCTTCGAGAGCGTCGGCGAGGACTGCGCCCTGGTCGAGCAAGCCCTCGTGCACTTTCTCGCCGCGCGCAACCGCGTCGAGCCGTATGACGACGTCCTGCCTGGCCTGGCCTGGATGCGCCAGCGCATGCTGGTCGGTTCGATTTCGAATGGCAATGCGGACCTTGAAGTTATCGGCCTGGCACAGCATTTCAAAGTGTCCATCGCCGCCAGCGACTTTGGCGTGGCCAAGCCCGATGCCAGCATCTTCCTGGCCGCCTGCGCCGCGCTGGACGTAGCGCCGCATGAAGCCGTGTATGTGGGCGATGACCTGTATTTCGATGTGACGGGAGCGCAAGGGGCGGGCATGCGTGCCGTCTGGATGAACCGCAAGGGCAGCGACGCCCACCTGGCTGCCGGCGTGCAGCCCGATGCCATCTGCGCCAACTTTGACGAGTTGCTGCTATGGCTGCAGCAGCAACTGGAAGATTGATCGCTGCCGGACGGGCGAACGTGCATAATACAAGCTGGCTGGCGCTGTCGGCGCAAATCTGCATGCGGCGCTTGCTACGGCGCTTACGACTTGTATTGCGACCTCTGCCACGGCCTGCATCACTCCTGGTATGACTACTTGTTTTATAGAAAATTGGCCTAATTAATTACACCATGCAACTCGATACACGCGCCCAAACACTGCTGAAAGCCCTGGTCGAGCGCTATATCGCCGACGGCTTGCCGGTCGGTTCGCGCGCCTTGTCGAAGATCTCCGGCCTGGACCTGTCGCCGGCCACGATCCGCAACATCATGGCTGATCTGGAAGAGCTCGGTTATGTTTCCAGCCCGCATACCTCGGCCGGCCGCATCCCCACGCCGCGCGGCTACCGCATCTTTGTCGACACCTTGCTGACCGTGCGGCATCTGGATGAGCACATGGTCGAGTCGCGCATGCTTCTGCAGACGCCGCAGCCGCAGAAAACCATCGCCAATGCGGCGCAGATGTTGTCGTCACTATCGCAGTTTGCCGGCGTGGTGCTCAGCCCGCGCCGGGAATCGGTGTTCCAGCAAATTGAATTCTTGCGCCTGTCAGAAAAGCGCATCTTGCTCGTCATCGTTGCCCCGGGGGGCGACGTGCAGAACCGCCTGTTGCTGACGCAGGCCGACTACACGCCGGCGCAACTGGTGCAATCGGCCAATTACATCAACCAGAATTATGGCGGCCTGTCGTTCGATGCCGTGCGCTTGCGCTTGCAGGGCGAATTGCGCCAGTTGCGCGACGACATGGGCAGCCTGATGCAGGCGGCCGTGGAAGCGGGCAGCGAAGCGATGGCCGACCATAGCGATGACATGGTCATTTCCGGCGAGCGCAATTTGCTCAGCGTGAGCGATCTGTCATCGAATATGCATTCGCTGCGTCAGATGTTCGACATGTTCGAGCAAAAAACCGGTTTGATGCAGCTGCTCGACGTGTCGAGCAAGGCGACGGGCGTGCAGATTTTTATCGGCGGCGAATCGAACCTGGTGCCGATGGATGAGATGAGCGTGGTGACGGCGCCGTATGAAGTCAACGGCAAGATCGTGGGAACGTTGGGGGTGATCGGACCGACGCGCATGGCTTACGAGCGCGTCATTCCGATCGTCGATATTACGGCTAAATTACTGTCGAGCGCGCTCAGCCATCATTGAGCGTATTGCCTTCAGCGCCGCCCGCTCCCGCAGGAGCGCCAAGCTTGGCTCAGGCAGTTTTATGCGGGCAAGCCGTCTTGACGCAGTTGCCATAAATGGCCAAGGCGTGTTCGGCGATCTTGAAGCCGCGCTCTTCGGCCACTTTTTGCTGGCGAATTTCGATTTCTTCGTCGAAGAACTCTTCGACCCGGCCACAATCGAGGCATACCAGGTGGTCGTGGTGGGAGCCCTCGTTGAGTTCGAAAATTGCCTTACCGGTTTCAAAATGGTTGCGGTTGAGTAAGCCCGCCTGCTCAAATTGCGTCAGGACACGGTAGACGGTTGCTAATCCGACATCCATATTTTCGGCCAGCAGGATCTTGTAGACATCTTCTGCCGTCAGGTGACGTACCGGGCTACTCTGGAAGATATCGAGTATCTTCAGGCGTGGCAGGGTGGCTTTCAGGCCGCTTGCCTTGAGATCACTAGGATTGTTACTCATGTTTGTTGCTCGTATGTGGGTCAGGTGCTTTATCATATAGCGTTTTGTCGGGGAGTGCCAAAATATGCATTTTTTGGCAGGCCGGTCACTCCTGGCGTTTTGTTCATCCAATTGAGGTCATTTATGCGCGTAACACCGGCTGTATTGCCATCTCTCTGGCACCGTATTTCATTTCGAGCCCCAGTCGTGGCAGGCATGGTCTGTGTCGCGCTCGCCATGTCTGGCTGCGCCAGCCGCGGCATCCTTGGCGAAAAGCCGGCCGCCAGCCAAAAAGAAGGCAAGGAAGTGGTCCCTGAGCAGGGTGCACAAACGACTACCGTTACGCCGCTGCAAAAATTCATGTGGTTTTTCTCGCCGTATCGTCCCGACATTCAACAAGGTAACTTTGTCTCCGAAGAGATGCTGGCCCAGTTGAAAGTGGGCATGACGCGCGACCAAGTGCGTTTCGTCTTTGGCACCTCGCTGCTGACCGATATTTTCCATGCCGACCGCTGGGATTATCCATTCCGCCTGGCCCGGGGCAATGGCGAAACCACCAGCAGCCGCGTGGTTGTCTACTTCGGCAAAGATGGCAAAGTTGAACGTGTCGAAGGCGGCAATTTGCCGACCGAGAAAGAATACATCAACCGTATCGCCGGTCCGTCGCCATTCGCCAAGGTTGCCAAGGCCGACGTGCCTGCCGCTGCCCTGCCATCGCCGGCGGCGCCAAGCGCCGTGCCAGCGCCGGCCGATGCCGCCCCCGCCATTCCTGTGAGCAAGCCTGACGCTGTACCGGCAGCCATCGCCGAGCCCACCAAATAAGTTGCTGTAAGAGAATAAAATGACTGAATTGAAAATCGCCATCGCTGGCGCCAGTGGCCGCATGGGCCATATCCTGATCGAAGCGGTCAGCAATGCTCCTGACGCCGTGCTCGTTGGCGCGCTCGACCGCGTTGGCTCGCCGTCCTTGGGCCAGGATGCGGCCGCCTTCCTCGGCAAGCCTGCCGGCGTGCTGATCGAGTCCAGCTTGGCTGCCGGCCTGGCGGGCGCCGCTTACCTGATCGATTTCACGCGTCCCGAAGGCACTTTGCAGCATCTGGCGTATTGCGCCGAGCACGGCATCAAGATGATCATCGGCACCACCGGTTTCGATGACGCGGGCAAGGCGGCGATTGCCGCTGCCGCCGAAAAGACGGCCATCATGTTTGCGCCGAACATGAGCGTGGGCGTGAATGTCACCATGAAGTTGCTGGAGCTGGCGGCGAAAAGCCTGTCCGAAGGCTACGACATTGAAATCATCGAAGCGCATCACCGCTTCAAGGTCGATGCGCCATCGGGCACCGCCCTGCAAATGGGAGAAGTGGTCGCCGGCGCCCTGGGCCGCGACTTGAAGGACTGCGCCGTGTACGGTCGCGAAGGCGTGACGGGCGAACGCGACCCGTCGACCATCGGCTTTGCCACCATCCGCGGTGGCGATATCGTCGGCGATCATACGGTGCTGTTTGCCGGCATCGGCGAGCGCATCGAGATCAGCCACAAATCGAGTAGCCGCATCACTTACGCCCACGGCGCCCTGCGCGCCGCACGCTTCCTGGCCGACAAGTCGAGCGGCCTGTTCGACATGCAGGACGTGTTGTCGCTGAAGAACTAAGGAACATTATGGCCACTGCGATCCTGAATGGAAAAGACATCACCGACGAAGCGAGCTTTCACGCGCAATGCGCGCCAGCCTTCGGTTTCCCCGCGTTCTACGGCAACAGCATGGATGCCTGGGTCGATTGCCTCAGCTATCTGCGCGACGATGAAAACATGACCCAGTTCCGTTTGAAACCGAACGAAGTGCTGGAAATTGTCGTGCAAGACGCGCAGGCCATGAAGGCGCAGGTGCCTGACTTGCTGGAAGAGATCACGTTCTGTATCGCCGGCATCAATGAGCGCTACGAAGATTATGGTGAAAAGCCGGCGTTGAAGCTGGTACTCAAGTGAATAGAATCGTAGGTCGGATTAGGCCCTGCGGGCCGTAATCCGACAACATTGTTGGCTGTGAAAGTCGGATTACGCGCAAGCGCTAATCCGACCTACGTCCAGACGAGCAACATTTACACTACCTTGCGTTCGCGCAAGCCGTCGATCTGGCCGCCATCGAGGCCCAGCCACTCGTGCAGCACTTCCTGCGTATGCTGCCCCAGCAACGGCGGCGGCAAGCGGTACTGCACCGGCGAGCCGGACAGGCGCACGGGATTGCCCACCAGCGCCACCGTGCCCGCTGTCGGATGCGGCATTTGCACTTTCAAGCCACGCGCGAGCACTTGCGGGTCGGCAAACACCTGGTCGATGCGGTTGACGGGGCCGCACGGCACGGCCTGTGCCTCGAAGGCGCTGATCCACTCGGCCGTCGTGCGCATGACGGTAGCTTGGCGCAGCAAGGGGATCAGGGTGGCCCGGTGCGCCACGCGCTGCGGATTGGTGGCGTAGCGTTCGTCCAGCGCCCACTCCGGATGGCCGACGATGGCGCAAAAGCGGGAAAACTGGCCATCGTTGCCGATCGCCAAAATCATGTCGCCATCGGCCGTAGGGAAGTCTTGATATGGAACAATGTTCGGATGCGCATTGCCCATGCGCTGAGGCACTTTGCCGCCGCACAAGTAATTAGCCGCCTGGTTGCCCAGGGCCGCCACTTGCACGTCGAGCAGGGCCAGGTCGATATGCTGGCCCAGGCCCGAGCGTTGCCGTTCGGCCAGCGCCGCCTGCACGGCGATGGTCGCATACAGGCCCGTCATGATATCCGTTTGCGCCACGCCCACTTTTTGCGGCCCGGCGCCTGGCTGGCCATCGGGCAAGCCCGTGATGCTCATCAGGCCGCCCATGCCCTGGATCAAAAAGTCATAGCCGGCGCGCGCCGCATACGGGCCATCCTGTCCAAAGCCCGTGATGGAGCAGTAGACCAGGCGAGGATTGAGCGCCATGAGGCTGGCCGCGTCTAAACCGTATTGCTTCAAACCGTCCAGCTTGAAGTTTTCCAGCAATACATCCGCTTCGCCAGCCAGCTTGCGCACCAGCGCCTGGCCTTCAGGGGCAGCCAGGTCGATGCACAGCGAGCGCTTGTTGCGGTTGGCGCACTGAAAATAAGCGGCCTCGGCCGTATCGCGGCCGTCTTCATCTTTCAGATACGGCGGCCCCCAGGAGCGCGTGTCGTCGCCGCGTCCCGGCTGTTCCACCTTGACCACGTCGGCGCCCAGGTCGGCCAGCAATTGCCCGGCCCAGGGACCGGCCAGCACGCGCGACAGGTCCAGTACGCGCAAGCCGGTCAGCGGCGCGGGCCGCAGGGTGGAGGCCAAGGCGTCCATCAGTTGCTGAAGGCGGAGATGCCGGTGATGGCGCGGCCGATGATCAGCGCGTGCACATCGTGCGTGCCTTCATAGGTGTTGACCACTTCCAGGTTGACCAGGTGGCGGATCACGCCGTACTCGTCGGAAATGCCGTTGCCACCCATCATGTCGCGCGCCACGCGGGCAATATCGAGTGCCTTGCCGCAGCTGTTGCGTTTCATGATGGAAGTGATTTCCACGGCAGGCGAGCCTTCATCTTTCATGCGGCCCAGGCGCAAGCAGCCTTGCAAGCCCATGGTGATTTCCGTGAGCATGTCAGCCAGTTTCTTTTGCACCAATTGATTTGCAGCAAGAGGGCGGCCGAATTGCTTGCGGTCCATCGTGTACTGGCGTGCCTTCAGGTAGCAGTCTTCGGCTGCGCCCAGCGCGCCCCAGGCGATGCCGTAGCGCGCGCTGTTCAGGCATGTGAATGGGCCTTTCAAGCCGCGCACGTCCGGGAAGGCGTTTTCTTCCGGGCAAAATACTTCATCCATGACGATTTCACCGGTGATGCTGGTGCGCAAGCCCACCTTGCCGTGGATTTCCGGTGCCGACAGGCCTTTCCAGCCTTTTTCCAGCACGAAGCCGCGAATCGCGCCTTCATCGTCCTTGGCCCAGACGACGAACACGTCGGCGATGGGGCTGTTGGTGATCCACATCTTGGCACCGGACAGGCTATAGCCGCCCGGCACCTTGCGCGCGCGCGTGACCATGCTGCCAGGATCGGAGCCGTGGTCCGGTTCCGTCAGGCCGAAGCAGCCGATGAATTCGCCCGTCGCCAGTTTCGGCAGGTACTTTTGCTTGGTCTCTTCGTTGCCGAAGGCGTTGATCGGCACCATGACCAGCGACGATTGCACGCTCATCATCGAGCGGTAGCCCGAATCGACGCGCTCGACTTCGCGCGCCGCCAGGCCGTAGCAGACATAGTTCAGGCCGGCGCCGCCGTATTGTTCGGGTATCGTGCTGCCCAGCAAGCCCAGCTCGCCCATTTCGCGGAAGATGGCGGCGTCCGTGCGGCCATGGCGGAATGATTCGAGCACGCGTGGCACCAGGCTGCCCTGGCAATAGTCGCGGGCCGCTTCCAGCACGGCGCGTTCCTCGCCTGTCAGTTGATCTTCCAGCAGCAGGGGGGAATTCCAGTCGAATACGGTTTTGCTCATCACAGGCCTCGCAGGTGAGCGCCGGTGATCGGCGCAAGATTGAATATGCCTCATGGTAGGTTTTTGCCTAGCCTTGCGCAAACGATATTTTCGCACCCAGACATGCGTATTGCGCATATCTTGCGCCATACTAGGGTTCTTTTACTGGCCGGATATCCCCATGTCACGCAAAATCCCCATGCTGCAAGCCTTGAATTGCTTCGAGGCGGCGGCGCGCCACCAAAGCTACACGCATGCGGCGCGCGAACTGTCGCTGACGCAAAGCGCCGTATCGCGGCAGATATCTTCCTTGGAAAGCTTTCTTGGCGTGCAATTATTCCAGCGCACGCGCCACGGTGTACTGCTGACCAGTGCCGGTGCCGCGTATGCGCGCCAGATCGCCGCCCGCCTCGATGGCCTGGAGCGCGATACGCTCGACACCATGGCGCGCCAGGGCGGCGGCGGGGCCTTGCAGCTCGCGTCCGTGCCCACGTTTGCCACGCGCTGGCTGATGCCGCGTCTGTCATCGCTGGCGCGCTTGCACCCCGAGATCGTCGTGCATATCGATGCCTATACGAAACCGTTCATGTTTGCCGATACGGAATACGACGGCGCCTTGTACGCGGGCACGCCCGAGCAATTGGCGCGCTGGCCCGGCACGCGCGCCACCTTGCTCATGCATGAAGAAATCGTGCCCGTCGCCAGCCCCCGCCTGCTGGCGGCGCGCAGCCATTGGCAGGCGCAGGATTTGCTGGAACTGACCTTGTTGCAACAAAGTACGCGACCGGGCGCATGGCGCCAGTGGTTTGACGCCATGCAGGTCGATGGGGAACTGGCACGCTATGGCGCCCGCTACGAACTGTTTTCCATGCTGGCCATGGCGGCCGTGCAGGGGCAGGGCGTGGTCTTGTTGCCGCGTATGCTGGTCGAGGCGGAACTGGCGCGCGGCGAGCTATGCATCGCATGCGAGCGCCCACTGCGCGGCCAGCGCGCGTATTACCTGATCACGCCCGAAGCGGCGCATGAAAAGCTGGCCTTGCAGCAGTTGCGGCGATGGTTGCAGGACGAGGCGGCTTAAACGACTTTGGCGGCATCGAAATGGGGATTGTCGATGAAACCGATCTGGTTGCCGAACGGGTCGAGCAATTCCACCGTGCGGATGCCGTCGCCCACATCCGTGATCGGGTGGTGCAGGCTGCCGCCCAGCGCGATAATGCGCTCGACTTCCTGCTCGATGCCGTCCACGCCCCAGTACGTCACGCTGCCCTGCGCGCCAGCTTGGCCGTCCGACAGCAAGCCCAGCTCGAAGCCGCCGATGTTAAAGCCGACATAGAAGGGCTGGTCGAAATACGGCTGCGTATTAAATACCTGGCTGTACCAGGCCTTGGCCTTGTCCAGGTCGGGGACGGGATAGGTGACAGTGCGTAAGCCTTTGATCATATTGTGCTCCTGTTGGTCGAAAAAGTCGGCGAAATACCTGCTGCCATCATGCCAGCGGAAAAACTGGCATCGCGCTGGTCCTGGCACAGGCGGTCGACGTAATTGTCCGGCACGTCCAGATGCAGTCCAGCCAGGTCCGCAGGGCGGGAATGGGTATGTATTCCTGGTAGACGAGCATGGCCGGCGTTGCTGCAAAGAACAAGATTGCCTTTATAGTACATCGATATTACACAGATATTACACAGATATTACTCAGATATTACTCATACATCACACCGCATAATTGCGTGCCGGCCAAAATATGCCAGCCCGGGCCGCCAGCGCGCCGCGCTATCGGGCGGCGACAACCAGTATAATGCTCGGTTCATATCCACTATTGGCCGCACATCATGCAAGATAAATATAGTCCCGCCGACGTCGAACAAGCCGCCCAATCGCACTGGAAGGCGATCGACGCCTATAAAGCCGTCGAACACGACCCGCGTTTCCCAAAAGGCAAGTATTTTGCTTGCTCGATGCTACCTTACCCTTCGGGCAAGCTGCACATGGGTCACGTGCGCAACTATACGATCAATGACGTGATGTATCGCTATCTGCGCATGAACGGTTACAACGTGCTCATGCCGATGGGCTGGGATGCGTTCGGCATGCCGGCGGAAAACGCGGCCATGGCCAACAATGTGCCGCCTGCGCAATGGACGTACTCGAACATCGCCCACATGAAGCAGCAGATGGAATCGATGGGTCTGGCCATCGACTGGTCGCGCGAAATGACCGCCTGCAAGCCTGAATATTACAAATGGAACCAGTGGATGTTCCTGAAGATGCTGGAAAAAGGCATCATCTACAAAAAGACCGGTACCGTGAACTGGGACCCGATCGACCAGACCGTGCTGGCCAACGAGCAAGTCGTCGACGGCCGTGGCTGGCGCTCTGGCGCGCTGATCGAAAAGCGTGAAATCCCCATGTACTACGCGCGCATCACCGATTACGCGGAAGAATTGCTGGCCTATGTGGATGACAAGCTGCCGGGCTGGCCCGAGCGCGTGCGCACCATGCAGACCAACTGGATCGGCAAGTCGACGGGCGTGCGCTTCGCTTTCCCGCATGCAATCAAGGATGCGCATGGCGCCTTGATCGGCGACGGCAAGCTGTATGTGTTTACCACCCGCGCTGACACCGTCATGGGCGTGACCTTCTGCGCCGTGGCCGCCGAGCACCCGCTGGCCATCCACGCCGCGCAAAGCAATCCTGCACTGGCTGCCTTCAACGCCGAGTGCAAGCTGGGCTCCGTGATCGAAGCGGACATGGCGACAATGGAGAAGAAGGGCATGCCGACCGGCCTGTTCGTTACGCATCCTTTGACGGGCGAACAAGTGGAAGTATGGGTCGGCAATTACGTCTTGATCACCTACGGCGACGGCGCCGTGATGGGCGTGCCGGCGCATGATGAACGCGATTTCGGCTTTGCCAAGAAATACAATCTGCCGATCAAGCAAGTCGTCGAAGTCAAGGGCCAGCAATTTTCGACCGACGCCTGGCAGGAATCGCATGGCAGCAAGGATGGCGTCTGTGTCGCCTCCGGCAAATACGACGGTCTGCATTTCGCGTCCGCCGTCGATGCGGTGGCCGCCGACCTGGCCGAACTGGGCCTGGGCGAAAAGAAAACCACGTTCCGCCTGCGCGACTGGGGCATTTCGCGCCAGCGCTACTGGGGCACGCCGATCCCGATGATCCATTGCGCCGACTGCGGCGTGGTGCCAGTGCCGGAAAAAGACTTGCCGGTGGTGCTGCCGGAAGACTGCGTGCCGGACGGCACGGGCAATCCCTTGAACAAGTACGAAGCGTTCCTGCAGTGCGACTGCCCGCAGTGCGGCAAACCGGCGCGCCGCGAGACGGACACCATGGACACCTTCGTCGATTCGTCGTGGTATTACATGCGCTATACCTCGCCAGGCTCGAACGACGCCATGGTCGACGCGCGCAACGATTACTGGATGCCGATGGACCAGTACATCGGTGGCATCGAACACGCCGTCATGCATTTGCTGTACGCGCGCTTCTGGACCAAGATCATGCGCGACTTCGGCCTGGTCAAGTTCGACGAACCTTTTGTGAACCTGCTGACGCAAGGCATGGTGCTCAACGAAACCTACTTCCGCAAGGATGCCGTGGGCAAGACCACCTGGTTCAATCCGGACGACGTGCGCCTGTCGCTCGATGACAAGGGCCGTCCGCAAAGCGCCATCCTGGTAGCCGATGGCCAGCCGGTGGAAATCGGCGGCACGGAAAAAATGTCGAAGTCGAAGAACAACGGCATCGACCCGCAAGCGCAGATCGAGCAGTACGGTGCTGACACGGCCCGTTTGTTTACCATGTTCGCCTCGCCGCCGGAACAGACCCTGGAATGGTCGGGCAGCGGCGTCGAAGGAGCGAACCGTTTCCTGCGCCGTGTGTGGACCTTCGGCTACGCCCAGTCGGCCACTATTCAAGCCGCATTGGCTGGCGGCGCCGCACCGGCCACCGGCGACGCGCAGAAAAATCTGCGCCGCGAATTGCACAAGCTGCTGCAGCAAGCTGATTACGACTTGAAGCGCGTCCAGTACAACACCGTGGTGTCGGCCTGCATGAAGATGCTCAACACCCTCGAATCGGCCAAGTTAGACGATAGCGCGCAGTCGAAGGCATTGATCGCCGAAGGTTTTTCCATCTTCCTGCGCTTGCTCAATCCTGTCGCGCCGCACATCACCCACGTGCTGTGGCAAGAGTTGGGCTACGCCGGCGTGCAGGGCGACTTGCTCAACGCGCCGTGGCCGCAAGTCGATCCGCAAGCATTGGAGCAGTCCGAGATCGAGATGATGATTCAGGTGAACGGCAAGCTGCGCGGCTCGATCACCGTCTCCAAGGATGCCGACAAGGCCAGCATCGAAGCGGCTGCGCTGGCGTGCGAAAGTGTGCAAAAGTACGTCGAGACCACGCCGAAGAAGATCATCGTCGTGCCAGGAAAATTAATCAGTATCGTGGTGTAATCATGACGACTTCCTCTTCCGTTTCGCTGTTCGGCGGGCGCGCCTGGCGCGCCATGCTGGCCATCGCCCTGACCGTGCTGCTGTCGGCCTGCGGCTTTCATTTGCGCGGATCGAACGGAAGTTTCATGCTGCCGTTTGCGACGATGTACATCGGTTTGCCCGAGACATCGCCGCTGGCGATTGGCCTGAAGCGCTATATCCGCGCCATTGGCAGCACCCAGGTGGTCGACACCAAGGATGGCGCCGACGCTGTCCTTGAGGTGCTCAGCGATCCGGAGAGTAATCGTACTAAAAGCATATTGTCGTTGAATAGAAGTGGCCGCGTGCAAGAGTACCAACTCGGCTATTCGATCAATTTCCGCGTCGTGGACAAGGCCGGCAACCAGCTGCTGGCACCGACGACCATCAACCTGGTGCGTCCGATCACCTTCGATGAATCGCAGGTACTGGCCAAGGAAACCGAGGAGGCGGCGCTGTACCGCGACATGCGCAACGATCTGGTGCAGCAGATCATGCGCCGCCTGGCGGCCATCAAGCCGGTGCTGCCGGCCATGTCGGTGGCGCCAGTGACCCCGGTCGCGCCGGCAGCCCCGCAGCAGTAACGGGGACGCCATGCAATTGCGGATAGACGCGCTCGATGGGCATCTGGCCAAGCCGCTGGCGCAGCTGTATGTGATCACCAGCGACGAACACTTGCTGGCGCTGGAAGCGGCCGACAAGATCCGCCGCGCGGCGCGCGCGCAAGGGTTTTCCGAGCGTGACGTGCTGACGGTGGAACGCAGCTTCAAGTGGGGCGAACTGCTGGCGGCGAATCAGGAGTTGTCGCTGTTCGGCGATAAAAAACTGATCGAGCTGCGCATCCCTACCGGCAAGCCTGGCAAGGATGGCGGCGCCGCGCTGCAAAGCTATGCCAAAAACCTCAGCCCCGATAACCTGACACTGATCACCTTGCCCAAGCTGGACTGGGCCACGCAGAAGGCGGCGTGGGTGGCCAGCCTGCAGCAGGCGGCCGTGTATATCGAGATTGCGAATGTGGAGCGGGCACAGTTGCCGGCTTGGATATCCCAGCGTCTGGGCGCGCAGGGGCAGAGTGCCGAACGGGCCAGCATCGACTTCATTGCCGAGCGGGTGGAGGGCAATTTGCTGGCAGCGCACCAGGAAATTCAGAAACTGGGCTTGCTGCATGCAGCGGGCAAGCTGACGTATGAACAAGTGCAGGATGCGGTGCTGAACGTGGCCCGCTACGATGTCTTCAAGCTGTCCGAAGCCATGTTGGCCGGCGATCCGGCGCGCCTGGTGCGCATGCTCGAAGGCTTGAAAGGCGAGGGCGAGGCGCTGCCGCTGGTCTTGTGGGCCGTCTCCGAGGAAATCCGCACGCTGTTAAAATTGAAGGCCGGCATGGCGCAAGGGCGCCCATTGGGCGCGCTGCTGAAGGAATACCGCATCTGGGGACCGCGCGAGCGGATGATGGAACCGGCCCTGCGGCGCATTTCGCTGCCGGTGCTGGAAGCGGCGCTGCAGCAGGCGGCGCAGGTTGACAAGATGATCAAGGGCTTGCGCGCCAAGGGCTACGCGGGCGACGCCTGGGACGCCATGCTGCAGTTGGGCCTGAAGATCGCCCGAGGCTAGGTTTTTATAAATATGGATGGAAGCGGATACGAGCATGGATATCTCTGAATATATGCAGGACGTCGGTATGCGCGCGCGCGCGGCATCGCGCGCCATGGCGCGTGCTGACAGCGCCACGCGCAACCGCGCCTTGAGCCTGATCGCCGCCGCCATCGTGCGCGATGCCGATCTGCTGCGCGCGGCCAATCAGCGCGACCTCGATGCGGCGGCCGCCGCCGGTCTGGCGCCAGCCATGCTCGACCGTCTGACCTTATCCGACGCCGCCATCGCCAGCATGGTTGAAGGCTTGACGCAGATCGTTGCGCTGGCCGATCCGATCGGCGAAATATCGAACATGAAATATCGTCCGACGGGCATTCAGGTGGGGCAGATGCGCGTGCCGCTGGGCGTCATCGGCATCATCTATGAAGCGCGTCCGAACGTGACGATAGACGCCGCCGGCCTGTGCATCAAGAGCGGCAACGCGACGATTTTACGCGGCGGTTCGGAAGCGATTCATTGCAACCGTGCGCTGGCCAAGCTGGTGGCAGAGGGCTTGCTGGGAGCAGGTCTTCCGGCCGATGCCGTGCAAGTGATCGACACCACCGACCGCGCCGCCGTCGGCTGTCTGATCACCATGCCGCAATACGTGGACGTCATCGTGCCGCGCGGCGGCAAGGGACTGATCGCACGCCTGATGGAAGAGGCGACCGTGCCGATGATCAAGCACCTCGATGGCATCTGCCACGTGTATATCGACGCCAAGGCCGATATCAGGAAAGCGATTGATATCGGCTTCAACGCGAAGTGCCATCGCTACGGCACCTGCAACACCATGGAAACGCTGCTGGTGTCGCGCGCCATCGCCGCCAGCGTACTGCCACAGCTGGCCGAACTGTACCTGAGCAAGCAGGTGGAACTGCGTGCCGATCCTGAAAGCCATGCGATTCTGGCTGCCGCTTCCTATCCGCATCTGGTGCCGGCCACCGAGGAAGACTGGCGCACCGAATACCTGGCGGCGATCCTGTCGGTGAAGGTAGTCGACGGCATCGACGAAGCGATGGACCACATTAATCAGTATTCGTCCAAGCACACGGAGTCCATCATCACGGAAGACTACAGCGCTGCGCTGCGCTTCCTGCGCGAAGTCGATTCCGCCTCGGTGATGGTGAACGCCTCGACGCGTTTCGCCGATGGTTTTGAATATGGCCTGGGCGCCGAGATCGGCATCTCGAACGACAAGCTGCACGCGCGCGGCCCGGTGGGACTGGAAGGCCTGACATCACTCAAGTACGTGGTCTTTGGCCACGGTGAAGTGCGCAAGTAAGAATGGTATGTAGTACGTCTTCGCGGGCGGCCCACAAGGTGGCCCGTGCTCTCATTTCTGTAGCTATCTGACACTGGGAACCCCATGCTCTATCTCTGGATCAAAGCCTTGCACATCGTCTTTGTTACATCCTGGTTTGCCGGCCTGTTTTATTTGCCGCGTATTTTCGTGAACCTGGCGATGGAGACGGAAACGGTAGCCACCGAGCGCCTGTTACTGATGGCGCGCAAACTGTACCGCTTCATGTCGGTGCTGGCGCTGCCGGCGATGGTGCTGGGGCTGGTGTTGATGTGGATGATGTTTGGTGGCGGGGAAGGCCGCGTGAAGATACCGGGCTGGATGCACGCCAAGCTGACCTTCGTGGTGCTGCTGCTCGGCTATCACCACGCCTGCGGCGCTATCTTGCGCAAGTTTGAAAAAGGTCTCAACAAGCGCAGCCATACCTGGTTCCGCTGGTTCAATGAAGTGCCGGTGGTAATGCTGTTGGTCGTCGTCGTGCTGGTCGTGGTCAAGCCTTTCTAGGGGAATCGAGATGAGTGCAAGCCAGAGCAAAGTCGTGCAGTATTTCTTCGCGCCCCACTCGCCATGGACCTACCTGGGTCACGCGCGCCTGATGGCCATCGCCGCGAAGACCGGCGCACAGATCGACATTCGTCCCTTTGACCTGGGCAAGGTCTTCAGCGTCTCGGGCGGCCTGCCGCTGGCCAAGCGCGCGCCGCAGCGCCAGGCGTATCGCCTGGCCGAACTGGCGCGCTGGTCGGCTTACCTGCAAGTGCCGCTGACCCTGCAGCCGAAGTTCTTCCCCGTGTCGCCGGAAGCGTCTGCCAAGCTCATCATCGCGACGCGATTGGCGCATGGCGTGGAAGCATCGCTGAAGCTGGCGCACGCTATCATGCGCGGCCTGTGGGCCGAAGAGCGCAACATCGGCGACGAGGAAACCCTGGTGCAGATCGCGCTCGATGCCGGTCTTGATGGCCGCCAGTTGCTGAAAACATCGGACACGGCCAGCGTGCAGGCCGAGTACGATGCCAACACGGAGGCCGCGACTGCCGCCAGCGTCTTCGGCTCGCCGTGGTACATCGTCGATGGCGAAGGATACTGGGGCCAGGACCGCCTCGATTTTGTCGAGCGCGCGCTGGAGATGTTGTAGTTGTAGGTCGGATTAGCGCTGCGCGCGTAATCCGACAAGTTTTGAAATTTTTAGTTAATTGTTTTTCAACGGATAAAAGGTACACCATGGCTTCATATTTTTGCCCATGCCCGCGTGGCATGGAAGCGGCACTGGCCGAGGAACTGGGCGAGATTGCCCAGGATAGTACGACCATGAAGGTGCATAACCAGGTGCCGGGCGGTGTACACTGCTCGGGCGACCTGCTCGATTCCTACCGCATCAACCTGCATTCGCGCATCGCTTCGCGCGTGCTGATGCGCATGGCCCATTCCGGCTACAAGACGGAAAACGATATTTATGACCTGACCCTGGCGCAATCCTGGGAAGACTGGTTCGGCGTGCACCACACCATCCGTGTCGACGTCACGGCCGTGAAGTCGCCGCTGCGCAGCCTGGAATTTACCACCCTGAAGATCAAGGATGCGATCTGCGACCGCTTCCGCGACCAGTTCAACGAACGGCCATCGGTCAACACCAAGACGCCGGACATGCGCATCGTCGGCTTCCTCGACGCGCACACGTTTACGGTCTACCTCGACACCTCGGGCGAAGCCCTGTTCAAGCGCGGCTGGCGTGAAGAGACGGGCGACGCACCGCTGCGCGAAAACCTGGCCGCTGGCCTGTTGCGCGTGTCGGGCTGGAAGCCGGGCATGGTGCTGTTTGACCCGATGTGCGGTTCCGGCACCATCCTGGCCGAAGCGGCGCAGATGCTGCAAGGCATTCCACCGGGCGCCTCGCGCCAGTTCGCCTTCGAAAACTTCCACGACTTCGACCCAGCGCCGTGGAATGCCATGAAAAACGCCATCAAGGTCAATCCGCTGCCTGCCGAACCGACCATTTTCGGCAGCGACATCTCGGGCGACATGGTGGCCATGACGCGCCATAACCTGCGTTGTGCCGGCGTGCGCTTCGACGTACCCTTGAAACAGATCGAGGCACAGGAAGTCAAACCGCCAAGCGACGTGCCGGGCATCATGCTGACCAACCCGCCATACGGCGAGCGTATCGGCGTGCGCGGCGATAGCACCATTCCGGAAGATGAACTGTCGACGTCCTTCTATTCGGCCATGGGCACGACGCTCAAGCAGCGCTTCGCTGGCTGGACCGTATTCCTGTTTACGGCCGACCTGGGCCTGCCCAAGCTGCTGCGCCTGAAAGAAGCGCGCAAGACGCCATTCTTCAACGGTGCGCTGGAATGCCGTTTGTTCCGTTTCGATATGGTGGCAGGCTACAACCGCCGCGAAGAAGCAAAGCCTAAAAATATCTGATTAAACCTACTGCGCGTCGTGACTTGCGGCCTGTGGTGTTCACCGTACTGAAGTACGGTTGCGCTCTGGGCCACAATTGACTTGCGCTCGCTACGGCTTTCTCAGATATTTTGGCAGCTGAGAAAGCCGGATGTGTCACCCTGGACCCGCCATGTTTCCCATCCCTCCGGCCAACGTGCCGCCCGACCCGGTCACGCCCGTTCCGCCGCCCGCCCCTAGCCATATGGCGCCGCTGAGCCGTGGTGCGCTGGCCGTGATGCTGGCTGGCATGTCGATGCTCGGCCCCCTGTCGATCGACACGTATCTGCCGGCCTTTGGCGCGATCCAGGATTCGCTGCAAGCGTCACCGCTGGAAGTGCAGCAGTCGCTGACGTTCTACATGCTCGCTTTTGCCGGCATGGTGCTGTGGCATGGTGCGATCTCGGACACGTTTGGCCGGCGCAATGTCATCCTGGTGTCGCTGCTGATGTTTGCCATCGGCTCGCTCGGCTGTGCCTCGGCGCACACGGTGCACTATCTGTGGTTCTTCCGTATGATGCAGGGCATGTCAGCCGGCGCTGGCGTAGTGATCAGCCGCGCCATCATCCGCGACCTGTATGCCGATGCGGCAGCGGCGCGGTTGCTGTCGCTGGTGACGATGATCTTTTCCATCGCCCCGGCCGTGGCGCCGATTCTGGGTGGCTGGATCGTCATCTGGTTCGACTGGCGCTCGATCTTCCTGTTCCTCGCCCTTTACACGGTGATCTTGCTGGCCTTTTGCTACTGGCGCCTGCCTGAAACTTTGCCTTTGGCCAAACGCCAGCCTTTCAATCCCCGTTTCCTGGCATCGAGCTATGGACAGATCCTGCGCTCGCCGCTGTTCCACATCAAGGCCGGCATCGTCGCGCTCAATTTCGCCGGTTTGTTCCTGTTCATCACGGCAGCGCCGGAAATGCTGCCCAAGCAGCTGCACCTGGGACCATCGCAGTTTGGCTGGCTGTTCATTCCGTGCGTGAGCGGGATTTTCATGGGCGCCCTGGCGGCCAACCGTATCGCCGGCAAGGTAACGTTCGCGCGCCAGATCGGCATCGGCTTCACCTTCTTGCTGTGCGCGGCCAGCGTCAATGTCGCTTACCATCTGTTTTTGCCACCATCGCTGCCCTGGTCAGTGCTGCCATTGTTCTTCTACACTTTCGGCATGTCGCTGGTGGGGCCGGGCGCGACCCTGCTGGCGCTCGACCTGTTCCCGCATATCCGCGGCACTGTCGCCTCGTGCCAGTCGTTCGCCAGCACCTTGCTGGGCGCTGTGGTGGCTGGCGTGATCTCGCCGCTGCTGTCCGGTTCCGTGCTGTGGCTGGCGTCGGGCCAACTGGCGTTCACGGGCTTGGCGCTGGTCCTGTGGCTGATCTCGCGGCGCTTTCGCCAGCGTTTGCTGGGTGCATTCAAGGCATAAGTTTTCTTGATGGAACGCTGGATTTTTTTCAACTTAATTTTCTGTATTGCAAGTAATATCGAGCGCTTATGATAAGATGATTTTTTTCCCGGCATCCTCTCAGGCAGTCTATTTTTGGGTTACAGGAGTGGGGGATTGCTCTGAACGTGGCCGCGCTTTGCTGCTGAGCGCTCTTCCTTTTCGAACCGGTAATGCCTGATACGATGCATCAATCTGATCAAGATATTCGCAATCGCCTGCTGATTGCCCGCCTGCCGGCCATGCCGCAGATTCTCATTAAGCTGATCGCCCACCTGCAGGCCGACGATGTCGGCATGCCAGAGTTGGCCGCCCTGATCGCCAAGGATGCGGGCATGACCAGCAAGATCCTCGGCGTGGCCAACAGCTCGGCCTACCATCGTCATGGCAAGGTCGTCAGCCTGGAACAGTCGCTCGTGTCGCTGGGTACGGATATGATCAAGACCCTGGTCATCAGCGAATCGGTCTTCCAGACCTTCAACAGTTTTCCCCATTCCGGCAGCACGGATTTGCGTGCTTTCTGGAAAAGCTCTCTGTCGGCCGCCGTCATGACGCGCGCGATTGCCAAGGCCATGGCCTATCCGCACGTCGAAGAAGCGTACCTGGCGGGCTTGCTGCACAATGTCGGTCGACTGGCTTTGCTCGCTGCGGCGCCGAAGGAATACGCGTTCAATTTTACGGCGCGCGACGATGCCGCCCTGTGCGCTGTCGAGCAGCGCACCTTGCAGATCACGCATGCCGAAGCGGGTGCCTGGCTGATCGAGCGCTGGCATCTCGATTCCTTCCTGGCCGACAGCGTGCTGTATCACCATGAGCCGCTGGCGCGCCTGGAGGCCAGTCATCCATTGATACGCATCGTGCGCCTGGCGCACCTGTTGTGCTGCCACGCCGACGATGCGGAATCGATTGCGCAGGCGGCGCAGCTATGCGCGCTGGAAGTGGAGGTACTGGAAAATCTGTCCGGCAGCGTCGCGCGTCAGGTGGAGCAGGCGGCGCAGCACCTGGGTATTGACCTGGCCGGCGCAGACGATATCGTCACCCCGCCGGCGTATGCTTCGCCACCCGTCGATCCGGTGCAGCAGCGCCTGTCCGACGAAGTGCGCAATATGGTGCTGGTATCCGAAGTGGGCCAGACCTTTGCCCGCCAGCAGAGCGAGAGCAGCCTGCTCGAAGCCATCACGCGCTCGGCGCGCATCCTGTTTGACTTTGAAACTGCCGTCATCCTGCTGCAAAACTCTACCGGCCATGCGCTGGTGGGTGTGGCGGCCGGCGAACATCAGCAGCGTCTGGCCGGCTTCTCTATCCCGCTGGCCAAGGGCGGTCCGCTGGCCGTTTCGGCACTCGAGTGCCAACTGGCGTTCTTGAAGCGCGACATGCCGGCGCTGGGCATTGTCGAGGAGCAGCTATTCCGCATCCTCGGCACCGACAGCCTGGTCTGCCTGCCCTTGGTGGCGGGCCAGCGCAGCCTTGGGGTGCTGATAGGCGGTGTGGCGGCGTGGCAGATTGGCGCTTGCCAGAAGCGCCAAGGTTTCTTGCGCGCGTATGCCAACCAGGCCGCCGTTGCGCTGGAAACGGCCGTCAATGCGCGCGGCCAGGCACGGCGCCAGCTCGACCACGTGGCCGAGGAATACCGTGCCGCGTCGCGCCGTGTCGTGCATGAAGTGAATAATCCGCTGTCCATCATCAAGAACTACCTGAGCGTACTCGATCACAAGCTGGAGAAACGCGAGCCGGTCAGCGGCGAGATGGCTATCCTGAACGAGGAAATCGACCGCGTCGGGCAGTTGATCGGCGGCCTGGCTGATTTGCAGCCCGTGGATGCGGGCAGCGTCACCGATTGCGCGCGCGTGGTCGACGATGTGCTGCGCTTGTTCCGCGTCACCGACTTCCTGCCGCCGAAAATCGAGGTGGTCACGCGCATGCGCGACGCGCCATGCGAGGTAGAGGCCGATGCCGACATGCTCAAGCAAATCCTGCTCAACCTGCTGAAAAACGCCGTCGAAGCACTGCCCGATGGCGGGCGTATCGAAGTGGTGAACCGGGGCCACATCAACCGGGACCGTCGTCTGTATCTGGAATTGTGCGTCAGCGATAATGGTGCTGGCCTGGCGCCGGAGGTGCTGGCCAATCTGTTTTCTCCCGTGCGCAGCAACAAGGAGGGAGCGCATCATGGCCTGGGCTTGTCCATCGTGCATGACCTGGTCACGCGCCTGCATGGCGTGATTGGCTGCCGCAGCAGCAAGTCCGGCACGTCGTTTGAAATTTTACTTCCCATTCCCGTGCCGACGAGCGCTGCAGCCGCGCTGCCTGCGCCCGGCAAGGCCGCCTTGTCTGCGTAATGTCCATGAACTCCTTTGCCATTCCATTTGACCTGAAAAACAGCCCGCGCATCCTGCTGGTCGACGACGAGCCCCGCCTGCTCGCCTCCCTCCACGAATTGCTGAAAGACCGCGGCTACCAACTGTACACGGCCACCTGTGGCAGCGAGGCGCTGGCGCAGTTGTCGAAACTGCGCTTCGACCTGATCCTGCTCGATTTGCGCCTGCCCGACATGAGCGGCCATGAAATCATGGACCACATCAACCGGCGCGGCATCGAGGGCGACGTGATCGTCATGAGCGGCGACGTTGGCATCGAAGCCGCCATCGGCGCCCTGAAACGTGGCGCCTATGATTATTTGCGCAAGCCCTATAGCCGCGAGGAGCTGCTCAAGACGGTGGAGAACGCGCTGCAAAAGCGCAAGCTGGCGCTGGAGAACGAGCGCATCGCGCTGCAGCTGGAAAACTCGGAAAAGATGTACCGCTATCTGGTCGACAGCTCGCCCGACATCATCTACACCTTGAACCACGAAGGCCGCATTACCTTCATCAACGACAGGGTGCACCAGTTGCTGGGCTTTAGCCGCGAAGAGCTGATCGGCAGCCATTATTCGATCCTCGTGCACGATGAAGATCAGGAGCGGGCGCGCTATGCCTTCAATGAGCGCCGTCTCGACGAGCGCGCCTCGCGCAATGTGGAACTGCGCCTGAAGTGCCATAGCGGCAGCGGCAGCGACCGCACCTTCAACAATACCCTGATGACGATTCCGCTCAATTCGATCGGCATGCACAGCCTCGATCACGAGGCCCGGAAGCAGGAATACTTTGGCACCTACGGCGTGGCGCGCGACATCACCGACCGCAAGCGCGCCGAGGAAGTCATTTCTTATCAGGCTTATCACGATATCCTGACGGACCTGCCGAACCGCATGCTGTTCAATGATCGCCTGGGCCTGGCCGTGATCCAGGCGCGGCGCAAGCTGACGGAACTGGCCGTGATGTTCATCGATCTGGATCGCTTCAAGCTGGTCAACGATACCCTGGGCCACGTCAAGGGCGATGAGTTGCTGCAGCAGGTGGCGCTGCGCCTGAAGGATTGTTTGCGCCGCGGCGATACGCTGGCGCGCCAGGGTGGCGATGAGTTCACCATCGTTCTACCGGAACTGCGCGACCGCCAGGATGCGCGCCTGATCGCCGACAAATTCCTTGAATGCCTGCACCAGCCTTTCGACCTCGATGGCAACCAGGTGCATATTTCGGCGTCCATCGGCATCGCCATCTATCCGGGCGACGGCGAGACCATCGACGAGCTGTTGCGCCATGCCGACATTGCCATGTATCAGGTCAAGGCGTTGGGCAAGAACGGCCATAGTTTTTATCATGAATCGATGCTCGATGTGTCGCACCAGAAGATCGCGCTCGAGCAGAGCTTGCGCAAGGCGCTGGAGCTGAACCAGCTGGAAATGTATTACCAGCCGCAGGTGGATGTGACGACGGGCCGCATCGTTGGCGCCGAAGGCCTGATGCGCTGGAACCATCCGCAGCGGGGCTTGCTGACGGCCGGCGAATTCCTGCCGTTTGCCGAGGAAAACGGCTTGATGCTGCCGATCTCGGACTGGATGCTGGGCGCCTTGTGCCGCGATCTGGTGCAGTGGAACGCGGCCGGTGGCGAAGCCGTGCGCCTGTCGCTCAATTTGTCGCCGCAATACCTGGACCGGGGCGACTTTTTCGAAAAGATGCGCGGCGCGCTGACGCGCTATGGCATCGCGCCGGGAAAGATCGAAGTGGAAATCACGGAAAACATCTGCATCCGCAATCCGCAATATGCGATCGAGCAGTTGAACAAGCTATGCCAGCTGGGCGTGTCGGTCGCCATCGACGATTTCGGCACCGGCTATTCCTCGCTGTCGTATCTGCACCGCTTCCCCATCCACACCATCAAGATTGATCAGTCCTTCGTCAAGGAAGTCCACGACGAGCACGGACACTATCCCGTCATCCTGGCCATCATCTCGATCGCGCGCGGACTGGGCCTGCACCTGATTGCCGAAGGCGTGGAAACGGAAAGCCAGGCGCGTTATCTGCAGGACAAGGGCTGCACCACGATGCAGGGCTATCTGTACCACCGGCCCATTTCCCTGGGCAGCTTCATCGGCGTGCTGCAAGAGCAGAACCGCCTGATCGCCGATGTTGGATCGGACACACTACAGCCGCTGGCTATCGAGGCCTGATCCATGCCGCCAGCCGATCCTCGCTACACTGCCGACCCTCGCTACACTGCCGATTACCTGCGCCTGAAAGGACTGGCCGAGAAGGGCAATGCGAATGCCCAGCACAGCCTGGGCTTCATGTATTTCAACGGCCAGGGTATCGAACAAAGCTATGCGCAGGCATTGCATTGGTATCGCCTGGCTGCCGCGCAGGGGCTCGAGCATGCGCAATACAACCTGGGCGTCATGTGCCAGAAGGGGCAGGGCGTGGCACAGGATTTTGTGCAGGCTGCGCACTGGTACCAGAAGGCGGCCGAGCAGGGTTATGCGGCGGCGCAGTACAACCTGGGCTGGCTGTATGCCAAGGGCCAGGGTATGGCGCAAGATAGCGCGCTAGCCATGCTGTGGTTCAGCCGCGCGGCCGAGCAGGGCGACGCCGGCGCGCAAAATAATCTGGGCATGATGTATGACAATGGCAAGGGCGTGCCGCAGGATTTCGTGCAAGCCATCAATTGGTACCGCAAGGCTGCCGAGCAGGGTTATGCGCGCGCCCAGTTCAACCTGGGCCTGCGCTATGACAATGGTCAGGGCGTGCGACAGGACCGCCAGCAGGCGACTGCCTGGCTGCGCAAAGCGGCCGAGCAGGGCTATGCGCCGGCCCAGTTCAACCTGGCGCTGCGCTATGAAAACGGTGACGTGCTGGCGCAGGACAGCGGACAGGCGATCAGCTGGTACCGGCGCGCCGCCGAGCAAGGCCACGCCAGTTCACAGTTCAATCTGGGCCTGATTTACGACAATGGCCAGGGCGTGCCCTGCGATAAGCAGGCCGCACTCGACTGGTATAGCAAGGCGGCAGGGCAGGGCCACGCGGCGGCCCAGCACAACCTGGGCCTGCACCATGAACATGGCGCGCAAGACTATACCCAGGCGCAGGTGTTCTACCGCCAGGCGGCCGCGCAGGGCTTTCCCGCCGCGCAGTATCAGCTGGGACTGTTGCATGAGCATGGGCAGGGTACGCCAGTCGATGCGCAGGAAGCCATCTTCTGGTATCGCAAGGCAGCCGACCAGGGACACGTGCGAGCGCAGTTCGACCTCGGCCTGCGCTATGAACATGGCCAGGGTGTGCCGCAGGATTTGGCGCTGGCGCTGGAGTGGTACCGCCGCGCCGCCGAGCAAGATTACGCGCCGGCGCAATACATGCAGGGCGTCTTGCACGACCGCGACGATGGCCCGGCGCCCGATAGCCAGCTGGCCTGCGCCTGCTATTGCCGCGCCGCCGCGCAGGGCCACAGCCTGGCCCAGTTTGCGCTTGGCCTGCGGCATGATAATGGCCAGGATGTACCGCAGGATTATGCTGCCGCCTGGGATTGGTATGCGCTGGCCGCGCGCCAGGGGCATGCACGGGCGCAAATGAACCTGGGCCTGATGGCGGCCAGCGGCCAGGGCGGTCCGCTCGACTTGCAGCAGGCGTATATCTGGTTGTCGATGGCCGAGGCGGCCGGCGTAGCCGGTGCGGAAAAATCCTTGCGCCAGACAGCGGCGCGCATGCGTGAAACGGATCTGGCGCGCGTGCGCGAACATCTGGCGGTGATCGCCGGCTAAGCTTCGCCGCCGCCGTTAGCGTGCGCGGCTATAACAGCAGGTGCGGTAGTGTCCTGCCCCTGCGCCATCTGCAGCCCCCTTGTTTGTTCCGCTCACAAAAAATGCTGCAGCATTTGCAGTTTTGATGTGCTAAGGTTCCACAAGAAGGTGGTCTATACATTCTTTACAATAGGAAAACCATGCGCCTGAACCCTTTCCCTGGCCGTCCGGCCGTCATCCTGTGTGCGTTGGCGCTGCTGTCGTCTGGCGCCAGCGCCGCCAATGTCTTCGATGCCCTCAGCAACAAGGATGCCAGCAATGGCTTGAAAGCGGCACTGGAAACCGGTTCCGCTGCCGCCGTATCGAAACTGGGCGTCGAGAACGGCTTCCTGAACAACGACAAGGTCAAGATCAAGCTGCCCGGCATCCTGGAGCAAGCCCAGCCTTTACTGAAAATGACGGGCCGCGGCCAGCAATTGGACGATCTGGTGGTGGCGATGAACCGTGCCGCCGAATCGGCCGTGCCCATGGCCAAGCCTTTGCTGCTCGATGCGGTCAAGTCGATGAGCGTGAGCGATGCGAAAAATATCCTGTCCGGTGGCGATACATCGGTGACGGACTTTTTTCGCCAGAAAACATCGGCGCCGCTCGCTGTCAAATTCATGCCCATCGTGAAATCCGTCACCGACCGTTCCGGTCTGGCCAGCAAATACAACAGTACCATGAGCCAGATCGGCAAGACCGGACTGGTGCCACCGCAGCAATCGACGGTGGAAGCTTACGTGACCGACCGGGCGATTGACGGCCTGTACCTGATGATAGGCGAGGAAGAAAAAGCCATCCGCAGTAATCCGCTCGCTTACGGCAGCAAGATAATCGGCAAAGTGTTTGGCAGCTTGAAGTGAGTGTTACAGCGTGCTGTATGGCCGCAGGCTGCGTTTGCCCCGCACTGACAGGTGTAGGAAATAGAGGGGGCAAGTTAAGCATTTACTACAAGAAAACAATGTTGAAATTCGGTGAGCGATCTTTTAGATCGGCTACCGCTTCAGTCCCGGCACAGCTTCAACGCTTCCTGCCATTCAGGCAGACCGCAAAAAGTATCGATCAGGCGTTGCGACGACAGTAGGGAATTGCTCGGGCGTTTCGCGGGAACCGGATAGTCTTTGGCCAGGATAGGCTTGAGCTTGGGCTTTTGATTGATCGATGCATGGGCCATGATTGCTTCAGTAAAACCGAACCAACTGGTCTTTCCCTGTGCCGTCAAATGATATAGCCCGGAGTGTGCTTGCCACCATGCTTGCAGGTCTCTTGCCGCCAGGCTTTGCGCCACGATTTGCGCCGTGGTATCGGCAATGGTACGGCTCCATGTCGGTGCACCAAACTGATCGGATACGATACTGAGTTCTTCGCGCTCCTTTGCCAGGCGCAGCATGGTCAACAGAAAGTTCTTGCCGTGCGTGCTATAGACCCAACTTGTGCGCAAAATAAGGTGCGCAATGCCGGTGGCCTGGATCGCCTGTTCGCCGGCCAGTTTGCTGCGGCCGTAGACATTGATCGGGCAGGTTGGATCAGTTTCGACGTAGGGACTATCTTTCGAGCCATCAAACACATAGTCGGTGCTGTAATGGATCATCGCGGCGCCCAGCTTTTTCGCTTCTTCCGCCATCACGCCCGGCGCCTCGCCATTGATGCGCAGTGCCAGTTCAGGCTCGCTTTCGGCCTTGTCGACGGCGGTGTAGGCGGCCGGGTTGACGATCAGCGTCGGCTTGATACGGCGGATCACATCGCGCACCTGGTCCAGATCGGCCAAGTCCATCTGGCTGCGCTCTAGCGCGATGATCTCGCCCAGACCTTGCAGGCTGCGTTCGAGTTCGTGGCCGACTTGGCCGGTTTTTCCTGTTATTAAGATACGGCTCATATTTGCTCGCGTGAGTGGTGGAGCGGCAGTTTTATCGTACTTAGGCGAAGAGGTCGGCATTGGCCAGCAATGTCGCAGCGCCATCCTTGCCCGACAATAGTGGTTCGCCGTCCAGCGGCCAGTCGATGCCGATTGCCGGGTCATTCCACAGGATGCTGCGCTCGAATTGCGGCGCCCAATAGTCGGTGGTCTTGTACAGGTACTCTGCGCTGTCGCTGGTGACCAGGAAGCCGTGGGCGAAACCTTCAGGTATCCATAGCTGGCGTTTGTTGGCGGCCGACAGGACTACGCCAACCCAGTGGCCGAAGGTTGGCGAGCTTTTGCGCAGGTCAACGACGACGTCGAACACGGCGCCAGCGATGACGCGTACCAATTTTCCCTGCGGTTGCTGGATCTGATAATGCAGGCCGCGCAAGACGCCCCTGGTCGACTTGGAATGATTGTCCTGCACGAAAGGTCGTGTAACGCCGGTCAGTTCGGCAAAGCGCTTCTGGTTGAAGCTTTCATAGAAAAAGCCGCGGTCGTCGTCGAACACGGTCGGTTCGAGTATGAGCACGTCAGGAATGGTTGTGTTCTGGATTTGCATGGTATTTCGGCATGGTATGAACTAGGTAGAAAGCGCTGCGCACCTCAGAATATCTTGTCGTTGAGCAGCCGCAACAGATATTGACCATAGGCGTTCTTCTTCAATGGCAGGGCCAATTTCTCGAGTTGGGCGCTATTGATATAGCCTTTGCGATAGGCGATTTCCTCAGGACAAGCCACTTTCAAACCCTGGCGGTTTTCGATGGTGGCGATGAACTGACCCGCTTCCAGCAAGGATTCATGCGTACCGGTATCGAGCCAGGCCATGCCGCGCCGCATCATTTGAACGTTCAACTGGCCGCGTTCCAGATAAACCCGATTGACGTCGGTAATTTCCAGTTCGCCGCGCACTGATGGTGCGATGCCGGCGGCAATATCGCACACCTGGCTGTCGTAGAAATACAGGCCGGTGACGGCATAGTTCGATTTTGGCTTGAGCGGCTTTTCTTCGATACTGACGGCGCGCCGTTGAGCGTCGAAGTCGACCACGCCATAGCGTTCCGGGTCGGTCACATGGTAGGCGAACACGGTCGAGCCGCTGGTGCGTGTCGATGCTTGCCGCAATTGCGCTTCGAAGTCGTTACCGTAAAAAATGTTGTCGCCTAAAATAAGCGCCGATAGTGCATCGCCGACGAATTTACGGCCAATGATGAACGCTTGCGCTAGGCCGTCGGGGTTGGGCTGTACGGCATAGGTCAGGCTGATGCCCCATTGGCTGCCGTCACCGAGCAACTCCTGGAAGCGTGGCGTATCTTGTGGCGTGGAGATGATCAGGATATCGCGTATGCCTGCCAGCATCAGGGTGGTCAGCGGATAATAAATCATCGGCTTGTCATACACGGGCAGCAGTTGCTTCGATATGGCCATGGTCACGGGGTACAGGCGCGTGCCTGAGCCACCTGCCAGGATGATACCTTTGCGTTCGATATTTTTTTTCATTATTGCTGCTCCTGGGCCGTGTCACGTGCGGCGTAATTTTTCTCTACCCACTTCAGATAATCGCCCGACTGCACGTCGCGCACCCAGGCTTGGTTGTCCAGGTACCACTGTACGGTCTTGCGTATGCCCGTGGCAAAAGTTTCAGCCGGTTTCCAGCCCAGTTCGCGCTCGATCTTGCGCGCGTCGATGGCATAGCGGCGGTCATGGCCGGGGCGATCTTGTACATAGGTTATTTGTTCGCGATAGCTGCCGGATGCTTTCGGGTCTAGCGCATCGAGGATGTCGCACAGGGTGTGCACGACTTCCAGATTGGCCATTTCATTCCAGCCGCCCACGTTGTAGACCTCGCCCAGGCGTCCTGCTTCCAGCACGCGGCGAATCGCCGCGCAATGGTCGCCCACATACAGCCAGTCGCGTACTTGCATGCCATCGCCGTAGATAGGCAAGGGCTTGCCGGCACGGGCGTTGCTGATGATGAGGGGAATCAGTTTTTCCGGGAAATGGAAAGAGCCATAGTTGTTCGAGCAGTTCGTCGTCAGCATCGGCATGCCATACGTATGGAAATAGGCGCGTACCAGATGGTCGGACGCTGCTTTCGAGGCCGAATATGGGCTGTTTGGCGCATAGGGGGTTGTTTCGGTGAATGGCGGGTCATTCGGTCCCAGGGTGCCATATACCTCGTCGGTCGAGACGTGCAGGAAGCGGAAGTTGTCCTTGGCTTCGCCTGTCAGGCCAGACCAGTAAGCGCGCGCCGCTTCGAGCAAACTGAAAGTGCCGTTGACGTTGGTCGCGATGAATTCACCGGGGCTATGGATCGACCGGTCGACATGGCTTTCCGCCGCAAAATGCACGACGGCGCGCGGCTGGTGTTCTGCCAGCAAGCGCGAGATAAGAACGGTATCGCAGATATCGCCACGTACAAAAATATGTCGTGGGTCTTGCTCAAGGCTGCCCAGATTGCTGAGGTTGCCAGCGTAAGTCAGTTTATCGAGGTTGATGATAGGCTCATCGTTGAGCGCCAGCCAGTCGCGTACAAAGTTGGAGCCGATGAAGCCGGCGCCGCCGGTCACTAAAATCATTTTACTTTCCTTTGCTCACTTGAACGAATTCACAGGCGTCCCCGAGTGTGCAAGCGTCGATGGACGACCTGACTGAACGGGCAGTTCTAAACTCCAAGCGCTATATTGGGTTAATTAACAGTATTGCTCGGGTGTTGTAGCGAGGCTATTTGCTGAGTATACACATAGGTCGTCGCGCATGGTCATGCCGACTGCGCGCTCTTGGGTGGTCAAATGTTGATCAATTTTTGCCATGGCGGCACCTCACAGGAAAAGGTGTGGGACTTGACCTTTGAGAACGTCCTGCAACGTTGCCAATAGCAGTGAAACCCGCGTAAAATACAGGCTTCGCGGGTGTAGCTCAATGGTAGAGCAGAAGCTTCCCAAGCTTACGACGAGGGTTCGATTCCCTTCACCCGCTCCAATGAAAAACGGCGGAAAACTGTTTTCGCCGCTCTACAAAGCAAAAATTGCTCCACAAAAGGCGCTCAGGCGAGCTTTTCAGGGCCATGGCTAGATTGCCTTTTGCGCAACAAATTTCACTCATTTCAATTGTTGTATAAGCAATTTCTCCATCTGTTCGCGCATGAGAAACTTGCATTAAAAGCCACAATCCTACCCGGAATTTTAGATGTCTTGACTTGTGAGTTTGGATTATTACATATGTGATATTCAGCGATGACGCGTAAGTATATGATTTTTAGGTGTATTATCTTGAAAATTAAACTTAATCCTTGGCGTCATTTAAGAAAAGCAGGATCGCTATGCCAGACTTCCACCACTTTGACCTGAAACTTTTAAATCCTTCGTTCGACTCACCGCTTGTCGATGTTCTAACGGAACTGGAACACTTGCGGCGATTGCAACTTGGGGGCACAACGCCCGCGTCAACCTTCTTCCAGCTCAAGCATATTTTCCACATGCTGGAAAGCCTCGGGTCTGCGCGAATCGAGGGCAACCATACGACTCTTGCAGACTACGTCGAGACTTCGGTGGAAGGGGGCACGAACGATAGCGACCAGGTGCGCGAGATCTCCAACATCGAAAAGGCGATGCAGTATATCGAGGATGTGGTGACGCCGAATTCCGCGGTCTCGGAACACTTCATCCGGGAGCTGCACGCCCTGGCAGTGCATGACCTGGAGAGAGAGGGCGACCGCACGCCTGGCGCATATCGAACGGGAGCGGTCCGCATTGCGAAGTCAGACCACCTTCCGCCAGATCCTGTCCTTGTACCTGGTTACATGGAAGAGCTGATGGGGTTCATCAATCGAGATGATCCTCCCAAGTATGCCTTGATCAAGGTTGCGTTGGCACATCATCGTTTTGGCTGGATTCACCCGTTTAGTAACGGCAATGGGCGCGTCGTGCGTTTGATGACCTATGCACTTCTGATCAAGTATGGCTTCAATGTCAAAACCGGCGGGCGGGTGTTGAACCCGACCGCTGTTTTTTGCAATGACCGCGAGCGCTACTATGCGATGCTGTCTTGCGCCGACAAGGGGACGGATGAAAGCCTGGATCGCTGGTGCACCTACGTTTTGCAAGGCATCCTGGATGAACTGCAAAAAGTTGACCGGCTGACGGACTACACTTTCTTGAAGGAAAAGATCCTGATTCCCGCGCTTGCCTATTCGGTCCAGCGGCAACTGATAACGCATGAGGAACAGGCGATTTTGCTTGAGGTGGTAAAGCTGGGCACCGCGAAATCTGGGGATCTGGCCAAGGTGATGCCTGGGCTAAATCCAGCTCAGCGCACCTACCAGATCAAGCGCCTGGTGGAAGGTAAGATGCTGCAGCCCATTAAGCCTGGCGCACGCCAGTACACGATGTGCTTTACGAATAACTACCTGCTTCGCGGGGCCATCAACGCGCTATCGAACGAGGGCTTCATCTCCGCGTCCTTGCTTGGCCCTGCGTAAGCAGGCATGCAAGGCGGCTTACCGCGTCGGCTCGACGATCTTCCCGCGTCGTAAGTAAAGCCGTTGCATGGTCCTCACGCTATCGTGCCCTAAAAGATCGCTGGCTGCCTGGTCGCCGTGTTGGTCCGAGGTGTCGTCCGCAACTTTTTCCCGTAGGTCATAGAACCAGAATTTTTTGATCTCCGGCTGCAGATCGGGATTCTTTTCGGCGGAGAGCCTTTTCGCCGCCCCCCCTGAGTAGCAGTTTATAAGCGCTGCTGATACGTACCTGTCGCGTGACGCCTTCAAGCGCATGGCTCTGGATTTCCTGACGTTCGGCAATGCCTACCTGGAAGACCGGCCCAGCCGCAGCGGCAAGGCGCTGGCGTACCAGCACGCCCTGGCCAAGTACATGCGGAGCGGCGTCGACCTCGATACGTATTTCTTTGTGAACGGCTATCAGGCTGTGCACCAGTTTGACAAGGGCCGCGTGTTCCACCTGATGGAACCGGACGTCAACCAGGAGCTGTACGGCGTGCCGCAGTACCTGAGCGCGCTGCAATCGGCCTGGCTCAACGAGGCGGCCACCCTGTTCCGCCGCAAGTACTACAAGAACGGCTCGCATGCGGGCTTTGTTTTCTATATGACCGACTCCGCCGCCAACACGCAGGACGTGGACAGCCTGCGCTAGGCCATGCGCGACAGCAAGGGGCCGGGCAACTTCCGCAACCTGTTCATGTACGCGCCGAACGGCAAGAAGGACGGCATCCAGATTTTGCCCGTGTCGGACGTGGCCGCCAAGGACGAGTTTTTCAACATCAAGAGCGTCACGCGCGACGACCAACTGGCCGCGCACCGCGTGCCGCCGCAACTGATGGGCATCCTGCCGAACAATGCCGGCGGCTTCGGCGCCGTCGAGCCTGCCGCGCGCGTCTTCGCGCGCAACGAGCTGGTGCCGCTGCAGTCGCAGTTCATGGCCATCAACGAGTGGGCCGGGGTGGAAGTGGTGAGGTTCGCCCCGTATGACCTGGCCACGGGCGGGGAGGGCACGGCATGAGCGACCATATCGACAACACCGACAAGATCATCTTTGCCGAGGTGGCGCGCGGCTTGGCCGCCGTGCGGCGCCGGCCCGCTCTGGTGGCGCACGGCTGCTGCCACTACTGCGACGAGCCGCTGGCGCCCGCGTTGCTGTTCTGCAACGTGGACTGCCGCGACGACTACGAGAAGGAGCAAGCGGCCAAGGCCCGCGCCGGCCGCACAGGATGACCGACACGCCGCGCTAGCCGGCAGGGCAGGGCCGCGATAGCCCAGCCGCGCCGGAGCGCCCAAGTTACCGCACAGGCCGCCCCCGAGGCGGCTTTTTCACGTCCCGACGAATGAAGTTGCTATGGATGCAAGAAAAAGGCCCATTTCGGCCCGGCGCGCGCAGTTGTCCCCCCTCCACACCTGCCCGCTATATAGGGGTCTTTTGACTCAAATGTGCGCCATGGCCGAAGGCGCATGAGGACTGGCGCGGCGGGGCGAAGAGGGGGCATGCGATTTGACGCATTTTGACGCATTTCAATCGAACAATGATATGTTTGCCGTAGGTGTAAAAAATGCACTAAATTCAAACAAAATCAACATGAAAATTTACTAACTGTTTAGTTTCGTGCGATCATATTCCTCGTCGCAGCATGGCCCTGTTTCGGGCCAAAGCTGTGCTTGACGAGTTGATCGGCGGTTTGCCACCGAGATCGTCCCACCAGTTTCAGCAC